>JALYVK010000116.1 GCA_030853265.1 Actinomycetota bacterium
GCGCTGCCCACCACCGCGCCACCTACCCCCGCGTCGCCCACCGTCGCGTCGCCCACCCCCGCGTCGCCCACAGCCGCACCGCCCACAGCCGCGTCGCCCACCGTCGCGTCGGCCGCTGTCGCGTCGGCCGCATTGTGGATCCCGCCGGGTGGCTCTGACCTCACCGAGCAGGAGCTGAGCGGATTCGAACAATTCCTGGTCGACCGCTGCGGGCGGTCGGTCGCGGACGGGATCCTGGCGATCTTCGAGCGATTCGAAGTGCACCACCCGAGCGAACCGCATTTCTATCTGAGCCTGCTTGCCACCCACCGCGACCGGCGCGGTGCCGGCTCGGGAATGGGCCTGTTGCGGGAGAACCTCGCCCGCATCGACGCCCTGGGCGCGCCCGCCTATCTGGAGTCGTGCAACCCGGTGAACAACGAGCGTTACCGTGGCGTGGGCTTCGTCGAGTGCGGCGAGTTCGCCGTCCCGTCCGGCCATCTCGTGACCACCATGTGGCGACCGGCGCGGGCTCGACCGGAATGACGCGGCCACCGTGTCGGCTCAGCTGCTGAAGGTCACCTCCTTCGTCTGGGTGACTGCGGCGGTACGGCCTGGTGCCGAGTGGTACTGCCAGTAGAGGTTCGTGTGTGCGATCACCAGGTCCGGCGACGGAGCACCCCAGGCGCTTCGATCACCGGTCGTGTGCGCGTCACCGACCAGCGTCACGTCATAGCCACGCACAAACGCGCCGTGGATCGTGGACCGGATGCAGGCATCGGTCTCCGCGCCGGTCACGAGCAGCCGTCCGACTGCGGCCTGCGCCAGCACCTGCTCCAAGTCGGTGTCCTCGAAGGAATCGCCGAAAGCCTTGTGCACCAACGGTTCTGACTCCTGGCGGGTCAGCTCCGGAACGTATTTCCAGTCGTCGGTCCCTCGCTCCAGTTCCTCGCTGGAGTGCTGGACCCAGACGATCGGCACGCCTTCGCCGCGAGCCTTGTCGACGAGCGTGCTGATGTTGGCGATGACCCCGTCCCGCTCGTGTGCTTCGGCGACGACGCCCCGCTGGACGTCGATCACCAGTAAGGCCGTGTTGGGTCGATCTGGCAGCGTGGTCACGACAGTCTCCTCTGCTGAGTCGAGCGGCTTCTTGCCACCCGAACCACGCTAGGCCGACCCACCGACAACCACAGATACCGGCCGAATGCCCGGACACCTTGCCGTGGGATGTCCTGCCTACGGCGAGTTGATTTGAAAATCAGGCCATCCACAGTATCGTATTAAATCACCATAGGGCAGCCCTGCTTCCTTAGGTAAACCACCTAACACCTAGAGATCTGGTCTCAGAATGAAACGCGCGCTCACACTACTTTTATGTTGCACCATCGTCCCAATGAGTGAGGCTCTCTCCTATGCAGCAACGGCCAGCGTAGTTGGAAGTTCTGCGCCGCGACCTTCGTCCATCGAACTAGCCAACACCGGGGCCCAGTCCGTTGCGGAGAAAGTTGGGCGCCGACTGACTCGCCAGTCCGAGATCGCACCTATGGCTAAAGTCCTACCCGACGGCCTCATCGAGTACAGCGTGACCTCGCACGAAGAAGGCGAATATTCTGCCGCGGTTTCGGCCGCGGACGTAGTAGACCGCGTCGCGTATCGAGTGGTGCGGAATTCTGGCACGGCACTGCAAGAGCTCACTCTGAGAATCGCGGCGGATTCCGCGTGGCAGCGGTCAGCCGGAATCCAGCTGCACTCATGGGGCCCTGATTACGACTCAGATACCGTGCTGATAGAGATCCACTCGGGACCGCCAGCCTCGGAAAGTTTGCTACGCAATAGGTACGGGGGCAGCTCACTCGTTCGCGTGGAGAGGACACCCGACCTTCGCGCTAACCGAAGGGACCGACTGAATGATGTCAAGCCATTTGCATCCGGAGACTATGCGGTCAACCAAACCACCCAAGCCCAGTGCACCACCGGTTTCAACGTGCGCGACGCAAGTGGTAACCAATACGTCCTCACAGCTGGCCACTGCGGGACGGTCGGGCAGACCTTCCGAAGAACAGACGTGTCCACAAGCACGCTGATCGGCCCGGTACAGAGGCAGTGCCTCATAAATAACTCAGCCTGTGACGGAGCCATCATCAAAGTGGGGAGCTCCTCGACGATCGGGACAAGTCCCTTCACCTATGGAGGCACGTTCTATGGGACGGCTCCAAACCAACGGGTGGTTACTTCGGTTGCCACCACGGACCCTATTGGTGGCTTGATCTGTCAGGGTGGCGCCTTTACGAACGACTCAGCTGGCACGCAACTGCTGTGCAATCTGAAGATCACCGCAGGACCGATGTGTCTGCACTTCGATGACGACAATCTGACCACCTGCGGCCTATACTCCGCGATCAACGCAAACGACGGAAGTGCGCAGGTGGTACAAGAGGGTGATAGCGGTGGCCCAGTTGAAACAACGAGTGGCTCCACCGCCGCGGTCGCCCGTGGCGAAATCGTGGGCGGCGAGGGAGCGGTCGAAATCGGCCACGACAACAACCTTCTCTACCTGCCCATGCGCGTAGTCGAAGGTACCTTCGACGTAAAAACTCAGCTGTACGGCGGCTGACCGGACTGAAGTAGAGCGCCGAACCCATCACTCAACATAAATCGGGATGGCACCTGACCGGCCCTTTCCGACTCCGTCCATGTGCAGGACGGCGACGACCGCCCAGTTTCCTGTCGGTAGTCGATAGCCGAGCCTCGGAGTGCGGCTCGCCGCTCCAACTACAGCGGGAATGCCACGTGATTCCGCTGGTGCCAGCGTTAGTACCAGTCTCTTAGACCGTCGTGGCCCGTAATCACTGCCAACCGCCTGTCCCGTACCGGGATCTAAGACCACAGTGTCCAACACGCCGTTGGTGATCAGTCGGATCGGACTCGTGGTCAGATTAGTGAGTATCAGATTGCTTTGGGTTGCCTGTCCCGCTCGCACCGTCAGTCGAGATTCGCTCGCCACCGAAACACTTTCCGCGAACGAGGGCAGCCCGTCGATCCAATCGGATGGCGCAGCTGCGGCATCCGGTGGGTATGCCAGCATGCCGACGCGCAGCGACACGGTGGTCCCAAGTTTTTCGTGGATGAACTGAGCAGCATCTTCGCCCGTGGCCCTCAGGTGAATCTTTAACGGAGAGAGCCGTGCAGGAGCCGAGTCTTGGGCACCGATGAGTGCGCCCGGCCAGCGATCACGCACCGAGGCTAGGACCTTCTCGACCTCAGCTGGAAGCGCCATACAGGAATTGTAGGCGCGACGCACGGCGGATTGGATTGATCAGTGACGAGTGCGAGTGACTCGCGAGAGCAGTCGCCGTAACCGGGTAAGTCGACTGCCACGGATCGCCTTGAGCTCTGCCCGGTTCTCAGCGTTCACCTGGCGACCGTGCTCATGGTGGCCGGCGTCGGCCATGCCGGCGGCCTGAGCGGAACCGGTGCCTGGGGGTTGAAAGACCATCTCACTGCCACCCTTCGGGCGCGAGCACGCCCACCCTCACAGTGTAAGACCCACGCTTCGAAATTACCGGCAATCGCTCCATTCAGACACGGCAGAGGTTTGCCGTGCTCGGCGTCCGGAACATGCTGGTGCCGACTACCATCCACCTCAACAGACCCGCCCGTGGCCACCTCGTGCGATCCGCCAACGTCGAGCGAGGAAAGGCCGAGACAGCCCCGTGAGCGAAGACGAACAGGTCGGGCACCGGAGCCCTCGCGATGCTGGGTCCGAGGAACCTGAAGACAACTCGCTCGGCCGGCTGCTCGCGCTGTCCGACGGCATCTTTGCCATCGCCATGACCCTGCTGACGCTCAGCCTGGCGGTTCCCGACGTGGGCACCCACCCGAGCGACGCAAGCCTGCGCCATGCGTTAGCCGCGAACTCCGACAGCTACCTGTCCTTCCTGCTGACCTTCTCGGTGATCGCCGGCTACTGGAATCATCATCGCCGGTTGATGCGTTCGGTGGTGCGGGTTCACCCGGTGCTCGTCCGCGACACGCTGTTCCTGCTGGTTCTGATCTCCGCGATGCCGTTCCCGGCCAGCCTGCTGGGTCGCTACGGTGGCCTGCCGATCTCCTTGGCGCTGTACGGAGCGTTCAATGCGCTGGCCACCCTCGCGCTGATGATGATGAAGCGGGACGTGCGGCGACTGCGGCTGATCGGCGTCGAACCATCAGCCGACAACGACGGCCGCCATCGTTCGCCATGGCAGAGCCTGGTCGTTTTCCTGCTCTGCATCCCCGGCGGCTATCTGCTCGGACACCACGGGCCGTACCTCCTGCTGCTACTGATCCCGGTGCCGGCGGCAAGCCTTATCCGAAAGGCACGTCATCTCGCCTCCTGGCGACCCTCGCACCGTCGACTGCCTTGAAATTGAGTTTTTTCCTGCCAGACTCGACGGCATGGCGATCCCGCAGGTCGTATCTGCCCAGGAATGGACGCAGGCTCGCGAGGCGCTGCTGATCGCGGAGAAGGAAGCTACCCGCGCCCAGGACGCACTCGCAGCGCAACGGCGGCGGTTGCCGATGGTCGCGTTCGACGAGTACACCTTCACCGCGACGTCCGGCACCGTGACGCTGCGCGAGCTGTTCGGCGACCAGGACCAGCTGATGGTCTACCAGTTCATGGACGTCGGCCCGGACGGACTGTGCCCCGGCTGCACGCACCTCACCAACAATGTCACCGCCCTGGACGTGCTCGCCGACTGCGGCATCGCCTGGGCAACGGTGTCGAACATGCCGATCGAGCAGATCGACCGGGTGAGGGCCGAGCACGGTTGGACCATGCCGTTCTACTCCTCGCGCGACACGTCGTTCTCCGACGACTGCGGCGCGGGCGGCGGCTTCCTGCTCAGTGCCTTCTTCCGCGACGGTGACCAGGTCTACCGGACCTACTCGACCACCCGTCGTGGCGTCGACCGGCTGCTGTTCGTCAACAACCTTCAGGACCTCGCCGTGTACGGACGGCAGGAGGACTGGGAGGACTCACCCGAGGGGTGGCCGCAGCACCCGACCTACGGCTGACGGACGCAGGGTCGCAGGCTGCTTACGACCTTGCGGCCGAACGCTGTTCCCAGCTCGGTATCCAGACCTCGGTTTCGGGTGCGTCCCCTCGTCTGGCGGCGAGATAGTCGCGAAGTGTAACCAGCGCGGGATGCGGGTTGGCCGCACGCCAGATCAGCGACAGCGGATAGATCGGGGTCGGATTACGTACCGGAATCCGCCGCAGGTCATAGCTGTCTGGCCACAGATACCGCGATCCCGCGCCCACCAAGGTCGCCAGTTCCGAGGACTCGGCGAGCTCGGCCAGCAGCGCCTCGTAGCCGAAGACCGGCCCGACCACGTCGATCGTGAGCCCGAACGCGGCCGCGAATTCGTCGTAGTAGGCGGCCACCTCGGTACCGGGGACCAGACCGGGCATCCAGATGCGATGCCCGGCCAGCTGCGACGGCGTGAGGGCGTGCGCGTTGGCGAGCTGGTGGCCCGGTCCGACGAGCAGCTGGTGCGGCTCGTCGATCACCCGGGCGGTCTTGATCGTGGCCGGCAACTGCTGCGTAGGAACTGGGACCGCGTGAAAAGTGCCGTCGATCGTCCCAGCCTCGACAGCGGCGATGGCAGCGTCGACGTCGGCATCCAACAACGTCACGACATCCAACTCGATCTCTGGATGCAACCGATAGAAGTCCTGCACCAGCACCGCTGGCGCGATCCGTCGGCTCACGACATCGATGCGTAGCGCGCGCCGGCCCGGACGGACGGAGGCGTCGGCCCGTTCCGCTACCCGGAGGAGTTCCCGGGCGTGCGGCAGGAATGCCTGGCCGTCGAGAGTGAGCTGGGCGCCGCGGGCGGTACGGGTGAACAGCCGCACTGCCAGGTTTTTCTCCAGCGCGGCGATGCGTTTGGACACGGCCTGCTGGGTGATCGACAGTTCGTCGGCGGCGTCCTGGAACTGGCCGGCGTCAGCGGCGGCGACGAACGTCCGTACGGCGTCGAGATCCACCCGTCGACGGTAGCCGCACAACGTCGGGTTGTGGCTCACCGCCAGCGCGGTTGTTTGCCCCGCCGTTTCGTACTGGCTTAGATCGGCGTGGTGTTTCGAGGCAGAAGCTTGGTGGCCAGACGATCCCTGGGCCGGCAGTTCGGCTGGCTGTGGACGGCGTATGCGATCAGCGCGTACGGCTCCGGCCTGGGGTTCGGGGCGTTCCCGCTGATCGCCGTGCTGGTGTTGCATGCCAGCCCTGCGCAGGTGTCCACGCTGTCCGCGGTGGGGCCGGCAATGGGCGCGCTGATCGCGTTGCCGCTCGGACCGTGGGTGGAGAATCGCGGCAAGCGACCGGTGATGATCGCGATGGACCTGGCCCGGTTCGCGGTCATGCTGACGATCCCGGTCGCCTACGCCAACGGCCGTCTCAGTTTCGTCCTGTTGCTGGTGGTCTCCGCCGTGGTCGCCGCGGCCAAGATCGCCTTCAACGCGGCCAGCGGCGCCTACCTCAGAACCGTGGTCCGGCCGGCCGACCTGCTGGTGGCGAATGCGCGGTTCGAGTCCACAAACTGGAGCTCCATCGCGGTCGGGCCGCCGCTGGGCGGGGCGGCGATCGGCCTGCTCGGGCCGGTCACCACGGTGCTGGTCGACGCGCTCAGCTACCTGTTCTCAGCGTGCGGGATCACCGCTATTCGCGGCCGGGAAGAACAGCCTGCGCGAACCGATACGCGCCGGGTCCGGGCCGGCGAGCTGCTCGACGGCTGGCGGCACATCCTGACCCATCCCGGCCTGCGGGCGCTCTACTTCAACAACCTGCTGGTCAGCGGACTGATCATGGCCACCGAGCCGTTGTTGGCGGTGCTGCTGCTCCGCCAGCTCGGATTCGCACCCTGGCAGTACGGCCTGGCTTTCGCTGCCCCCTGCGTCGGCGGCCTCATCGGCTCACGGCTGGCCAGCCGGGTGGTCGCGCGGTACGGCCAACACCGCGTCTTCCGGACGGTCGGCACGCTGCGCGCGGTGTGGCTGATCGGCCTCGCCTTCGTCCGTCCCGGTGTGGTCGGCCTCGTGACCGTGATGGCGGTCGAGCTCGCGATCATCGTCAGCATGAGCCTGTACAACCCGGTGCTCGCCACCTACCGACTCCAACACACTCCCCACGACCGGGTCGCCCGCACGCTGGCGGCCTGGTCGATCAGCAGCAGCGCCTCCATCGCGAGCTTCACCGCGCTCGGCGGCCTACTCGCCGCCGCCACCAGCCCGCGTACGGCTCTCACCGTCGCGGGACTGCTCATCCTCGCCAGCCCGTTGCTGCTGCCCCGTCGCCTGAGTCCGGAACTTGTAGGGGATCTTGAGCTGGCAACAGCCGTTCCAGGTGACGGGTAACGCGCCCTCAGCCATCGGCCAGACTGGTGCGGTCCTCAGTCGAGGCAGAACTCGTTGCCTTCAGGATCTTGCATCACGATGCAGACGCTGTTGATGGTGTCGGCCTCCAGCCGCTCGATCCGGCGGGCGCCGAGCGCGACCAGACGAGTGCACTCGGCCTCCAGGGCGTCTGCCCGGCCTTCCGGTGACACGCCGGCAGCGGCGCGCAGGTCAAGATGTACGCGATTCTTCGCCGTCTTGGGCTCCGGCACCTTTTGGAAGAACAGCCGCGGCCCGGCACCGCCCGGATCGATGAGCGCAGCGCGATCGTTACGCTCGCCGGCCGGCACGCCCCAGGCGTCGAGCGCGGCGTCCCATGAGTCGAAGCCGGTCGGTGGTGGCTGCTCGATGTAGTGGATCGCCTCGGCCCAGAAAGCGGCGTGCGCGCCCGGATCAGCACTATCGAATGTCACCTGGAACTCAGTTGCCATCCGCCGATCTTCGCGGACACCACCGACAACGACACCGTGACGGGCTGCTGCTGCGCTCGACCTAACTTGAGAATCTGAAGCGTTTACACATGCGTTTTTGTGACGCTTCGCGCAACCTACTTGAGAATGATTGGGGCTTGCCCCGACAGCCAGCGTGCGCCAAGGTGCTGCACTTTAGGATAGTTCGGCTGCTAGCCCGGATCTTTCACGCAGCGCCTGTTGATCGCTGTTCCGGGGCGGCAGCCTCTGTGGTTTCAGATTGTGCCGTGAGGGCATGAGGTTTTGGCCGAGGTCGCTCGGTGCGCCGGGTCCACGGG
>JALYVK010000117.1 GCA_030853265.1 Actinomycetota bacterium
AAACTCCGACAGGCACACCCGGCCTGACCAGGCCAACCGGCCCGCCCCGGACCAACCCCAGAACCACCACCACACCATTCACGCGACAGCCTCTGCTCTGCGACCACCACCACGACCACATCAACACCCACCAATGGCGAATCACCATGAAAAACAACGTCCCCTGGTTCACCCCACCACCCTGGCAAGACCCCACCCAAACACCACAACGCAACCATCGACCATAGGCTCAGGGACGGTAACCATCGGCCGCTGTGGCTATGGCGGTGGCAGTGGCAGTGGCAGTGGCAGTGGCAGTGGTAGCAGTGATCGATTTTGTTCATAGCTGGAGGACGAATGTTCGCGTTGTTGGTTCGGTTCGAGCTGCTACCAGATAGCCACCGTGAGTTTGACGAGCTGGTACGGCAGACGCTGGCAGCGATAGCGGCCCACGAGCCGGGCACCTCGGTCTACCTCAGTCACCGGCGCGCGGATCACCCGGATGAGCGGGTCTTTTACGAATGCTATGCGGACCGGGACGCCTTCGACGCACATGAGATGAGCTCGCACACTCGACGTTTTCTCGCCGAACGCGGCCAGTACCTGGCGGCAGAACCGGAGGTGTGGTGGCTCAGTGCTGAGGGTGGCGTGGTCGCCGGTCGGCCGATCAACGGCCCGAACGATTGAGAATGGCCTCTCAAACGCTGGCGAACGCAGGACGGCTGTCCAAAGGAACATAGGGACTGCTGTCCGTAAGAGTCTGGGCGCGTCGATCGCAGTCGGATCGATTGCTGTGGTGAAACGTGCCGCCAGCTTGGTTGGCTGACGACCCTACGCCTGCGGGACCTACGCCTGCGGGACCTACGCCTGCGGGACCTACGCCTGCGGGAACCTACGCCTGCGGGACCTACGCCTGCGGGACCTATGCTTGCGGGAACCTACGCCTGCGGGACCTACGCCGACTGGGATCCCGCAACGCCTAGATCATCCGATGATGATCGTAGGACTAGCGGCCAGTTCAGGTCGGTGTTGTCGATGGTCACGTCCGCCCGCTCGCCGGGTCGTACCTCGGCTGGATAGCGGCGCTGTCCCGCTACGTACCGTCGGTTGGTTGCTGCCGCCGGATCCGGTGAACCATAGCCGCCACCCCGGGACGCACCTCGCGGCACCGACACCGCGAAGTCGACGGACAGGAAGATGACCAGATCCCAGCAGTGGGCGAGTTCTGGTCGTTGCAGGAAGATCCCGTCGAACAGCAGCACCGCCGTCTCGGGCGCTTGGCAGCGCGGGAGCGTCAGCGCCGCATCGGTAGCGACATCGAATATCGCTGTGCGGTAGCGACCATCTCCGCCGGAAGCCAGCGGTTCGAGCAGCTCTCCCAGCAGCGCCGGATAGTCGTAGGAGTCCAGGTAGAAGCCAGCCGAGGATTCTCTGCCGCGCCGATAGCGCAACGTCCTCGGCTGGTGAAACCCATCCACCGACGCTCGCACTACCGGCCGGCGACCAGCCAGGTACCCGGCCAACTCGTCGGCGAAGGTCGTCTTGCCGGCCCCGTCTACGCCGTCGATAGCTACCCGCAGCCGTCGATCTGGTCGTAGGCACGCGAGCGATCCCGCAATCTGTTCGAGCAGTGCGGCTCGGTTCGGGCCCGCACCGGCGCCTGGGTCGACCGCGGCTTGACTCACGCCGGCGACTTGGTTCACGCCCGCGCCCGTTTGAGCAGCTCGGCTCGGTTCACACCCCGGTTCGACCGCGCGCACCGGCAGCCGGCTCAGCCGAGCAACGCGGCAGCTACCGGCGCGGGCGCGGGGTCGTGTCTCAGGTAGGAGCGGCTGAAGTTGCCCACCCCGCCGGTGATGGAACGCAGCACCGCCGCATAGCGCAGCAATTCCAGCGCGGGAATCTCGGCTCGGATCACGCTGCGACCACGGGCCCGGCCGCCCGCATCGGAGGCTTCCAACGGCTCGGTACCGGTCACCCGGGCCCGCCGGCCGGACAGGTCCGACAGCACTGTGCCGATCTGGTCGTCGGCGACGGTGATCTCGACCGCATCCACCGGTTCGAGCACCTGCACGGCACCGTGACCGGCCGCATCCTTCACCGCGAGCGAGCCAGCCAGCTGGAAGGCGGCATCCGACGAATCGACGCTGTGCGACTTGCCGTCCAGCAAGCTCACTCTGACATCGGTCACCGGCACCGTCGAGATCACCCCGAGCCCGAGCTGATGCCGGACGCCCTTCTCCACCGAGCCGATGAAGTTACTGGGCACCGAACCGCCGACCACCCGATCGGCGAACTCCACCCCGGAGCCGCGCGGCAGCGGTTCGACCTCCACATCGCAGACCGCGTACTGGCCGTGTCCGCCGGACTGCTTCACCAACCGGCCGTGCCCGCGGGCCTTGGCCGTGAAGGTGGCCAGCAACGGCACCCGAACCGGCTCGGTGATCACCGCTGCACCAGCCCGCAGCCGGGACATCACCACCTCGCCGTGCGCCTCGCCCAGACACCAGAGCACCAACTGGCCGGTGTCGGCATTGCGGTCGATCCGCACTGCCGGGTCGGCCGCCGCCAGCCGGGTCAGTGCCTTGGCCAGCCCGTCCTCGTCATTTCGGGTAGCAGCTTGCACCGCGATCGGCAGCTGCGGCTCGGGCAGCTGCCAGGGCAGGATCGCCAGCGGCAGGCCCTGCTCGGACACCGCGTCGCCGGTCTCGGCACTACCCAACCGGGCCAGCACGCACAGCTGGCCGGCGATCGCGGTGTCGATCGGGTTGAGGCCGGCATCGAGCAGGATGGCGGTCTTCTCGTCGTCGTCGTGATCGGGATGCCCGCGCTCGGCACCCCCGTGGCCGGAGACGTGTAATGCGCTGTCGGGCCGGATCGTCCCGGAGAAGACCCGCACCAGCGACAGTCGCCCGAGGTAGGGGTCTACCCAGGTCCGCACCACCTCCGCGGCCAGCGGTCCGGCCGGGTCGCAGGACAGCTCCGGGCCGGGCGCGCCGACCGGCGTCCAGGCGCGCGGCAGCGGCCGTTCCCGTGGCGTCGGAAAGCCTCGGACGATCAGCTCGAGCAGCTCGGGCAGCCCCTGATCGGTGATCGCGCAGACCGGCACCACCGGGTGAAAATGCCCGCGACCGACACAGGTGTGCAGATCGGTGGCGAGCATGGCCGGGTCGAGTTCGTCGCCGGAGAGGTACCTCTCCAGCAGCGACTCGTCTTCGCTCTCGGCAATCACCGCCTCGATCAGCGCTGCCCGGTCGCTCTCGTGCGCGGGATCGGTCGAGCTCAGCAGCTCCACCAGTTCGTTCGATCCGGCGGCCGGCAGGTACAGCGGCAGTACCGCGTTGCCGTCCACCCCGCCGAAGGCCTGCCGGCAGGCGGCGACGGTGTGTTCGAGGTCGGCCCGGGGTGTATCCAGTCGGTTGACCACCACCGCGCGCGGGGTGCCCAGGGCAGCGCACTCCTCCCACAACGCCAGCGTGGTCTGGTCCAGGTCATCGGCCGCCGACACCACGAACAGGGCGGCATCGGCTGCTCGCAGGCCAGCCCGCAGCTCCGGCACGAAGTCGGCGAAGCCCGGGGTGTCGAGCAGGTTGATCACCACGTCCTGGTAGCTGAGCGGGCATACCGACAGGAACACCGAGCGCTGCTGGGCAACCTCGACGGGGTCAGAATCGGAGGCAGTAGTGCCGTCCACGACGTTGCCGGCCCGGCTGAGCGCGCCCGTGGCAGCGAGCAAATGCTCGACCAGGGTCGTCTTGCCGACCCCGCTATGGCCAACCACGGCCACGTTGCGTAGCTGATCCGGCTTGGACGCGACGGCCACCGGGAGCCGGTTGCCGGCTTTGCCCGGGGCCTTGCTGGCCCTACGTTCGGTGGTCTTACTGGACATGGCACATCACCCTTTCGGATGCCACGGCCATACCGTCAGCTCGCTCACCGGTTCGTCCGACTTGCCCAGTCGACCCGTCCACCGCGGCTTGCTTGCATTCGACACCCACCGCTGGCGCGCTGGCAACCCATCGGTGCGCGATTGGCGTGGCAAGGGCCGACTTCCCACAACTATGTTAAATCCGTCTATTGCCAGTTCTTCGAACGCAGCGGACCATCACCCCATGATCTTTTTCGCAATCTTCGGCGTGCTGGTTCTGGCAGGCATTAGCGGGGCGATTATGGCCCGCAGCCGCCGGGTCAGCTACCTCGAGCGGTTGCGAACCATCCAGCCGAGCTCAGTGCTGCGAGCCAGCGAAAGCTGGACGATGGACGGTGGCGGCCGGAGCCGGCTGGACTGGGAGTAACCGGCCGGCCCTTTCACCGTGCCGAGCCGACCTGCCAGGGCCGCTATCGTTGAGCGGTGCTGAACCTGCTCCGAGCCCCGATCGGCAAAGCCATCACCCCACTCGGCCGGTCACTCGCCCGGGCCGGGATCACTCCCGACATGATCACTATCACCGGCACGATCGGTGCCACCGTGGCGGCGCTGATCTGCTACCCGCGCGGCGACTTCTTCGTCGGAACCCTGTTCATCTGGGCCTTCGTGATGTTCGACATGGTGGACGGGGCGGTCGCTCGGGCCGGCGGGCTGACCAGCCGGTTCGGTGCGGTGCTGGACTCCAGCTGCGACCGGATCGCCGACGCCGCGGTGTTCGGCACGCTGGCCTGGTGGTTCGCCCGGCACGACCAGCCCGCGTTGCTGGCCGCGTCGCTGCTCTGCCTGGTGCTCGGTTCGCTCACCTCCTATATCAAGGCTCGGGCCGAAGGCGCCGGCTTCACCTGCAACGTGGGGATCGCCGAACGGGCCGAGCGGCTGATCATCGTGCTGGTCGGTACCGGCCTGACCGGCTCGCCGTTCGGGGTGCCCTACGTGCAGGCGATCGCGCTGTGGCTGCTGGTGAGCGCGTCCACGATCACCGTCGGACAGCGCTTTGCCACCGTGTGGCAGCAGGCCAAGGTGCCGATCGCGTGAGCGTGTTCGACCGGCTGCTGGCCGACACCGGGCAGCGGGTCAGCAGCCTCGGCTACACCCTCGGCTGGCACGCGATCCGGGCGGTGCCGGCGCCGGCCGCGGGCTGGCTGTTCGGCCAGGCCGCCGATCTCAGCACCCGGCGCAATGGCGATTCGATCCGCCAGTTGCGGGCCAATCTCGTCCGGGTGACCGGCGGTAGCCGCTCCGAAGTCGAGCTGGACGAGCTGGTGCGTGCCGCCGTGCGCAGCTACGCCCGGTACTGGCTCGAGACATTCCGACTGCCGAGCATGGACATCGCCACGACGCTGGCACGGGTGGACACCGACGGCTGGCAGAACCTGCGGGTCGCCGCCGAGGCCGGCCGGGGAGTGATCGTCGCGCTGCCGCACAGCGGTAACTGGGATGTCGCCGGGCTGTGGCTGGTGCAGCAGGGCTACCCGTTCAGCACGGTCGCCGAGCGGTTGAAACCGGAGTCGCTGTTCGATCAGTTCGTGGCCTACCGTGAGAGCCTGGGTATGCGGGTGCTCCCGCTGACCGGCGGCGCTCGGCCACCGATGCAGGTGCTGGCCGAGCGGCTGCGGGCCGGCGAGGTGATCTGCCTGGTCGCCGAGCGTGACCTCTCCCGGCACGGTGTCGAGGTCGAGTTCTTCGGCGAACCGACCCGGATGCCGGCCGGCCCGGCATTGTTGGCCGCGACCACCGGAGCCGCGCTGCTGCCGGTGCACCTGCACTACACCGAACGGGGCTGGGGCCAGTGGATCGGACCGCCGATCGAGCTCGGTGACGGCCGGCTGCGCGAGCGCGTGCAGCGCGCCACCCAGGCACTGGCCGATGCCTTCGCCGAGCGGATCGCCGAGCATCCGGCGGACTGGCACATGCTGCAGCGGCTCTGGCTGGCTGACCTGGACCAGTCCCGGCTGCAGGCCGTCGAAGACCCGATTGAGCTCCCGTCGGCCGAGCCGGTTGTGCCGGCCGAGCCGCTTGAGCCGGCCGGGCCGCGTGGGTCAGCCGCGCCGCTCCCGCCGGCCGCGCCAAGTGTGTCAGCCGTGCCGGTTGAGCCAGCTGAGCCCGACAGCCCGCGGACGGCCTAGCCATGCGGATCGGCATCGTCTGCCCGTACCTGTGGGATATCCCCGGTGGCGTGCAGGCGCACGTTCGGGACCTGACCGAGACCCTGATCGCGCTCGGTCACCAGGTGTCGGTGCTGGCGCCGGGGGAGGAGGGCTCGCCCAGCCTGCCGAGCTACGTGGTGGCGGCCGGCCGGACCGTGCCGATCCCGTACAACGGCTCGGTCGCTCGCTTGCAGTTCGGGCTGGTGTCGGCCACCCGGGTACGGCGCTGGCTGCGGCAGGGCAACTTCGACGTGGTGCACGTGCACGAGCCGGCACCGCCGAGCCTGTCGCTGCTGACTGTGCTGTTGGCCGACGCCCCGCTGGTGGCGACCTTCCATGCGGCATCGACCAGATCTCGATTCCTGACCATGTTCGACAGCGCGGTGCAGGCGCTGCTGGAACGGCTCTCCGGCCGGATCGCGGTGTCCCCGGCGGCCCGCAAGATGATCGTCGAGCACCTCGGCGCGGACGCGGTGGTGATCCCGAACGGGGTCTCGGTGGCGGCCTATGCCGGGGCCGAGCCGCTGCCGGGCTATCCGCGCGATCCAGCGCTCGGCGGCACCATCGGCTTCATCGGCCGCTATGACGAGTCGCGCAAGGGGATGGCGATCCTGCTGGAAGCTATGCGGAAACTGGTCGTCAGCCGGCCGGGCGTGCAACTGCTGATCGCCGGCCGGGGCGAACAGCAGGACTTTGTCGACGAGCTACCGGCCGAGCTACGGGGCAACGTGCTGATGCTCGGCATGGTCAGCGAGGCGGCTAAGGCCAGCCTGCTGCGCAGCGTGGATGTCTACGTCGCGCCGAACACCGGCGGCGAGAGTTTCGGCATCATCTTGCTCGAGGCGATGGCGGCCCGGACCCCGATCGTGGCCAGCGACCTGCAGGCGTTCCGTCGGGTGCTGGGCGCGGAGGACAGCCCGCAGCGACGCGGCGAGAACCGTGGCGAGCACCGGCCCGATTGGCAGCTCGCGCGGGCCGGGGTGCTGTTCAAGAACCGGGACTCCGACGGGTTGGCGACCGCGTTGGAGCAGGTGCTGTCGGACCAGGCACTGCGCGAGCGACTCGCGGCGGCCAGCGCCGAAGTGGTCCAGCCGTATGACTGGAGCCTGGTGGCCGCCCAGGTGCTCCGGGTCTACGAGATTGCGATCGCCGCCACCGTCCCAAGCTGAGCCAGTCGGTCCGGCCGAACCTCCCAAGCTGAGCCAGTCGGTTCGGCTGGAACTCCCAGGACTGGCCGCCGGGTCGTCGTCGGGCGGCCGGAACTCCCAGACTGAGCAGTCGGCCCGGCTGGAACTCAGGACGAGCCGCCGCCGGGTAGCCGCCGGGTCGTATCGGGCGGCCGCCGAGCCGCCGCCGGGCCATCATCGAGCCGCCGTCGGGTCGTCGTCGGACGGCCGCTGAGCCGCCGCCGAGCCCGCGCCCTTCCCGAACGGCCAGGCTTGGCCAAGTAACCTGAGCCCGTGCTCTCGGCAGGTTGGCTGGTCGCCGCGGTGATCGTGGCGATCCTGCTGACCACCTGGGTCACCTTCACGCTGACCCGGCTCGATCGGCTGCATGCCAGGGTGGACGCGGCCCAGGCGGCGATGGACGCCCAGTTGGTCCGGCGGGCGGCGGCGCTGCAGCACCTGGCCGAGATGCCCGGTTCCGGGGTCCCGGACGAGGCGGCCGGCCAGCTGGCGCAGGTGGCTCGGACGGCCCTCGCGGTTGGTCTGGCCGAGCGTCAGGTGGCCGAGAATCAGGTGGCTCGGGCGATTGCCGAACTCGCCGGGTTCCGCGACCGGCTGCCCCCGGACGCGGCCAACGAGCTGTCCGAGGCGGCCACTCGGGTACTGATCGCCCGGCGGTTCTTCAACGATGCGGTCCGCGACACCCGTACGCTGCGGGCGCGCCGGATGCCACGGCTGCTGCACCTGTCCGGTCGCCGGGAACTGCCGCAGTTCTTCGACATCGACGACACCAGCTTGTTCGCCCAGGATCCGCCGGGTTTCGACTCGGCCAACACCGCCCGATGACGCACACCAACTGCACCGCACACCCACCGCACCGCACACCCACCGCACCGCACCGCAC
>JALYVK010000176.1 GCA_030853265.1 Actinomycetota bacterium
CGGTGGAACCGAGCACCACCCGTACCGACTCGCCAGGCACGAAGCCCGCCGCGGTCAGCGTGACGGTGGCACCCGGCGGCAGCTGAGCACCGCTGGCAACGGTCTTGCCACCGACCGTGGTGTCGCCGAGAGTGGCAGCGTCCTTGACCTTCAGGTTCACTGCCGTGGACGTGGAGCTTACGTACTGTGCCGCGTCCGTCGGGGTGAACACCGCGGTGAGGACGTGGTCACCGACCGTGAGGTCGGTGACCTTCAGGCTCGCCGAACCAGCAGACACCATCGCGTTGCCGATTACCGTGCTGGAATCGAGGAACTGCACGGTACCGACCGCGCCGGCCGGCGTGAGCGCGGCCTTCAGCGATACCGAGGTGCCGGCCGAGACCAGGGTGTCCGGCGTGGCGGTGAGCACCGTAGCGGTCTGCTGGGCGTTGACCACCAGTGACACGGCGGCCGAGGTCGAGTCCACGAACGCGTCGGTGTCGGCCGGCAGGAAGGTGGCCGTCAGCGAGTGGCTACCGCTGGCCAGCCCGCTGGTGCTCAGCGTTGCCGAACCTGCCGTCAATGCAACGGTATCCAGCACCTTCGTGCCGTCGGAGAACCGTACCGAACCGGCCGCTCCCGGAGTCGGTACCGACGCGGTCAGGCTCACCGCGGTGCCGAAGTCGACCGGGCCGGCCGGGGTGAGCTGCAAGGTGGTGGTCGTCGCGACGGCCGGCGCGATCACGGTGAGGGTCGCGGTGCCGTTCGAGGCCAGGTACACCGATGCATCGGTCGGGGTGAAGGCCGCGGTGATCGAGTGCGTCCCGAGACCGGTCGCGGTGGCCGCCAACGATGCCGAACCACCCGCAACCACCACCGGATTGCCGATCGGGCTACCGTCCTCGGCGAACTGCACCTGGCCGGCCGAGGCCGCCGGGGACAGCGTGGCCCGGTAGGTCACCGAGCTGCCGACCACCGCCTTGGCGGCCGGGCTGATCGTCACCGCGGTGCTGGTCGCGGTGGGCGGCGCCTTGACGACCAGCGTCCGGGTCGGCGAGGTCGATGATCCGTAGTTTGCCGCGTTGGTCGGGATGAACTTGACACTGAGCTGGTGGGTACCGGCCGCCAGCGACGAGCTGATCAGCTGTGCGCCGGCACTGCTGCTACCCGCTGGTGCGCCGAGCGCGGTCGTCCCGTCGTAGAACTGGAAGGCACCGGGTGCGGTGGACGGCGTCACCGTGCCGGTCAGCGTGACCAGCTCACCGGTCTGCACCGGGCCGGCAGGGCTGACCGACAGGTCGGTGGTGGTGGTCTGGGCAGGCTGCGGGTCGACCCGGTAGGACGCGGCGGCCGATACCGAACCGGTGAAGGCGGTGGCGTCGGTCGGGATGAACTTGGCGGTCAGCGAATGGGTGCCGACGGCAAGGGTTGTCGTGGTCTGGGCCGCTCCACCGCTTACCGCGACCGCGGCACCGAGGTTGCTGGTGCCGTCCAGGAACTGGACCGTGCCGGCAGCGCCGGCCGGGGTGATCGCGGCGGACAGGGTGGTCGGGGTCGGGGTCACCACCGGGCTGGCCGGGCTGGCCGTCAGCACGGTCGTGGTCGTCACTGCGCTACTACTGACCTGCTGGCTGACCGCCGTCGAGGTGGAACCGGAAAAGCCAGTGGCTGTCGGGGTGAACACCGCCGTGATGGGGTGCGAGCCGGCGGTCAGCGTGCTGCTGGTCGCGCTCGCCTTGCCCGCCGCGTCGACGGTGACCGCCGAGCCGAGGTTGGCCGAGCCGTCCTTGAACTGGATCGTCCCGGCCGGGTGGCTGCCCCCGGTTGCGGTCTCGACCGCAGACAGCGCCACCGACTGGCCGACCGTGGACGGGTTGGGCGTCACCGTCAAGGTCGTAGTGGTGGCGGTTGCGGTGGGTGCTGCTGGGTAGATCTGGGTCCAGCTGGTGCCGGTGATCTTGATGTCGGTGGAGTAGTACTTCGACGCGTCGGGTCCGGTGGTGATCCGGACTTGCAGGATGCCCGGGTCATTGGTGCTGGTGATCGGGAAGGTGCCGGTGGCGTCG
>JALYVK010000061.1 GCA_030853265.1 Actinomycetota bacterium
CCGATATTCTTCACCATGAAGGTGCTCCAAGGCTGACAGAACTGGTGACTCGACATCCCCGATTCTCGTTGGCCTGGAGCACTTTTCAGTTGATCAACGCGCCGCGTTCATGAAAGCCCCGGGCTAGTGCCCGGATACCGCTCGTATGGCGGCAGCTGCACTGGTCAAGACCGCTCGAGCCCGAAAGAGCCGTCAGCGTGCTGCGGCAGTGGGCAGCCGATCAGCGCAGTCCGCAGGTTGCGCTTGAAGCAGCGTCCGATGAAGGCGCAGTCACGTATCGACTGGGCACTACTAAGCCGGCTCTCGCCTCCATCGCCAGTACCGTGGCTGGTGCCCTGCCCGGCACCAGCCTGACCGAGACGACCGAGCGACCACCGATTCAGTTGGCGCTGAAACTGAAAGCAACTACCCGGCACCGGGCGCTGCGCAGCGACGACCACGAAGCCACGGTGCGTTCCATCCTCGGAGCACTGGCTCAGACCCGCAAAGGCGAGCGGTTGGTGTTACAGGTGCTGCTCGGCCCGCGTCGGGTGCCGCTGGCCATCCCGACGCACAGCCCGTCCTCGATCGTCGCGCCGTGGTACCAAACGGCTTGGCACGGCAATGGTGGCCAGGTCGACAGCGAAAAACGCTCGGCCCTCCGCAACAAGGTCAGCGACCACGGCTTTGCCTGCACCGTCCGGATCGGCGTCACTGCGGGTTCGGTCGGCCGCCGGCGCGCTTTGGTGCTCGGGCTGCTGGCCGCTATCCGTACCAGCGAGGCCGCGGGCGTCACGCTGCGGCTGAAGTCCGAGCAAGAACGCCGACTCGACGCTGCAGGCACCCCACTGTGGTGGCCGCTACGGCTGAACGTCAATGAACTGCTGGCGCTGACTGCTTGGCCGCTCGGCAGTGACGACTTACCCGGTATTCCAGCGGCCCATCCCAAGCCGCTACCACCAGCCCCGGGAACGACGGGCGCGCAACGGATCGTCGCCAAGGCCACCGCACCAGGTGTCGATGCCACGCTGCAACTGCCTGCTACTGGGGCGCTGCAACATCTGCATGTCATCGGGCCCACCGGCGTTGGAAAGTCCGTCCTGCTCGGCCGCTTGATCCAGCAAGACATCGAAGCCGGTCGGGCGGTGGTGGTGATCGAGCCGAAAGGTGACCTGGTCGATGATGTGCTGGCGCGGATACCGAAGCATCGCCAGGACGACGTCGTGGTACTCGACGCGGCCGACTTGGCGCCGGTAGGGCTGAACGCGCTCGCTGCTCACGGCCAGCGGCCGGAAGTGACCGCCGATCTGCTGCTATCGATTTTCAAGGCGCTCTATGCCGACGCCTGGGGGCCACGTACCCAAGACATCCTGCACGCCTGCCTGCTCACCCTGGCCCGGCGGCGTGACGCCACCCTGGTCATGCTGCCGCTGCTGCTCACCAATGCCGGCTTCCGTCGCTCCCTGACTACCGGCCTGCGTGATCCGTTGGCGCTGGAACCGTTCTGGGCCTGGTATGAAAACTTGACCGAGAGTGAGCGGGCACAGGCCATCGCACCGCTCATGAACAAGCTCAGACAATGGCTGCTGCGCCCAAGTCTGCGGGCGGTACTGGGCCAACGTGAACCCCGCTTCGATCTGCGCCAAGTGTTCACGGAGCGCAAAATTCTGTTGGTACCACTACGGAAAGCCATTCTCGGCCCTGAAGCGGCCAGCCTGCTCGGTTCGCTAGTCGTCGCGCAACTCTGGCAGGCCACCCAGGCCCGAGCGGGTATCCCGGCCGCCAAGCGGCATCCGGTCATGGTGGTGATCGACGAAGCTCAGGACTACTTGCATCTGCCGACCGATCTCGGTGAAGCCCTGGCCCAAGCCCGTGGTTTCGGTGTCGGCTTCACCCTGGCGCACCAGTTTCTTGGCCAGCTCCCAACCGCGATGCGTTCGGCGATCCTCAGCAACGCGCGGTCGCGGATCTGCTTCCAGTTGCAGCAGGACGACGCGGTGCAACTGGCCAAGGGACACCCCGAGCTTGGCCCGGAAGATTTCACCGCACTCGGGCAGTACCAGGTATATGCCAGCCTGTTCGCTCGCGGCCAAGTCACGCCCTACGCCTCCGGCACCACACTGCCGCCAAGCCCTTCCAGCTCTGACCCGGACGTGATCAAGCGACTCAGCCGACAGCGCTACGGCCGACCGCTGGACGAGATCGAAGCCGGCTTCACCGACCTGCTCAGTGCAACCGAGCAGACACCCGGCGGTGACTTGGGTCGGCGTAGGAGGCAGTCATGACCTTCGGCTGCGCTGTACCGGCCGGGCTGCCGATCGCTATACCAACGCTTGGAAATCTGAACCGGCCCGACCTCCCGACGACCGGGCAGATCAGCGGATTTGCTGCCACGAAAGACTCTTCCCAGGAGCTGCTTGTATGAGTCGTCCTGAACGCCGCCGGGGCCGGGGAGCCGTTGGCCTGAGCGAACTCGCCCGGCTGCTATCCGAACGAGACAACGCGGTACTGGAACTGCTTTCTAACCACCGCTTCCTGACCACGACCCAGGTGTTCGGCTTTCTCTTCCACGACCATGCCTCTGTTGACTCAGGTAGTCGTGTGTGTAGAAGAGTGCTGCATCGGCTGGAACGCTTCGGTTTGGTCGAACGCCCGATCCGCCGCGTCGGTGGCCTGTCGGCTGGCTCAGCATCCTCGATCTGGATGCTGACCTCTGCCGGGCAGCGTCTCCGAAGTGTGCGCAGCGGCTTCGGCGCGGTCGGTCGGGTGCGGGACCCGGGCGAACGGTTTGTCCGCCACTACCTCGCCGTTGCCGATGCCCACCTGGCGCTGGTCACGGCCGCCCGAGCTGGTCAGTTCGAGCTTGTACGGGTCGAGCTGGAGCCGACCTGCTGGCGGCTCTATACCGGGCTCGGTGGCAGCCGCGAAATGCTCAAGCCTGATCTCTACGCCGTGACTGCCAGCGGCGAGTACGAAGATCACTGGTTCTGCGAAATCGACCGGGCCACCGAAAGCCTGCCAACGCTGATCCGTCAATGTCAGCAGTACGAAACCTATCGCCGTAGTGGCCTAGAACAAGCTGAACGCGGACTGTTCCCGATCGTGCTGTGGATCGTGCCCGACGACCGTCGAGCGGACAAGCTGGACGCCGCGCTGCGAGTGACGCGCAACCTTGATCCGCAGTTGTTCAGGATCACCACCCCAGAGCACTTGATCGACGTCATCGCCGGAGGCTCGGCATGAGCGGCCTCCGCAACCAGATCCTGGTCGGCGACGCCACCGAGCAGCTATCGAAACTGTCGGATGCCAGCGTTGACATGGTGCTGACCAGCCCGCCCTACTTCCGGCTCCGCGACTACGACCACCCCGGACAACTCGGGCTTGAGAACAGCGTGGATGAGTGGGTGCTGGCGCTGCGCGGGATTGCCCGGCAAGTGCAGCGGGTGTTGGTGCCGACCGGGACGTTCTGGCTGAACGTGTCTGACACCTACGCCAACCATCCCCGCCAAGGCGCTGCCCCGAAGAGCCTGCTGCTAGCACCCGAACGCCTCGCGTTGGTCATGCTTGAGGACGGCTGGCTGTTGCGGAACAAGGTCGTCTGGCAGAAGGCCAACCCGATGCCGTCGTCGGTTCGTGATCGGCTGACGTGCAGTTGGGAAGCCTTGTACGTGTTTACCAAGCAACCGAGCTACTTCTTCGACTTAGATGCGATCCGGCAGCCGCACACTAGCCGGCACCACGGCCGGATCGATCCGCAGCACATCCGACCCAGGGAGCGGGAGTCCTGGCGAGGGCCGAACGGTGACGATGCCTCCGGGCTAGACGCTTTGAAGGCGCGGGGGATCATCGGGCACCCGCTCGGTAAGAACCCTGGCGACGTGTGGCGGATTGCCTCTAGCAACTACCGGGGAGCCCACCACGCCACCTTCCCGGTTGCGCTGGCTGAGCGAGCGATTCTGGCCGGCTCACCCGAGGCGCGGTGCACTCGATGTCGATCACCGTGGACACGACAGCTCATCCGTGCCGTCGACGGTGCCGCTACCCGCAGCTGTCTGCGACCGAGCTGCAAATGCGCTGTCGCATCTGAGCAAGCAGTAGTACTCGATCCGTTCTTCGGAGCCGGCACCACCGCCGTGGCGGCCGAGCAACTCAAGCGGGATTGGCTGGGTATCGAGCTGAACCCAGACTTCGCCGAGCTTGCCGAGACCCGTATCCGTCAGGCTCGCGCCAGCCCAATCAGCAAGGCGGCGTGATGCCTCGTCGGTGTCATGCGGTCGAGCACCCATCAAGAGGTTTACGACCAAACGTAAATCCGCTCGCCCGCACAAGCACCGAGGAGGTGTGCCATGTCCGTACCGGACACCAACGGCACCACCGGGAAACCTGGCGTGAAGACGCTAGCTATCCGGCTGGAGCCAGACCTGCACGCGCAACTGAGTCTGATCGCTCAACTGCGTGGCAAGACGATCACCGACGAGATCAAGGCAGCACTCGAAGCCCACATCACAGCTGCCAAGAGCCTGCCTGAACTCGCCGGCCGCGCCGACGCCGTACTCGATGACATCGAGCGCGACGCCACCGCCCGCAGGAATGCGATTGCCACCCTGTTCGGCACCACCGAACCGGAACCCACGGCGACCGCTGAGCCTGAAGCCGACGCGGACAACACCAGCAGCGCTCGTCCTCGGGGACGACGCGGCGGATCGGAGGACAGCAAGTAGGTCTCGCAGGTAACTGCGTCACCCGGCACCCACTCGGTGTCAACCCTGGCAGGAGCCGGACGGTTCGAGACAGCAATTTCTCGTCTCACCGTCCGCTCCTGCCAGTAACACCAGCAACTTAGAGAGAGGAGGTCACCCAATGAATCACGAACAATCACCAAGCGTTGAGACACCACCAGCAGCACCCACCGGCGAATCGATCGCAACAACTCAACCCGCGAGCGCACCGCATGCGGAGGTCGAACCGGTCGCGCCACCGCGGATCTGGGTGGGCGCCTGGGCGGACTACAACAACGGCTCCCTGCACGGAGCCTGGCTGGACGCTGCCCGCGAACCTGCCGAGATTGAAGCCGATATCCAGACCATGTTGGCCGCATCACCGTGGACAGCCCAGACCGGAGAACCGGCTGAGGACTGGGGCATCTTCGATTTCGACAACTTCGGCAACTGCAGGATCGGCGAGCAAGAGAACCTGGACTGGATCAGCCAAGTAGCCAAGGGCATCGCCGAACATGGGCTGGCCTTCGCCGCCTGGGCTGACGTTATGGAAGAAGAGGAACACCTGGCTGGGTTCAGCACCGCCTACCTCGGCCGCTACGACAATCTGCACGCCTACATCGAGCAGCTGATCAACGACCTGGGCTACGACGAACTCCTGGACAAAGCCGTGCCAGCCAGCATCCGGCCCTACGTCAAGATTGACATCACCGCCACCGCCAACGATCTACTACTGGGGGGCGACCTCTACGCACTGCCCGCAGACGACGGCGGAGTCTGGGTATTCGATGGCCGGCAATAACCTAATCGCAGCCACAGGCTGGCTGCCGACTGCGAATCTGAGCATCGCCTGGAAGCCAATTTTCAGCGATTACCCGGCCGTTGGAATTCATTTCCAACTTAGGCTCGCCTTTTCGCAGATCGCTGAATACCATCCTGCACCCTCATCAATTGTAATTCTACGGAGGGTACGGGCATGGACAACGAACAGGACCGAACCGGAACGCAGACCGAGGGCGACACGAGCCAGTCGCTCAGCATCGAAGCAGCCATCCGAGAGGCAGCGTTTCAGGCCTGGGTCGCCAGCCGAGATCCGGAGCAGGATGCCAGCAAAGCCCTGTTCGACAGGGCATATCTCGGTCACTACGCCGCCGTGGCTGCCTACACCGAGGACCTGGTCGATCAGTACGAGCTGGACGCCAAGCTCGACGCGGCCATCGCCGAGCCGTTCCGGCCGTTTGTCGACATCGACGTGGTGGCCTTATCCCGTGCCCTGGTTCGTAACGGCACGCTCTATTCGATGCGTGCGGCTCCGGTCGGGGTGTGGGTATTCAACGGTGAAATCGAATAGGCAAGCCTTGCCTGACTATTGCGGAATTTACAATAGTGATTGTTCGAATAGACAATTCAGCGTAAAATGTAATTACGATGAGACGTACTTCGTTAACCGAAACGCAAGCCCAAGAGTTGGCCGCGATCCTGACCGCCCGGCGCAGCGAACTCGGCTTGTCGATGCGCAAAGTGGCCGCTCAGACCGGCTTCGACATCGCCACAATCGTCAATCTGGAAGCTGGCACCAACCTCAGTCCGCTACCAGGCACCTTGAAAGCCATCGCCGACGTGCTCGGCCTGTCGATCAGCGACCTGTTCGTCTTGGCCGACTGGCTACCCGCCGATGAGCTGCCGACGCTCAAGCCGTACCTGCGTGCCAAGTACCACAACCTTGACGAACAGGCCATCACTGACCTGGAGCGCTACGCCGACCGACTCGCCAAGCGACACGGCGGCCTCGCCCCGATCGACCACGAGGACGAACAACCCTAGAACTACGCATCAAACACGACCCATTGAAAGGAGGAACAACATGCACCACACCAACCCCGAGGGAGGAACCAGCGTGCTGGCCAGCCTCCGATCACTTATCCCGAACCGGCACCTGCACCTGAGCGAAGCGCTCCGGATCGCCGAACTACAAGCCGGCCGGCTGCTTGAACTCCGCGGCGCACTCGACGTGCCAGTCCCGACAACTGTCGTGACCGGCCTGCCGCGCGTCTCCGTTGAACATGACACCGAACTGCCCACCGATGCAGCATCCGGCAGCAGCCATTGGAACTGGCAACGCGGGAGCTGGATCATCTGCCTCAACCCCACCGAGCCACGCACTCGCCGTCGGTTCACCCTGTTCCATGAATACAAGCACATTCTTGATCACGGCAGTCCGGGTATCGCTGCAACGCCAGGCCGAACAACCAGACAGAAGCCCGTCGAAGAGATCGTCGCCGACTACTTCGCTGGCTGCGTCCTGATGCCTAAACGACTCGTCAAAACCGCCTACTTCGACGGCATCCAGCGAACCGCCGATCTGGCTGAGCTATTCGACGTCTCCCAAGCAGCAGTCCAGGTGCGGCTCAACCAGCTTGGATTACTGGCCTTCGGACTGCCTCGTACTGCCGTGCGCTACACACCCAGGCTCGGCGCTCGACGACCTTACTTCCGTTCCGCCAGTTTCCGTTCTGCCGAAAAAATGGAGGCCATGCCCGTATGAGCACAGCTACTGAACCGAACTCCGAGGATGCCGATCGCGATCTTGTTGCGGACGGGCGAGCGCTGACCTACCTGCGCGTGTCAAGCAAGCGCCAGATGGACACGGCGATCGACATTGACGCAGACGGCAACTCCATCGCGACCCAGCGAGACTTCGCCCAACGCAAGACGGCTGCCCTTGGCACTGAGGTCAGGCGAGAGTTTCTGGAGCCGGGCACGTCGGCGCAGACCATCGAGAAGCGACAGGTGTTCCGGGAAATGTTGCGCTTCATCAAGGAGCATCCGGGCGAGATCGACTATGTGGTGATCTACATGCGCTCGCGTGCCTTCCGCAACTACATAGATGCAGGCGTCACCGAGCGACAACTAGCGACGATGGGCGTCAAGCTGGTGTCGGCAAAAGAGGACTTCGGTGAAGGTATCTGGGCCGATGCCATGAAGGGCGTAGCCGACATCATGAACGAAGTGCAGGTGCGGATGAGCGGCGAGGATATCCGCACCAAGATGGAGCACAAAGCGCGCAGCGGCGGCACGATCGGCCGAGCCCGGCTCGGTTACAAGAACGTGCGCGCAGAGTATGACGGTCGGCTCGTCAACACGGTGGCGATCGACCCCGTCAGAGCCCCGCTGGTGCGCCAGGCGTTCGAGCTGTATGCGGCGGGTGATCTATCCGTCGAACGGCTGGCTGAGGCGATGGGGGAGCTTGGCCTGACTACCAGGGCGACCGCCAAGTGGAGCGAGAAGCCGGTCAGTGACAGCAAGCTGCACACCATGCTGCGCGATCCGTATTACCTCGGACTGATGCCTTACAAAGGCGAACTGCTGCCGGGGCGTCATGAGCCGATCATCAGCCGCGACCTGTTTGACCGGGTGCAGGCGGTGTTGCAGTCCAGGAGCGCCGGTGGTCAACGCGATCGGGTGATCTTCCATTACCTCAAGGGCATGCTCTTCTGCCAACGATGCTACGAGCGGGAGGAGCGAACCAGCAGGCTGATCTATACCGAGGCGCGCGGACGCAACGGCGAGCTGTACAGCTACTTCCTGTGCCGTGGCCGCCAGGACGGGCTGTGCGATTTGCCGTATCTGCCGGTCGATCAAGTCGAGCGGGGCGTCGAAGCTGACTACGCAACGTTGCAGCTCCCCGAAGCCTTCATCGAGACGGTGCAGGAGCAGCTTCGCGAGGTGATGATGCAGCAGAAAGAGAACGTGCAGCTCCTGCACGACACGCTGCGCAAGCAGCTCGCCAAGCTCGAAGTCCAAGAAGAACGGCTAGTCGATCTAGCTGCCGATGGCAACCTGCCCCAGGCCAAGATCCGCTCCCGGCTGAACAAGCTCCAACTCGACCGACACAGCATTCAGGCCGGACTGAAACGTACCGGTGACGAGCTTGAGGCGGGTGCCGACCTCTTGGCAACATCACTCGACCTGTGCCGTGACCCGGCTGCGCTGTACCGGCGGGCTCCTGATGAGGTGCGCCGGTCGATCAACGAGACGTTTTCGGAGTGCTTCTTCATCGACGAGCGTGGTGAGGTGGCTCACGCCACTCGGCGACTGCCCCTCGACGGTTTTCCGGATGCCCTGCACGCCTACAACCAACAGCTAGTTCAAGTTCAAGCCGACACGACTGAAAGAGCAGGCGAAAACGCCCATAGAAATCAAAAGACCCCCGGAATCGGGGGTCTTGATGATCCGAAGGGATCGCTTCCTATCGGTCTGGCCGAAGTTTTTTCGGTCAGTGTTTCGAGTAAGACCATTCTGGTCGGGGTGGCGGGATTTGAACCCACGGCCTCTTCGTCCCGAACGAAGCGCGCTACCAAGCTGCGCCACACCCCGGCTGCAACGCAGATCAGCATAGCCGACCGAGGCGAAGCAGCGGACCGTGGGATCAGCGCACTGGAACGTCCCGGGGAAGCAAGGTCAGCAGCACCGCTTCGGGACGGCAACCGATCCGTACCGGCATGTAGGGGTTGGTGCCCAGGCCGGCGCAGACGTTGAACCACATCCGGTCATCCCAGCGATGCAGCCAGCGGGCCCGGTGCACGTCGATGCCGCAATTGGTAACCAGCGCCGGCCCGAACGGCACCCGGATCTGGCCACCGTGAGTGTGCCCGGCCAGCACCAGGTCATACCCATCGCCGGCAAAGGATCGCAGCAGCGCCGGCTCCGGTGAGTGGATCACGCCGATTCGGACCGCCGCGGTGGTGTCCGCCGGTCCGGCGATCTTGGCGTACCTGGCCCGGCGCAGGTGCGGGTCGTCGGTACCGGCCAGCGCGACAGGCACCCCCGCCACTGTGACCGAGGTTCGGACGTGCGTGAGATCCAGCCAGCCCCGACCGGCCATCGCAGCGGCCAGTTCGTCCCAGGGCATCCGTGGCCGGCCGCTCAGGTCGCCGACCTTGTGTGGCATGAAATAGCGCACCGGGTTCTTCGGTCGCGGCACGTAATAGTCATTGTTTCCCGGCACAAACGCCCCGGGGAAGTCGAACAGCGGCCGCAGTGTGCGCATGATCGCCGGGATACCGTCCGGGTCCGAACTGGTGTCGCCGGTGTTGATCACGTAATCCGGTTCGAGCCGGGCGAGGTCAGAGATCCACGCCTGCTTGCGGCGCTGGGACGAGGTCAGGTGCAGGTCGGAGATATGCAGTATCCGTACCGCGGGGGTGCCAGGGTCGAGAACCGGAACCGCGAACCGCCGCAGGGTGAACAGGTTGCGCTCGATCAGGCCGCCGTAGCCGAGGACGGCCGCTCCGGCCAGTCCGGCGGCGGTGACGCTGCGCAGTAGTGCCGACATGATCGCTAGCGTACGGCCACTAATCTGAACCGATGACCGAGTTGAAGGCCCGCCTGCACGCTGATCTGACCACGTCGATGAAGGCACGGGACGAGCTGACCACCGCCACCCTGCGGATGCTGCTGACCGCCGTCACCAACGAGGAGGTTTCCGGCTCGACCGCCCGCGAACTCAGCGATGACGAGGTGTTACGGGTGGTCAACCGGGAGGCGAAGAAGCGCCGGGAGGCCGCCGAGGCGTTCGGCGACGCCGGCCGCGCCGAACAGGCCCAGCGCGAGCGGGACGAAGAGACCGTGCTGGCTCGCTACCTGCCCAGCCAGCTCTCCGACGCCGAGCTCAACGCCCTGGTCACCGCCGCGATTGCCGAGGCCGGTGCCACCGAGCAGCGCCAGATGGGCCTGGTCATGAAGGCGGTGACCCCGAAGATCGCCGGCCGGGCCGACGGCAAGCGGGTCTCCGACGAGGTGCGCCGGCAGCTCGCCGGCTGACGGTCCCGCGCGGAGTCGGGTCATTGTGCGGCCCGAAACCGCGGCCCGAGCGCAAAATTCCGCGGTCTCGGGCCGCACAATGGCCGTAAAAGCGGGACGGGCGGGCTTACAGAATCTTCAGGTACCGTGGCCTGATGTTTCGACGGATAGCCTTGTTTGCCCTGCCCGTTGTGCTGCTGGCGACCGCGTGCACTCAGGCCCCACAGGCGAGCAACGCGAATTCTGCCCCTTCGACGAGCGGGCCGAGCGTGACGAGTTCGTCGCCGAATACGCCCACGACGCCGAGCACGACGTCGGCCGCACCCACCACGAGCGCACCGGCCATACCCACCAAGCCGGTGCACATCTCGCTGCTCGAGGGCGATGGTGGCGTGTACGGCGTTGGCATGCCGATCATCGTCTGGTTCAATGTCGCGCCGACCAGCGCGCTCGCCTTCGCGGCCGCGACCAAGGTCACCGCGAACGGTGTTCCGGTCAACGGCGCCTGGTACTTCGAGCACACCGACCATGCCGGCTCGGCACTGGAAGGTCACTTCCGGCCGAGGACCTACTGGCCGGCGCACACCAGCATCAAGCTCGATCTGCCGGTCAAGGGCTTGTCAGCCGGCCCGGGGCTGTCCTTCGATGACAGCCTGACCCTCTCGATGGCCACCGGTGCGGCGACCATCTCCACCGTGGACGCCACCACGCTGCACATGACCGTCCGGTCCGACGGAAAGGTGCTCGGCGTCTACCCGGTCTCGCTCGGAGCCAGCAACACCAGAACCCTGCGTGGCACCAAGGTGATCATGGAACAGGGCGCCGACATCCCGATGCGCGGCCCCGGCTATTACGACCCGCACGTGCAGTGGACCCAGCGGCTGACCTACGACGGCGAGTACCTGCACTCGGCCCCGTGGAACATCGCCAACCTCGGCGTCCGCAGCACCTCGAACGGTTGCACCAACCTCAGCCCGGACGTTGCCCAGAAGCTGTTCAAGTCGATGCGGGTCGGCGATGTCGTGCTCTACCCGAACGCGAACGGTGCGAACATGCAGCTGGGTTCGGGCTATGGCGACTGGAACGTGCCGTGGAGCAGCTGGCTGACCGGCGGCGCACTCAAGACCACCTGACGGCTACTACCTACCCGGGTGCCGGGTAGGTGCACTGGTTGGTCCGCCTGAGGCCGGCGGCGACATGAAACCGGTCGGACCGCCCCGGGACTTGGTCGGTTTGACCGGAGGAAGGGACAACGTCGGCGCGACCCCGCTGGACAGGCACAGCGTGATGGTGGAGCCGGGCTCGGCGACATGTGGCCCGTAGAAGGCCACATTGCCCTGGATCTCTTTGCTGCCACAGGTGAAAGTCGTGACGACCTTTACCTTGTAGCCCTGCCCGGTGAGTGAGGTGGTGGCGGTGTTGACGTCCATGCCGGTGACCGGCAGGACCGGATTACCCGGCGTGGAATCCACCGTCGGCCAGGACCACGGCTGGCTCTGCAGGGTCGGGGCGAACGATTCCAGCCAGAACCGGGCCGCGGTGGCGCCGAAGGTGTCCCGGCCGTCGTTGTTGGCCGTCACGCCTGGCACATTCGCGATCGTCAGGGTTGGCTTGTCCGGATTCACCAGCGCTGCGGCCGACACCAATGTCGGGGTGATACCGACGAACCAGAGCGCGGAGTTCTTGCCGTCATCCACGCAGGCCTGAGCGGCGGCGTCATAGACACAGCTGTTGTTGGTACCGGTCTTGCCGGCCACCTGGCTGCCCCCGTTGCCGTACCAATTGCCGAAGTAGCCGGTCGAGGTGCCACCGGTCCCGCTCGGGTTGGTGTCGTTGACCATGATGTTGACCAGCGTGCGTGCGGTGTAGGAGTCGAACTGCCGGCTGCAGCCGGGCCGCTTGAACGACACGGCCTTGCCGGTCGTGTCGGTGACCGACAGGATCGGCGTCGGCGGGCAGAAGACCCCGTCGTTGGCCACCGCGCCGAATGCGCCGGTCAGTTCCAGTACCGAGGTCGAACGCTGGCCGAGGGTGAAGGTCGCCGCGTGGTCCTGGATGGTCGCCTGCGCGATCGTCCGGCCGGACGGGTCGTCCTTGACCGTCGGGTCGGTCAGGTAGTTCATACCCAGGCTGGTCGCGGTGTCGACGATGGGTGCGAGGTCACAGCCGAACAGCTGATCCTCCATCGCGATGAAGTAGGTGTTGGACGACAGCGGCAGCGCCTGACTCAGCGGGTAGGTGGCGCGGTAGTTACCGGCGTTGCGGTAGCCGTCGGGCTTGGGATCGGTACCGGCCGGGCAGTTCTTGGTGTGGTACGGATCGCCCGCGGTCAGCTGGTAGCTGGCCGGCACGCCGAGCTTCATCGCGGCCAGCGTGGTGAAGTACTTGTAGGTCGAGCCGGAGCCGGCAAACGCCTGGGTGAAGATCGGCACCGTGGTGTAGGCCGGGTTGCCGGCCTTCACGCCGTAGTACTTGTCGGTGATCATCGAGGTCACCCGGCCACTGCGCGGATCCACCGAGGGCATCGCCAGCAGGTACGGGTTCTTCGGATCCAGCGTGTTCGGGCCCCCTGGATCGGCCCAGATCGCGGTCTGGCCGGAGTTCTGCAGCCCCGGGTCCAGCGTGGTGACGATCTTCAACCCGCTGGTGTTGATCCGCTGAGCGGTCAGCCCGCCGGTCTTGGTCAGCCAGGACAGCGCGTAGTCGCAGAAGAAGCCGACATTCTTGATGTTCGGGTTGGCGAACGCACAGCCCCGCGGCGGCGTGCTGTGCGGCGCCAGCTTCACCGGCGAGGCCTTGTAGCTGGCTGCCTGGGCGGCGCTGATGTAGTTCTGGCTGGCCATGTTGTCGATCACCAGATCGCGCCGGTCGCGGGCGGCCTGCGGGTGCTGGAACGGGTCGAAGTCCGACGGTGCCTTGACCAGCCCGATCAGCAGCGCTGCCTGTGGCACGGTCAGCTTGCTGGCGTCCACCCCGAAGAAGGTCTGGGCCGCGGTCTGGATGCCGTAGGCACTCTCGCCGAAGAAGGCGATGTTGAGGTACTTCTCCAGGATCTGGCTCTTGCTGTTCTCGCGCTCGATCTTCAGCGCGCACTGGGCGTCCTGGATCTTGCGGTCGATGTTCTGGTCGATCGCGGCGGCTCGTTCGGCGTCGGTGCGCGCCTCGTAGTAACGGACCTGCTTGACGTACTGCTCGGTCAGGGTCGACGCGCCCTGGGTGTCACCGTTGGAGGTTTTGAGCGCGCCGCGGATCAGGCCGCGCATGTCGACGCCGTGGTGGGAGTAGAAGCGCCGGTCCTCGGTGGAGATCAACGCGTTGGTAACCGCCTTGGGCACCTTGGTGAGTGAGATGACCTGCCGGTTCTGATCGAACAGCGTCGCGATGACCGTCTTGCCGTCGTTGGCGTACATGGTGGTCTTCTGCTGGACCGGTTCTTCGGTCAGCGTGCACTGGGTGTTGAGAAATTTGTCCGCGCCGGCCTTAGCTGCAAGGCCTATCCCGCCGATATAGGGGATGAGAAAGCCGGCAGCTAGGACGCCGACGATCACGATGAGCCCGACGAGCTTGCTCAGCTTCGACAGGATGGTCCAACCGGATGCACGCGCCACAGGCAATGAGAATACGCGAGAGCGACGACACTCTCGGTGTTCCCGTAGCTGTGCTCGCAACATCGGGCCAAACCGGCTCGTACAGACCGGAATTGTGCCCAGAAGACCTGAAAGCTTCAATCTCGTATCGAGCTATTGCAGATTGCCGCAGCGTCCCATACCGTCCGGATCTACAGTTCAGATTGTGTTCGTGTGAGGTTTTGAATACGGGGGACCAATGACCGCCACAAGAATGCCCGAAAGGCTGAGGACCGCCGATCCGGAATGGCCATCGCGCGGCGCCTGCCGTGACGTTGACCCGGAGACCCTGTTCGTGGTCGGGGCCGCGCAGCACAAGGCAAAGAGCATCTGCATGGGCTGCCCGGTCCGGGTCGAGTGCCTGGCCGATGCCCTGGACAGCCGGGCCGAGTTCGGTGTCTGGGGTGGCATGACCGAGCGCGAGCGGCGCACCTTGCTGCGACGGCGGCCGGACATCGACTCCTGGCGGGACTTTCTGCAGGCTGCCCAGCGTGCCGAGACCCTGACCAGCCTGTCCGCACCGATGCAGATAGTGCGCTAGCCGGCCAGCTCGTTACCTACCGCGCGCAAGCCGGCCAGGTCGTGCACGTCGGTCGGCAACGCCGAGACCTCGCGCTGCGCCACGTCCGGGTGAGCGGCGCCGAACCGGGTGACCATCGAACGGTCGTGGCGGGCCGCCTCGGCGCTCTCGGCATGCACCAGCAGGGCCGCCGCGGCGAGTTCGCTGGCAGCGGTCTGCTCGGGTAGCTCGGCCAGCCGCTCGGCCGCCTCGAGCGCGCGCTGGGCGGTCAGGTCGGTCGCCGTCCGGTGCATCCGGTTGAGCACCACGCCGGCCAGTGGCATCGATTCCTGCTGCAACCGCTCCACGAAGAAGGACGCCTCGCGCAGGGCGTCCGGTTCGGGCGAGGCGACCACCACGAAAGCGGTGCCCGGCGCCTTGAGCAGCTCGTAGGTCTGCTCGGCCCGTTCTCGGAAACCACCGAACATGGTCTCGAGCGAGGCTACGAATGCCGAGACATTAGCCAGCAAATCATTGCCCAAGATCTTGTTCAGCACCTTGGTGAACACCGAGAACGAGGCGGTGACGACCTTCAGGTAGGCCTTGCCGCCGGCTCGGGCCGGCGCGGTGAGCAGCCGGATCATCCGCCCGTCCAGGAAGCGGCCGAGCCGCTGCGGGGCATCGAGGAAGTCCAGTGCCGAGCGGGACGGCGGGGTGTCGACCACGATCAGGTCCCACTCGCCGTGCTCGATCAGCTGCGCGCGCAGTTGCGACAGCTTCTCCATCGCCATGTACTCCTGCGTCCCGGCGAAAGAGGCCGACAGCGACTGGTAGAAGGGATTGTCGAAGATCTGCTCTGCCTTGTCCGGTGTGGTGTTGGCCAGCACCACCTCGTCGAAGGTGCGCTTCATGTCCAGCATCATCGCCAGCAGGGCGCCGTCCCCGTCGACGCCCGAGACGGCTCGTGGAGTGTTGTCGAGCTGGGTCAGCCCGAGTGACTGGGCCAGCCGGCGGGCCGGATCGATGGTGAGCACCACGACCTTGCGGCCCTGCTCGGCGGCCCGCAGCCCGAGCGCGGCGGCTGTGGTGGTCTTGCCCACCCCGCCGCTGCCGCAGGTCACGATGACCTTCAGGTCCGGATCCTTGATCAACGCATCGACGTCGAAGGTCGGTGGGGTGGCTCGCCTGCTGCGATGCTCACTCATACCGACCACTGCTTGACGTCGAGGGCCTCGGCCAGTTCGAACAGGTTGCTTAAATCCATCGGTGGCGCCAGTTCGGGCAGCCGGCGGACCGGGGCGGCCAGCTGATCGAGTTCCTCGCTGGCCCGCACCTGGACGTCTTGGCGGGCGGCGTAGTCCAGCACCTCGGTCACCAGGGCACCGGCGATCGACGGGTCCAGGCCGGCCGCGCCCAGCCCCTCGGCGAGCAGCTTCTGGTTCGGTCGCCGGCCGGAGACCAGCACCGGACGCGCCCGGTTCACGATCACCTGCCCGACCTGGTAACCGTGCTCGCGCAGCTGACCGGCCGCGTCGAGCGTCTCTTGCACCGGCATCTCTTCCAGCAGCGTGACCAGGTGAATGTGGGTCCGGGCCGAGTGCAGCAGATCGATCACTCCGGTGCTCTGGCGGTGGATGGGGCCGATCTTGGTCAGGCCGGCCACCTCATGGGTCGCCTGCAGGAACTGCACCACCCGGCCGGTCGGCGGCGCGTCGAGCACCACCGCGTCGAAGTCCGGCCGGCCGCCGCGGGTACGGGTGACCGCCTCTTTCACCTTGCCGGTGAGCAGCACGTCACGCAGGCCCGGCGCGATGGTGGTGACGAAGTCGATGGCGCCCATCTTGCGCAGCACCGACCCGCCGCGCTTGATGTTGTAGAACATCTCGAGGTATTCCAGCATCGCGGCCTCGGCGTCGACGGCCAGCCCGATCACCTCGCCGCCGCTGGTGGCGGCCAGCCTGGTCTCGGCATAGGGCAGCGGCGGAGTGTCGAACAGCTGCGCCAGCCCCTGGCGTCCCTCGACCTCGACCAGCAGCACCCGAGCCGAGTTGGCCGCCAGCGCCAGTGCCAGCGCGCCGGCCACCGTGGTCTTGCCGGTGCCGCCCTTGCCGGTCACCACGTGCAACCGGGGTAGCTGGGTGGTGGTGGGCATTGACCCAGCGTACAAACCTCACCGGGTAGGTTGCGCTGGGAGATGACCGCGCGACCTGGAGGCACCCTATGAACTCCGTCTCGGACCGGCTGGCCGAGCTTGGCATCGAGCTGCCCCCGGTGGTCCCACCGGTCGCCAGTTACGTGCCGGCAATCCGCTCCGGCCGCTATGTCTTTACCTCCGGTCAGCTGCCGATCGTGGGTGGCACGCTGCAGGCCACCGGCAAGGTCGGCGCCGAGGTGACCCCGGACGAGGCGGCCGGCTATGCCCGTACCTGCGCGCTGAACGCGCTGGCCGCGATCCATGCGCTGGTCGGTATCGACTCGGTGGTGCAGGTGGTGAAGGTGGTCGGGTTCGTCGCCTCGACCCCGGATTTCACCGGCCAGCCCGCGGTGATCAACGGCGCATCCAACTTCATCGGTGAGGTATTCGGCGAGGCGGGCAGCCACGCCCGGTCGGCGGTCGGGGTCGCGGTACTGCCGCTGGACGCCCCGGTCGAGGTCGAGTTGATCGTCGAGATCGGCTGAGCATGGCACCGGTCACGCCACGCGAAGCGGCCACCGTCATCCTGCTGCGGGACGGCCCGTCCGGGCTCGAGACCTGGCTGCTGCGGCGGGTCGCCCAGATGTCGTTCGCCGCGGGCATGTCGGTGTTCCCCGGTGGTGGGGTCGATCCGGTGGATTCCGACGGTGCCCGCTCGCAGACCGAGGCGGCGGTCGCCGCGCAGCTCGAGGTCAGCGCCGAGCACGCGGCAACCCTGCTGCGTACCGCCGCCCGCGAGGTGGCCGAGGAGACCGACGTCCGGCTGCCGTTGGAAGCCATCCACCCGTGGGCCCGCTGGATCACTCCGGAGGCCGAACCGCGTCGCTATGACACCTACTTCTTCGTTGCGGTGATCCCCGAGGGTGGCGTGGCGACGGCGGTCACCGGCGAGGCCTCCCACGCCGACTGGATTCCGGTCAGCCAGGCACTGGCCGAGTACGAGCAGGGCAGCCGGCCGATGGTGCCGCCGACCGTGCTGAACCTGATCGAGGTGGCCGGCCTCGGGACCGCCGCGCAGGTGCTGGCCACGGCTGGTTCGCGGCCGGTCCGCCCGATCATGCCGGTGTTGCGCAAGCTGGCCGACGACAGCTGGGTGGCCGAGCTGGGCGACGGGACGCAGGTGCCGCTGCCGGCCGGCTTCATCACCGTTTCGGGAAAGACCCTGCCGTGACCCTGGCCTACGAATCGCTGCGCCAGGTCACCCCGCTGGCGGCCGTGGTGCTCGCGAACAACCCGAACGCGATGACCCTGGACGGCACGAACACCTGGTTGCTGCGCGACGATCCGGCCCGCCGGCAGGCCATCGTGATCGATCCGGGGCCGCTGGACGAGCATCATCTGGCAGTGGTCGCCGAGGCCGCCGGGTCGGTGCCGCTGATTCTGCTGACGCACGGCCACCCCGACCATTCCGATGGCGCCCGCCGACTGCACGAGCTGACCGGCGCCCCGGTGCTGGCGCTGGACCCGGCCCATCGCTACGGCGGCGAGGGGATCGGTGAGGGTGCCGTACTCGAAGCTGCCGGGGTGGCCGTCGAGGTCTGGGCGACGCCCGGTCACACCTCGGACTCGCTGTCGTTCGTGCTGCCATCCGGGTCGGACGGGTCATCCGGGCCGGACGCGGTCGGCGCGGTGCTGACCGGTGACACCATCCTCGGCCGGGGCACCACGGTGGTGGCCCATCCGGACGGGGTGCTCGCCGACTACCTGACCTCGCTGCGCCGGCTCGCCGAACTGAAGTCGCTGACGGTGCTACCCGGGCACGGGCCGGAACTGCCAGACGCCGGCGCCGCCGCGCGGGCCTACCTGGCGCACCGGAAACTGCGGCTCGGCCAGGTCAGCCGAATCCTCGCTGCACTGCCGGAGGCAACCCCGGAGATGATCGTTGAGCAGGTCTATGCGGACGTGGACAGGGCGTTGTGGCCGGCGGCCGAGCTGTCCGTCCGGGCCCAGTTGGCCTACCTGCGCTCGTCCTGACCGCTCTTTGTCGGCCATTGCACCTTCGACGGGGAATGTCAGATTGCGAGCGGCTATTCCGTATTACCGGATTTCGGGCTAATGTGCGCTCTCGTACTTCACCACATCAGCCGCGAACAAAAGGAAAACATCCATGCACAAACTCGTCAGCCTGGCCACCGGCGCCGTCGTCGCCGCTACCCTCGTGGCCACGGCGACCTCGGCTTCCGCCGCTGCGACCACCGTCGCCGTAGCGGGAATGAGCCACAGCATTTCGGCCGTCACTCCGTCGGTCATCAGTAGCAATGAAGAGACCGCCTTCAACTACTTCGTCGGCAAGGGCCTGACCAACAAGCAGTCAGCGGGCATCATCGGCAATCTCGACCAGGAGTCGGGCATGGACCCGACGATCAAGCAGTACGGTGGCGGCCCCGGCCGTGGCATCGCCCAATGGAGCGTCGGCGGCCGCTGGGATACCGACCCCATCAACGAGGTGGACTACACCAACAACACCCTCGGTGTGTCCCGGTACAACCTGGACGGCCAGCTCAAGTTCATCTGGAAGGAGCTGACCAGCGAGTCCGGCTTCGGTCTCAGCTCCCTGAAGGCCACCACGACCATCGACGGAGCGACGTCGGTGTTCGCCAGCAAGTACGAGGTCTGCGGCAACTGCAACCTGTCCGCCCGGGAGAGCTTCGCCAACACGGCCTACAACAAGTACGCGTAACGGCTGACCCAGCACGCGAGTTAGGCCCCGCATCCGCAAGGGTGCGGGGCCTCACTCGTGCCTGTGGTGGGATGACCAAGCCGCGGAACGAGTTGTCCATCGACGCTGGGGTCCTGAGTGTCGTTGCGGAGGAATGAATGGTCTGGCAGCTCCGCCTGTGACTTGACTCGAGGTCCGAACGAGAAGCCGGCGTAGGGGTCCAAAATTTACCTGTACCGGCGGATTGCAGGTGTACGGCGGCTTCGCCGGCGTAGCGCTGTGCTTGGTGGACGGCCGAATGCTACGCACCTGGCGAAGTAATCGATGATCCAGGCACCTCGCGGTACTGGCTGCGAGTCCGTCTTGATGACTCGAAGCTGCACGTGATCCCGTTGCTGACCGGGATGAAGGAGCTTGACGCACGCCTGCCGTAGCCGCTGGCCGTCGGGTCCGTACTAGCGGGCGCGACGGGCCAGTCGCTCGCGGTCCAGGATGACGACGCTCTTGCCCTCCAGTCGCAGCCAGCCACGCTGGGCGAAATCGGCCAGCGCCTTGTTCACGGTTTCCCGGGACGCGCCGACCAGCTGCGCCAGCTCTTCCTGGGTCAGGTCGTGGGTGACCCGAAGCTGGCCGCCGTCGACGGAGCCGAACCGCTGCGCCAGCTGTAGCAACTGCTTGGCGACCCGGCCGGGGACGTCGACGAAGATCAGGTCGGCGAGCATGGTGTTCGTCCGGCGCAGCCTGCGCGCGACCACCCGCAGCAACTGCAGAGCGATCTGCGGACGTTCGGTGATCCAGTCGGTCAGCGCGGCCTTGGGCAGCCTGGCCACCCGGGCGTCGGTGACCACCACGGCGGTCGCGGTGCGCGGCCCCGGGTCGAACAGCGACAGCTCACCGAACTGATCGGCCGGGCCCATCACGGCGACCAGGTTCTCGCGACCGTCCGAGGACTTGCGGCCGAGCTTCACCTTGCCGGACAGGACGATGTACAAGCTGTCGCCCGGCTCGCCCTCGTTGAACAGGGTGGTGCCGCGTGGCGCGTCGAAGACGTCGAACTGGCTGCCCAACGCTTCCACGTCAGCAGGGTCCACGCCCTGGAACAGTCCGGCCCTGCGGAGCACCTCGTCCACGCCAGCTCCCTCTCTGTGTCGCGCAGCTTCGCGCGTATGCCTTGCCGGATTCTAGGGGTGTCGCGGGGTTAAAGATCTCGCGACCCGCAACATCGGCGCGGGCGCTGGAGAAATGCGCGCCGAAACACCCGATTACGGAACTCGATTGCGCCGGCCGGCCCGCGGCAGGATCCGTAACCGCGCCCGGAACCGGTTCAGCGCTGAATCAGTTCCTTCCCGGACAAAGGCATCCAACTCGTCGGAGTTGGCATGGTCGAGGAAGTCCGCCACGTCGCGCTCGTCGGCCACGCGGGTCAGCGGCTCCTCGATGCGCTCCATGGTGAGCATGAAGGCCATCAGCAGGACGGGAAAGAGCAGAACCAGAAATCCGATCATGGTGTTGTCATTGTGCCCCAATAAGCTCAGCGACGTGACTAAGACAGCAGCGGACGCTGGCAACTGGCAGGAATCGTCCTTGGCCCTGACCCGGCGGGCGCGCCGGATCGATCGGGAACTGGCCAAGCTCTACCCGAACGCGCATTGCGAACTGGACTTCCGCTCGCCGCTGGAACTGTCGGTGGCCACCATCCTGTCCGCCCAGTGCACCGACAAGAAGGTCAACGAGGTGACACCGGCGGTGTTCGCGAAGTATCCGGACGCGGCCGCCTACGCCGGTGCGGTGCGTGAAGAGCTGGAAGAGCTGATCCACCAGACCGGGTTCTTTCGGGCCAAGACCAACAGCCTGATCAAGCTCGGCCAGCAGCTCGTCGAACGCTTCGACGGCGAGGTGCCAGCAACCCTCAAGGAGCTGGTCACGCTGCCCGGTTTCGGCCGCAAGACCGCGAACGTGGTGCTCGGCAACGCCTTCGACATTCCCGGCCTGACCGTCGACACCCATTTTCTGCGACTGTCCGCTCGCTGGCGCTGGACGACCAACGACGACCCGGTCAAGGTCGAGACCGACGTCGCCGCGCTGATCCCGCGCAAGGACTGGACGCTGCTCTCGCACCGGGTGATCTGGCACGGCCGCCGGATGTGCCACGCCCGCCGGCCGGCCTGCGGGGTGTGCCCGATCGCCCCGCTGTGCCCGTCGGCCGGCATCGGCGAGCTGAACCCGGTGGCGGCGGCGAAGCTGGTGAAGAGCCCGTCCCAGCTGAACCCCGAGCTGACCGGATGAGCTGGTGATGCCCGACTCGGGCGGGTTCGATTCGCCGCCGTCGGTGCCGGACTGGTTGCGACCGCTGGTCGAGCAGGTCCGGACGGTCCGGGCCGAGCAGCTGTCCCGGTTCGTCCCGCCCGCGGACGGCAGCGGTCGGCACTCCGCGGTGCTGATGCTGTTCGCCTCGCCGGCCGGCGTCGAACAGGCCGACGTGCTGCTGCTGCGGCGGGCCGCCACGCTGCGCAGCCATGCCGGCCAGACCGCGTTTCCGGGCGGGGCCACCGATCCGGGCGACCTCTCGCCCAGCGACACCGCGCTGCGCGAGGCCGAGGAGGAGGTCGGCCTGAACCGGGCCGGTGTCGAGGTGCTGGCCGAGCTGCCCGCCCTCTACCTGCCGCCGTCCGGGTTCGTGGTCACTCCGGTGCTCGGGTACTGGCGAACGCCGCATCCGGTGGGAGTGCTGGACACCGCCGAGGTCGCCGGCGTGCAGCGCTTGCCGATCAGCGGGCTGACGGATCCGACGAACCGGTTCACCGTGCGACACCCGTCCGGGTTCTTCGGCCCAGGCTTCGAGGTGGACGGCCTGTTCGTTTGGGGTTTCACCGCCGGCCTGCTCGATCGACTGCTGCGGCTGGCGGGTTGGGAACGGCCCTGGGACCGGACGGTGACCCGGTTGGTGTCCGATTGACTGCGCGGACCGGCGGCCCGGGCATCGACCAGCGGGCGCGCCGGGTCTCGGGCTGGCTGGCGCGGGCAGCTCGCTCAGCTGTGACGGGTACGGTCGCTGTCGTGGTCACCCCCCGCCCGGCCGGCTCGTCCGCTCACTCATCGTTCGCTTCGCTGAGCGGCGCCCTCAGCTGCCTGCTGGTGGCTGCCGTGGCGCTGACCGGCTGCCAGTCCCAGTCGGCGATCAACCGCAAGCCGCACACCGGCACGTCGACCGCGGTGGCCGCCGACGGCGTCCAGAACATCACCATCACCACCGACCAGAACTACCGGTTCGATCCGTCCACCATCACCGTGCATCCGGGCAAGGTGAAGATCACCCTGACCCACACCGGTACCGGCGCGCCGCACGACTGGTCGCTGAACGGTTTTCCGGATGACAACGTGCCGCTGGTGTCGCCGGGTCAGACCAAGTCGGTGGAGTTCACCGCCCCGAGCCCCGGCACGTACACCTTCGTCTGCACCATCCACGTCAACCAGGGTCAGACCGGCACGCTCGTCGTGCTGCCCAACTAGGGCCGGCGCGGTGCATCCCGACCTGCTCGACCTCGCGGTGGTGCTGGCCGCGATCGGCTACGCGGTGGGCGGATTCCGCAACGGCGCGGTGCTCGGCGCGCTGTCGTTCGCGGGCTTCTTCGGCGGGGCGGCGGCCGGTGCGCAGCTGGCCAGGCCGATCGGCCGGCAGCTTGCCAACGGCGCGGCTCAGGTCCCGGTCGCGATCGTCTGCGTGCTGTTCTTCGCACTGCTCGGCCAGCTCGTCGCGGTGTGGGTGGCCGGCCGGCTGCGTTCGCGGGTTACCTGGCAGCCGGCCCGGCAGCTGGACCGGGTGGTCGGGGCGCTGTTCTCGATAGTGGCCGTCCTGCTGGTGTCCTGGATGGTCGCGTTGCCGCTGGCGGTCGCGCCGTACCCGACGGTGTCCGGTCAGGTGCGCAGGTCGGTGGTGATCCGGGCGGTCGACGACGCCCTGCCCGACAGCGTCCGCAACCTCTACAGTTCGCTGCGGCTCTTCGTGGATCGCAGCGGCTTTCCGCAGGTGTTCGGTGCGCTGCAACCGACTCGGATCGTGGACGTGCCGCCGGCCGATCCCGGGCTGCTGCACTCGGCCGCGGTGTCGAGTTCGCGGGCCGCGGTGCTCAAGGTGCGTTCGGTGGCACGCAGCTGCGATCGGGGCATCGAAGGTTCGAGCTTCGTCTACGCCCCCGAACGGGTGCTGACCAATGCGCATGTGGTGGCCGGCGCGAATCAGGTCCAGGTGCAGACCAGTACCGGTTGGTTGACCGCGCACGTGGTGCTCTTCGATCCCGGACGGGACGTCGCGGTGCTGCTGGTGCCGGGGCTGCGAGAGCACCCGCTGGCCTTGTCGAGCATCGTTGCCCGGTCCGGTCAGGATGCGATCGTGCTCGGCTACCCGCAGGACGGTCCGTTCGACGTCCGGCCGGCCCGGATCCGGGATCGGGAGAAGATCAGTGGCCGGGATATCTACGGCAACGTCTCGGTGGACCGTGACATCTACTCGATCCGGTCGGTGGTGCGCTCGGGCAATTCCGGCGGCCCGCTGATCGCCACCAATGGCTCGGTGCTCGGCATCGTGTTCGCCTCGGCGCTGGATTCGGCCGACACCGGCTTCGTGCTGACCGCGCAGGAAGTGTCCGGTGACGCGGCCCGCGGCCGGACCGCGACCGCGGCGGTCAGCACCGGCAACTGCGACTGACCGACTATTCCGCCGGTGGGCTTACCGCCTGATCGGTCGGCTGGTCGGCTGGTCGGGTGGTCGGCTGGCTGGTCGGCTGGCTGGTCGGTCGGGTGGTCGGGTGGTCGGGTGGTCGGTTGGTCGGTTGGTCGGCTGGTCGGCTGGTCGGTCGGGTGGTCGGC
>JALYVK010000118.1 GCA_030853265.1 Actinomycetota bacterium
GCGCTGGCCGGGCTGGCGGTCAGCCGGGGCATCGGGCTGTCTCGAGTGCTGGTACCGGACGCGCCGCCGCTGGTCCGGTTCGCCGCGGCCTCGGCGACCGGTGATTTCGCGGCCAGCTACCTGGCCCTGGCCCGCGGCGTGGACCCGTCCGCGCCCCGGCTGGGGGAGCTGGCCCATTGAGCGCCGCCGGTGGTTCGAAGGCGGTCCTCGCGGCGCTGACGGCCAACCTCGGCATCGCGGTGATCAAGTTCATCGCGTTCCTGCTGACCGCCTCGTCCTCGATGCTCGCCGAGTCGGTGCACTCGCTGGCCGATTCGGGTAACCAGGGCCTGCTGCTGCTCGGCGGCAAGCGCTCGCGGCGCCGAGCGACCGCCGAGCACCCGTTCGGTTTCGGCCGGGACCGCTACGTCTACGGCTTCCTGGTCGCGCTGGTGCTGTTCAGCGTCGGCGGCCTGTTCGCCCTGTACGAGGGCATCCACAAGATTACCGATCCGCACCGGGTGGACTCGCCGCTGATCGCGGTCGGCGTGCTGGTGGTGGCGATAGCGCTGGAGTCCTGGTCCTTCCGCACCGCGATACGCGAGTCGCGCGGGCTCAAGGGCGAGGCCAGCTGGGTTCAGTTCATCCGGCGGGCGAAGGTGCCGGAGTTGCCGGTGGTGCTGCTGGAGGACTTCGCGGCGCTGATCGGGCTCGCCCTGGCGCTGTTGGGCGTCGGGCTGAGCGCGATCTTCGACCAGCCGGTCTGGGACGGCATCGGCACCGCCGCGATCGGGGTGCTGCTGATCTCGGTGGCCGTGGTGCTGATCGTGGAGACCAAGAGCCTGCTGCTCGGCGAGGCCGCCAGCCCGGCCGCGATCGGCCGGATCGAGGCCGCCCTGATCGGGCCCGGGGTGCTGCGGGTGATCCACCAGCGGACCCTGCACCTGGGGCCGGAGGAGGTGCTGGTGGCGGCCAAGCTGTCGATGCCGGCCAACAGTTCGCTCACCGAGGTGGCGGCGGCCATCGATGCCGCCGAAGCCCGGGTACGCGCGGCCGAGCCGACCGCTCGGGTGATCTACCTCGAACCGGACGTCGACCGGGATCCAAGCACCGACCGGGATCCAAGCGCCGACCGGGATCGGATCGCCGACGGAGCCGGCCGATGACCGGCCCGCCGGCCCGGGTGATCGCGCTGGACAACCCGATCCGGCACTACGCCTGGGGCTCGGCCGAGCACATCCCACGGCTGCTCGGCATCGAGCCGACCGGACGTCCGGCGGCCGAACTGTGGGTCGGTGCGCATCCGGACTCGCCCTCGCGCTGGATCGGTTCGCCGGACCGGCCGGGCCTGGACGCGCTGATCGAGGCCGCGCCCGAGCAGTTGCTCGGACCGGCGGTGATCGAGCAGTTCGGGCCGAGGCTGCCCTTCCTGCTGAAGGTGCTGGCCGCCGACCGGGCGCTGTCGCTGCAGGTTCACCCGAACCTGGCCCAGGCGCAGGCCGGTTACCGGGCCGAGCAAGCCGCCGGGGTGCCGCTGGACTCGGCCGAACGCAACTACTCCGACCCCAATCACAAGCCGGAGCTGGCCTACGCGCTGACCGACTTCGACGCCTTCTGCGGATTCCGGCCGGTCGAGCGGACCGCCGAGTTCCTGCGCGCGCTCGAGGTTGCCGAGCTGCAGCCGTACCAGGCGCTGCTGACCGGCGCGGACGGCCTGCGGGCGTGTTTCACCACGCTGCTCACGCTGCCCGGCGCGGTGCGCGACCGGCTGATCGTCGCAACCCTGGACGGTTGCCGGCGGCTGGCGGCCGAGGGTGGCGAGTGGGCGGGTGCCGCGGCGGCCTCGGTGCTGGCCGGCGAGGACTTTCCCGGCGATGTCGGCCCGGTGCTGGCGTTGCTGCTCAACTACGTCCGGCTGGCGCCGGGCGAGGCGATCTTCCTCGGTGCCGGAAACGTGCACGCCTACCTGCGCGGGGTGTGCGTGGAGATCCTGGCCAACAGTGACAACGTGCTGCGCTGCGGCCTGACCCCCAAGCACGTGGACGTCCCCGAGCTGCTGCGGATCGCCGATTTCAGCCCGCTTGCCCAGCCGCGCTGGCCGGCCGAGCGGCTGAGCCCCGGACAGCTGAGCCCCGGACAGCTGAGCCCCGGGCAGCTGAGCCCCGGGCAGCCGAGCCCCGGGCAGCCGAGCCCCGGGCAGCCGAGCCCCGGGCAGCTGAGCCCCGGGCAGCCGAGCCCCGGGCAGTGGCTGTTTCGGGTACCGGTGCCGGACTTCACCCTGACCGTGCTCGGGTTGGCCGACGGGCCGGCCGCGCTGCCGGGCCGGACCCCGCATCTGGTACTGGCCGGGGAGCAGCCGCTGTCGGTCTCCGATGGCGTTCAGCAGTACTTCCTCGAGCCGTGGCATGCCGCCTTCGTCAGCGCCGGCCAGGGCAACTGCACCCTTCGCGGTAGCGGTCGGGCGTTCGTGGCGTCCTGCTGACGGTTCGGGCTCAGCCGGTGAGCTGGCGCAGGTACGGGGTGAGCACCCGCGCGATCAGGGCGGCGCTGACCTCGGGCTCGGCGGTCGGCAGCACCACGTGCGAGATCGCCAGCCGTACCGCGGCGTCGGTGTAGGCATCCACCTGCGCCGGCTCGGCAGCCGGCCAGTTGGTGAGAAAGTGCTCGGTCAGCCGTTCGGTGATGAAGGGCAGCACCGCGACTCCCTGGCTGGTCAGCAACGGGCTGAGATCCTCGTGCTGCGGCCCGCCACCGCCCAGGATCGCCTGCAGCAGCGGCTCGTCGGTGGCCGTCCGCAGGAACACCTCGATGGCCGCGGTCAGCCCGCCCACCGGATCGCGCGGATAGTCGTCCAGCGCCGCCTCGACCTGGGCCAGGAACCGGCCGGCCTCGCGCAGTAGCAACGCCCGGGCCAGGTCGTCCTTGCTGCCGAACTCGTTGTAGACGGTCTGCCGGCTGACCCCGACCGCGGCGGCGATATCGGCCATCCGGACGGCCGTCCAGCTGCGTTCGGTGAGCGCGTCGGCGGCGGCGTCCAGCAACGACTCGCGTAGCAGGATCCGGACCTTCTCGGCGTAGCTGAGCCGGGGATTGGACTCGGGTGTGTCCGGCGTCGACCTGCTGGACGTCCGGCGCCGGCGGCGAGTGGCGTTCATATCGGGTCAAGTTACCGGTTGCCGAGTTGCGGTGCTGTCTAGCGGGCCGGGCAACTTACCGAGCCGTCCTGCCAGCGTTCCGGCGCCGGAGGTGCCACGATGGAGCCATGAAGCCTCGCGTACTGGTGGTCGACGACGACTCATCGCTAGCCGAGATGCTCGGCATCGTGTTGCGTTCGGACGGTTTCGAGCCGGCTTTCGTGCCGGATGGCTCGCGGGCGCTGGCCGCCTTCCGCGAGGTCAAGCCGGACATCGTGCTGCTGGACCTGATGCTGCCCGGCGCCAGTGGTATCGACGTGTGCCGGGCGATCCGCGCCGAGTCCGGCACCCCGATCATCATGCTGACCGCCAAGACCGACACCGTCGACATCGTGCTCGGCCTGGAATCCGGTGCCGATGACTACGTGGTCAAGCCGTTCAAGCCGAAGGAACTCACCGCGCGGATGCGGGCCCGGCTGCGCCGCTACGACGAGGCCGGCGGCGAGACGCTGAGCATCGGACCGCCCGATTCGCCGGTGGGGATCGACGTGCCGGCGCATCAGGTGGTCCGCGACGGTAAGCAGATCTCGCTGACCCCGCTCGAGTTCGACCTGCTGGTCGCGCTGGCCCGCAAGCCCCGCCAGGTCTTCACCCGCGAGGTGCTGCTGGAGCAGGTCTGGGGCTACCGGCACGCCGCCGACACCCGGCTGGTGAACGTGCATGTCCAGCGGTTGCGGTCCAAGGTCGAGCGGGACCCGGAGCGTCCCGAGGTGGTGCTGACCGTCCGCGGGGTCGGTTACAAAGCCGGGCCGCCGTGACCCCTGCCGGCGAGCGTCCGGTCACTGCACCGGCTGCGCCGGCTGCATCGGCGATCGACGGAGTTGCGCAGCGGACGGCCAGCCGGCTGCGGCGGTTACGCCAGCGCGGCCGCCAGCTCTGGTTGCGACTCATCGCCAGCTGGCGACGCTCGTTGCAGCTGCGGGTCGCCACCAGCACCGTGCTGGTAACCGGGGTGGTGGTGCTGCTGATCGGGCTGTTCCTGGTCGCCCAGATCGGCAGCGGGGTGCTCAAGGCCAAGCGGGACAGCGCGATCGGCCAGGCCAGTGCCGGCCTGGACTCGGCCACCCAGCAGTTCGACGGGGTGACGCCGGGGGATATCAGTGGTATTCGGCATGCCATCGACGCGATCACCGCCGACTCGTCCGGGGTCCCCACCACGCCGGGTGCCAGCGGCGACCTGTTCAGCAAGACCGTCCGGGCCACCGATGCCTCGGTCGATGCCGAGCTGCAGACCGGCCCGGCGATCCCGCGGCAGCTGCGCCGCGAGGTCCAGAAGGGCACCGTCGCGGTGCAGTACTTCCAGATCCGGCTGCCCAATCAGAGCCGGCCGGTGCCGGGACTGATCGTCGGGCAGCCGATCACCACCCAGGCCGGCTCCTACGAGCTGTACTACCTGTTCCCGCTGACCGCCGAGCAGAGCACTCTCAACCTGGTCCGGCAGACGGTGCTGGTGGCCGGGCTGGCCCTGGTGCTGCTGGTCGCCGCGATCGCCGCCCTGGTGACCCGCTGGGTGGTGCTGCCGGTCCGGGTGGCGGCCCAGACCGCCGAGCGGCTGGCCGCCGGTGACCTCTCCCAGCGGATCGCCGTCACCGGCCAGGACGACATCGCGCTGCTGGGCGAGTCCTTCAACGACATGGCGACCAGCCTGCAGCAGCAGATCCAGCGGCTGGAAATGCTCTCCCGGCTGCAGCAGCGGTTCACCTCCGATGTCTCGCACGAGCTGCGTACCCCGCTGACCACGATCCGGATGGCTGCCGAGCTGCTGTTCAGCAGCCGGGCGGATTTCGAGCCGGCGCTGGCCCGTTCGATCGAACTGCTGAACAACGAGCTGGACCGGTTCGAGAACCTGCTCGGTGAACTGCTCGAGATCTCGCGCTACGACGCCGGGGCTGCCCACCTCGAGCTCGAACGGGTCGACGTGGTCGGCATCGTCGAACGGTCGGTCTCGGCGAGCGAGGCGATCGCCCGCCGGCAGCAGGTGCAGCTGGTGTCGGCGGTCGGTGATACCCCGGTAATGGCCGAGGTGGATGCCCGCCGGGTCGAGCGGGTACTGCGTAACTTGATCGGTAACGCGCTGGATCACGCCGAGGGCAAGCCGGTGGAGATCAGGCTCGGCGCGGACGAGGACACGATTGCGATGACCGTGCGCGACTACGGGGTGGGGCTGCGGCCCGGCGAGGCTGCGCTGGTGTTCAACCGGTTCTGGCGCGGTGACCCGTCCCGCAGCCGGCTGACCGGTGGTACCGGACTGGGTCTGGCGATCAGCCTGGAGGATGCCCGGCTGCACAACGGCTGGCTGCAGGCCTGGGGTGAGCGGGGCAAGGGAGCGGTCTTCCGGCTGACCCTGCCCCGGGTGGCAGGCACCACCGTCAACTCCTCGCCGCTGCCGCTGTCGCCGCAGGAGCCGCCGCCGCCGAGCGAGCTGAGCTCGTGACCGGCCGCCGGGCCCGCTGGCTGGCCGCGCTCGCAATCGCTTCGGCACTGCTGGCCGGTTGCACGACCATCCCGAGCAGCTCGTCCCCGCAGGTCGTGCGCACCATGAACCATGGCAGCTCAGCGCAGCAGCCGAGCATCACGCCGGAGCCCGGTGAGAGCCCGCGCGACATCGTCAACGGCTTCCTCGCCGCCGGCACCGACGCCAGCGCCGGGCACTCCTCGTCCCGGCAGTTCCTGACCACGCCGGCTGCGCGCAAGTGGCAGGACACCACCACCATCGTGTTCGACGCTACAACGGTGAGCCTCGCCACCTTCGCCAACGGTGTCGCCACCCTCTCAGTGACCGGCAAGCGGGTCTACCAGATCGACCAGACCGGCGTGTTGAGCCCGGTGCTCAAGAACATGGGGCTCGGCGAGAAAGAGACCCTCAGCTACGTGGTCAGGCAGACCGGCGGGCAGTGGCGGATCGACCAGTTGCCGCAAGGCGTGCTGATCAGCATCGCGCAGTTCTCGACCAGCTACAACAAGCCGGTAAACCTGTACTTCTTCGATGCCGCCGAGCGGCGGTTGGTGGCCGATCCGCGCTACACCCCGCTGAAGGGCCAGGCGCTGGCCGACTGGTTGCTCGCCGAACTGGTGGCCGGTCCGCGTCCGGAACTGGCCCAGTCGGTGGTCAACGAAGTGCCCGCTCAGGTCGGCAAGCCGACCGTCCAGCTCGGCGATCCGATCGTGGTCGAGATTCCTGGCTCGACCCAGTTGGACGCCACCGCCCGGGATCATCTGGCTGCCCAGCTTGCCTTCACCATCGATCCGTTTCCCGGTACGCAGCTCGAGCTCACCGATTCCGGCCGACCGGTCCGGGTGATGGAAGGTTCCGAGCAGACCTTCAGCTCGCTGGACTACAGCACCGAAGGACCGGGCAGCATGACCCCGGATTCGCAGGTACACCCGTACTACCTGCATGACGGAGCGGTGATCAATGGCGCCGGTGGTGCGCCGGTCGCCGGTTACCTGGGTCAGCCCGACCGGCGACTGAGCTCGGTCGCCTTCGGGGCTGGGTCCGCCGGTGCGGTGCAAGTGGCCGGAATCTCCGATGGCTCGCTGCTGGTCGGAAACGAGAGCAGGCTGACCAAGGTGCCGTTGCCGACCGGTGAGCTGAGCCGGCCGGAATGGCGGCCACATGCCGGCGATGTCTGGGTCGGCCTGGGAACCAGGGGCGCGATCTACCGGACCACGCCCGGACAGCAGCCCAAAGCCGTGTCGATCACCTCGCTGGTCGGCACCTCGCCGGTCGGCCAGGTGCTGGCGGTGCGCTTCAGCCCGGACGGGGTTCGGCTGGCGGTGGTCATCCAGGCCCCGTCCGGCGTTGGCACGCTCTGGGTGGGTTCGGTGGTGACCTCGGGCGATGACGTCCAGATCGACTCCTTCGAGCCGCTCACCCCGCCGTCGCTGGCCGTCACCGATGTCGCCTGGGCGGACGCCACCACCCTGCTGATGGTGGCGGCATCGCCTAACGACGCGGCCCTGATGTGGCGGATGTACTCGGACGGGTCGAACCTGAAGTCGATCTTCGACATCGGCCTGCCCGGCCCGCCGACCGCGATCGCGGCGGCCACCGGTCAGGCCGCGTTGCTGTCTGCCAGCGACTCGATCTGGATCGAGGGCTTGGACTTCTGGGCGTCCTACCCGAACAGCGCCGCGCCGACGCCAGGCACCACCAGTCCGATCTACGGCCCGTAAGCCGTCCGGTCAGCGCTGTCCACAGGGCCGGCGGCTGTCCACAGATCGCTTTCGAGCCGGGTTGCCGGCCGCTCGCTCGGCCACCCTGGATGCATGCATATCTTTCACGACCTGCTGGATCTGGTGCTTCCGATGAGCTGCGTCTGCTGCTTGGGACCCGGGTCGCTCTGGTGCGCTGGCTGCCGGCCGATCTCGCGGCCGGAGCGGCTGCCGCTGCTGGCCGAGCCGCCGGTCTATGCCAGCGGCGAGTACGCCGACGAGCTTCGTGAGGCGCTGCTGGCTTACAAGGAACGGGGCATCCGCGGGCTGGTTTCTGGGCTGGCCGGCTACCTCGGTGACGCGGTGGACGTCGCGATCCGGGCCGGCCCGAGCGGTGGTCCGAGACCGCTGCTGGTGCCGGTGCCGTCCAGCCGGGGCGCGGCCCGCCAGCGCGGCGGTGACCACCTGCGACGGCT
>JALYVK010000119.1:0-7032 GCA_030853265.1 Actinomycetota bacterium
GCCGAAGACCGGGCCGTCGAAGACCGGGCCGTCGAAGACCGGGCCGTCGAAGGCCGGGCTGTCGAGGACGAGGCTTAGGGGTGCAACGCCGGATAGTCATCCTGCGGCACGGCCGGACGGCCTGGAACGCCGAGCGGCGCTACCAGGGCCAGGCCGATCCACCGCTGGACGAGGTTGGTCGCGCGCAGGTCATCGAGGCCGCCGCGCTGGTGGCCGCGATGCGTCCCGACCTGCTGATCACCTCTGATCTGCAGCGCGCTCACCAGACCGCGTCCCAGGTCAGCGCACAGGCAGGGATCTCGATGCGGGTCGATGAGCGGTTGCGCGAGCGCAACCTGGGGCACTGGCAAGGCTTGACCCGCGACGAGGTGGCTCAGCGCTATCCGGAAGAGTTTGCCGACTGGCTGGCCGGCCGGGACGTGACCCGGCGCGGTGGCGAATCGCGCAAAGAAGTCGCTGAGCGCGCCCTGGAGCTGGTCGACGAGCTGCCCGAGGTCGAGGTCACGGTGCTGGTCAGCCACGGAGCCACCGCAATGTGCCTGTCGGCGGCGCTGCTCGGCCTGCCGCAGACGCCGTCCATCCTGGGGCCGCTGGCCAACGGCCACTGGACCGAGCTACGCAACGGCGGCACCGGCTGGGTGCTGCGCGCGCACAATGCCGGAGCTCCCGGACTGGTCATCCCGCTGCTTGCCCCCGAGGGTGAGCATTCAGACGCGGAAGCCTAGCTCCGGTACGAGCTTGTGCCCGAGCGTGGCCTCGCTGAGAAAAATAGACGCGGAAGCCTAGCTCCGGTACGAAATTCGCCCCGAGCGTGGCCCCGCCGGGAAAACAGACGCGGAAGCCTAGCTCCGGTACGAGCTTGTGCCCGAGCGTGGCCCCGCCGGGAAACAGACGCGGAAGCCTAGCCCCGGCGTCCGCCATTGTGCGGCCCGAAACCGCGGTTCGCGGCGAAATTTCCGCGGTCTCGGGCCGCGCAATGCGGTCAGCACAATGCGGCCGGCGGCGAGTAGTATCACCGACATGTTCCAGGCCCTGCTTCTTAGCGAGCCGCGCTGACCCTCCCGGTGATCAGTGCGGCTCGAGCCTCTGCCTACAGCAGGGGCTCTTCGTTTGTCTGAGCTAGGTATGGGTAGGAATCCACCGCCGCTGCGCCTCGGCGGAGGTGACGACACTATTGGGAGCCCCGAAGTCATGACCTCGAACCACCAGCAGGCCACCGACAGCGCTGACATGCCGGCGTTCCGCTACAACGCGGCGATCGCCAATGCCATCGAGCCGCGCTGGCAGCAGACCTGGGCAGACCGGGGAACCTTCGACGCGCCGAACCCGACCGGTGCGCTGAGCGAGGGTTTCCAGGACGGCAAGCCGCACACCTTCGTGATGGACATGTTTCCCTACCCGTCCGGCGCGGGTCTGCATGTCGGGCATCCGCTGGGCTACATCGGCACTGATGTCTATGCCCGCTACCTGCGGATGCGCGGTGAGAATGTGCTGCACACCATGGGCTTCGACGCCTTCGGCCTGCCTGCCGAGCAGTATGCGTTGCAGACCGGGCAGCATCCGGCGACCACCACCGACAACAACATGGTGATCTTCAAGCGGCAGCTGCGCGCGCTGGGTCTGGGCCACGACCAGCGCCGGGTGATCGCCACCACCGATCCGCAGTTCTACCGCTGGACCCAGTGGATCTTCCTACAGATCTTCAATTCCTACTACGATCGCGACGCGGCGGACGGGGCCGGCGCGGCGCGGCCGATCACCGAGCTGATCGCGGCGCTGGATGCCGGCCGGCGCGAGCCCGATCCGGCCACCAACGACTTCGGCAGGCCGTGGTCGGAGCTGGACCCGATCGAGCGCCGCACCGTGATCGACCGGCACCGGTTGGCCTACGTATCCGAGCTGCCGGTGAACTGGTGTCCGGGCCTGGGCACTGTGCTGGCGAATGAGGAAGTGACCGCCGACGGCCGGTCCGAACGCGGCAACTTCCCGGTCTTCCGCCGGCCGTTGGCCCAATGGATGCTGAGGATCACCGCCTACGCAGACCGGCTGCTGGCCGATCTGGAGCACATCGACTGGCCGGAGAAGATCCGGACCATGCAGAAGAACTGGATCGGACGATCGGTCGGTGCGCAGCTGGAATTCGACACTCCGGCCGGCGATCTGACGGTCTTCACCACCCGTCCGGACACCCTGTTCGGCGCGACGTACCTGGTGCTGGCACCGGAGCATCCGCTGGTCACCGAATTGGCCGCGACGAGCTGGCCGGCCGGTACCGCACCGGCCTGGACCGGTGGCCATCCGTCCCCGACCGAGGCGGTTGCCGCCTACCGGGAACAGGCCGCGGCAAAGACCGACCTGGACCGGCAGGGTGCCGATGCCAAGGCCAAATCAGGCGTGTTCGCCGGGGCATTCTCGACCAATCCGCTGACCGGGGCCAAGCTGCCGATCTTCATTGCCGACTACGTGCTGATGGGGTACGGCACCGGCGCGATCATGGCGGTGCCCGGCCAGGACGAGCGGGACTGGGACTTCGCCGAGGCTTTCGAGCTGCCGATCATCCGAACCGTCCAGCCCGCGGTTGGCTTTGCCGGTAAGGCGTATCTGGCCGACGGGCCGGCGATCAACTCGGCCAACGACGAGCTGGATCTGAACGGTCTGCCGATAGCCGAAGCCAAGACCCGCACCTTCGACTACCTGCAGCGGATCGGTCGTGGCCGGCCCGCGACCACCTACCGTTTGCGGGACTGGCTGTTCAGCAGGCAGCGTTACTGGGGTGAGCCGTTCCCGATCGTCTACGACGAGAACGATCAGCCGGTCGCGCTGCCGGACGGGCTGCTGCCGCTGTTGCTGCCCGAGACCAACGACTTCACGCCGAAGTCCTACCCGGCCGATGACGTGGCCTCCGAACCGGAGCCGCCGCTGGGTCGGCTGACCGACTGGGTGCACGTCGAGTTGGATCTGGGGGACGGGCTGAAGAAGTACCGTCGGGAGACCAACACGATGCCCAACTGGGCCGGTTCATGCTGGTATGAACTGCGGTATCTGGATCCGGCTAACCCGGACGCGCTGGTGGATCCGGCCGTCGAGAAGTACTGGATGGGCCCGAGTGAGCAGCGCCCGCTGGGTGGCGTGGACCTGTACGTCGGCGGTGTCGAGCACGCCGTCCTGCACCTGCTGTACTCCCGGTTCTGGCACAAGGTGCTGTTCGACCTGGGACACGTCAGCAGCTCAGAACCCTTTCACCGACTGGTGAATCAGGGAATGCTGCAGTTGCCGGCCTATACCAATGCCGATGGCTTCTACGTCGAGGCCAGCGAGGTGTCCGAGGCCGAGGGCGGGTTCAGCTATCAGGGCGAACCGGTCAAGCAGGAATTCGGCAAGATCGGCAAGAGCCTGAAGAACGTCGTTGCGCCGGACCAGTTCATCGCCGATTTCGGCACCGACACCTTCCGGTTGTTCGAGATGTTCTCCGGACCGCTGGACCAGTCAAGGCCCTGGGACGCAAAGGCGATAGTCGGCCCGTACCGGCTGCTGCAACGGATCTGGCGGGTGGTGTTGGACGAGCACACCGGGCAGCCGCACGTCGCCGACATCGAGGTTCCCATGGAGCTGAATCGGCTGCTGCACAAGACAATTCACTCGGTCCGGGAGGGCTACGAGTCGTTGCGGTTCAACACCTCGATCGCCCGGATCACCGAGCTGAACAATGCCGTCACCCAGGCCTATCCCAACGGCGGGACGCCGCGGCCGGTAGCCGAGTCGATGGTGCTGATGCTGGCGCCGTTGGCTCCGCATATCGCCGAGGAGTTGTGGGCACGGTTGGGGCACCAGGATTCGCTGGCCTGGCAGGAGTTCCCGCCGGTGGACGAGGCGCTGCTGGTCGATGACACCGTGCAGGTTCCGGTCCAGGTCAACGGCAAGGTGCGGTCGGTGATCGCGGTCGCCGCGGACGCCGATCCGGCCGCCATGCAGGCCGCCGCTCGGGCCGATGAGAAGGTACTGGCGGCGCTGGCTGACCGGCCGGTCAAGAGGGTCATCGCGGTTCCTGGCCGGCTGGTGAACTTCGTCGTCTAACGTTGGCGCGTATGGCGAGCCAGCAGCGGGTCACGGTGGTCACCGACTCCACGTCCTACCTGCCGGCCGGGCTGGCTGACCGGCTCGGAGTGCAGGTCGTCGCGCTGCAGGTACAGCTGGGTGGACGCACCGGCGCCGAAGGTATCGACGTGAGCCCGGCCGATGTCACAGCGGCCCTGCGCGGCCGGGTAGCGGTCACCACCTCGCGTCCGTCGCCGGGCGAGTTCGTCGAGGTGTACCAGGCCGCGCTGTCGGCCGGCGCCACCTCGGTGGTGTCGCTGCACCTGTCGGCGGAGCTGTCCGGAACCTGCGATTCGGCGCGGTTGGCGGCAGCCGAGTTCGAGGACGGGGCGATCCGAGTGATCGATTCGCGCTCGGCGGCGATGGCGCTCGGCTTCGGGGTGCTGGCCGCGGCCCGGGCAGCCGAGTCAGGGGCCGATCCCGACGAGGTGGAGCGGCTGGCTCGCGCCACCCTGGACTCGACCAGAGCGCTGTTCTACGTGGACTCGCTGGAATGGCTGCGTCGTGGCGGCCGGATCGGCGCAGCGGCCGCCCGGTTCGGCACGGCGCTGTCGGTGAAACCGCTACTGCACCTGTCCGAAGGCCGGATCGTGCCGCTGGAGAAGGTGCGAACCGCATCGAAGGCGATCGCCCGGCTGGTGCAACTGGCGGTGGCCGCGGCCGGCAGCGACCGGGTCGATTTGGCGGTACAGCACCTGGCCGCTGCCGAGCGGGCGGCCGACCTGACCTCCCGGCTCCGCCAGGCGCTACCCGAGCTGGGAGCGGTCTACGAATCCGAGGTGGGCGCGGCGGTCGGCGCACACGTCGGACCGGGCCTGCTGGGAATCGTCATCGCCAAGGCCGCCGGGTAGCTGCCGCGCGATCAGCGTTTCGGTTTCGGGCAGTGCCCGGTGCCGATCGGGAACTTCGAGTTGAACGTGTAGTTGCCGCCGGTCGAACTGGTATTGAGCGTGACGTACAGGCCGTTCTGCTCGATGCAGGCTCGCTTGTCCTGCGATTCCATGCCCAGCCAGGGGTACCAGCGCAACCGGACGATGATCGAGCTGTTCTTCGGCACCGACACCACGATCGCGTCCGGTTGCTGGCTGAGCACCCGGGACGGGTCATCGACCAGCGGTGAGAAGTTCAGCACCTCATAGATCGTCCAGTGCGCATTGCGCAAAATGGGATTCAGATACGGCAGGTTGGTGGCGATGAGTTGCTTTTCCTGCTTGCCGTACTCGGTGAGCTCGGCATCGGGGACCGCCACGTACTGCACGGCATTGTTCGTCAAGAACGTTTGATAGGACGTCTCGGTCGGCCGCTTCTTGTAGAACACCGCGTCGTTGAGCCGGACGTCGGTCTGCCGCAGCCAGCCCCTAGCTAGCGGCACCCCACGAGCCAGGTACACCGAATCCCAGTGGCCGGCCATCTCGGGCACCTCGACCCGTCCGGTGAGCGGGCCGCGGGACTTGATCGCGTCGATCACCGTGTTGTAGTAGGCGCTGTAGCCACTCACCCGTCCGGTGCTGGCAATGGTCGCGATGCCGACCGGCAACTGCACCGCGAAGATCGTCACCAGCGCGAGGGCGGTCAGCGTCCGGGTGCGCCAGTGCACGAAGGAGGCCGCGATCGGCAGCGCGAACAGCAGCCCCAGCCGGTCAGAGTTGGAACCGACCGGCGTCGGTAGCAGGAACGCGGCCAGCACCATGATGATGCCGAGCCCGGCGCCGAGTCGGATCGGGTGGCAGCGGCGCGGCACGGTGGCCAGCACGATCGCCAGCGCGACGAGCGACTTCAGGCAGTCCAAAAAGGTGAAAGGTTGCTGGCCACCGTCGCCGAAGACCACCGAGATGATCGCGACCGTCAGCCCGGACGGCAGGATCAGCACCGCAGCCGCGCCCGGTCTGCGGAGCAGGAACGCCACCCCGCCGGCCACCCAGAGCAGCAGGCCGGCGACCGGGCTGGCACCGCCGCATAGCAGGCTGAACAGGATTGCCAGGATCACCGCTAGCCAGCGCGGCAGCTTGGTGGTGGTCAGCAGAGCGATCGCGATCAGACCGCAGGTCAGCCCACAGGCGAAGGTGATCCGGCCCTCGACCACGTTGGCGACCTGGGTGACGGCCGCCGCGATCCCACCCAGCACCGGGCGCGATGGTTGCAGCCGGTACAGCAGCCGAGCGGTGTACCAGGTGCCGATCACGGCCGCGATGGCGCCGGTCAGCTTGGTTCCGACGTGGGCCATCAGGGCCGAGGCCCAGAGCGTGTAGCCGTACTCCACGGTGCCGCCGAACCACCTGAAGTCGATGATCGAGACCGGATACCTGCTCGCGAAGTCGGCCCTGGCCAGCTGTGCGGCGAGATCGCTGTTCATCGGCGGCAGCAGTAGGAAACCCCAGGCCAGCAGCACCCCGACCCCGGTGGAGATCAGTGCGGCCCGGTAGCCGGAGCTCCAGAGCCGGCGGCCGAAGGCGACCGGGTGCCGCAGCGTCGCGGCCGGAGCGGCTGCGGTCGCGACGGGCAGAAGCTTGGCGGGCACAGTCCCTGAGTCTTCCATCCACAGCCAAGCCGGTTGTCCACAGATCGTTCTCGACCGGCTCCGCAGCACCGCTGACTGCCTAGCGTTGGCCGGGTGCAGCGAGCTTCGAAGAGACGGACGGTTCGGGTCAGGATGGCGGAACTATTGTCACGAGCAGCGCAAACTCGACTGGCGAGCAGGCTGGTCGAGAGGCTACGACGGTCCTCGCGGCGGTCTGGGATACCTGGTGCCCGGCTTGATCCGGGGCGCGGTGGCCTGCTGGCGATGGCGATGGTCGCGGGTTTGGTGGCTGCCGTCGTCGGCTGCTGGGTGCTGGCCTCCCGACCGCACCGGATTCCGGTACCGATGTCCGCCCAGTCGGCGCTGGCGGCGGGGTCGACTCCTTCCGCCGCCATCAGCCCGGGTGGCTCGCTGACCTC
>JALYVK010000119.1:7042-7803 GCA_030853265.1 Actinomycetota bacterium
CGCCGGTCGGGCGTTCGACCGCCAGTTCCGCGCTGCCGGAACTGGTGGTCGATGTGGTCGGCAAGGTGCACCGGCCAGGGCTCTACCGGCTGCCGCCCGGCTCGCGGGTGGACGATGCCATTGTTGCGGCCGGTGGCGTGCTGGCCGGCGTGGATCCGCTCAGCGTGAACCTGGCCCGCAAGCTGTCCGACGGTGAGCAGTTGGCGATCGGGCTGGCCACCGTGGCGCCGGCGCCGCCCGATTCGCTGTCGAGTACCGGCGGCGATCCGGCCGGCACCGGACCGGCTGCCGGTCCGATCGACCTGAACGCGGCGACCGCCAGTCAGCTCGACACGCTGCCCGGCGTCGGCCCGGTACTGGCTCAGCGGATCGTGGATTGGCGGACCCAGCACGGCCGGTTCGATTCGGTGGACCAGCTACAGGACGTCTCCGGCATCGGTGATGCGAAGTTCGCTGACCTCAAATCGCTGGTGACGGCCGGATGAGGCCGCCGGTGGACCTTCGGCTTGCGTTGGCGGTCCTGCTGGCGTGGGTCGCGGTGCTCTGGGGGCTGACTCGCTCGGCCGCCACGGTGGCCGCCGTGACCGGGGCGCTGCTGGTTGCGGTGGGCATGCTGGTGCTCGCCGGTCGGCGCCGGTCCCGGCTGACGGCCGCCGCGTTCGCAGCCGCGACCGTCGCCCTGGTGCTGGCGCCGCTGGCCGCCAGGTTGCATCAGGCGCGGGACAGCCAGCTGGGTGCGCTGGCCCGCGGTGGCCTCGAGG
>JALYVK010000014.1 GCA_030853265.1 Actinomycetota bacterium
CGACCTGTCACCAGCCCGGCTACCGCTGCCACTACGAACACATAGTCCCCTATCTACAAGGCGGCCAGACCTGTCGCTGCAACGCAGCACTTGCCTGCAGGCGGCACAACAACTGCAAAATCGGTACAGGCTGGGACTACACCAGAAACCCCGACAACACCGTCACCTGGACCACCGACACCGGACACGATTACACCAGCCATCCACCCGAACGTTGGACCCAACCGGGTCATGAACCGCTGCCACCGCCAAGAACCATCAGCTTGGAAGAAGTCCACGCCAACGAAGACATCGCCTACGCCGCACTGCAGAAACGCTGGCAACACGAACTCCACCAGGCCACCGAAACCGGCGACCACACCAGAATCACCAACGCCACCAATGCAATCACCGCAGCTCAGGCACAACGACAACGCCAACTCGCACACCGAGCAGACCCCACCAAGTCACCCTTCTAGCCCGCCCGATCGTCTGCCGGGAGATAGCCAGATCTCTGCGTAGTGGGGTGGTCCGATCCGAAACGTAAAAGACGCCCTACCTGTTTCGGATCGGACTACCCCACGAAGCGAAGCCAGCCCCACGAAGCGAAGCCAGCCCCACGAAGCAAGGCCAACAAGCGGACTACCCCACGAAGCAAGCCGGCAACGGGCCGAGCTGAAACCGCCCAGGAGCCACACCAGGCGCGCCGCCCAGACCGCTGAACTTGGTACTGAGCCACACTACGAGTGAGGGATTTGACGTGGCCGACGTTGATACTTGGGACGGGGTCATGCGACCGTTCCAGCATCAACGTCGAGCATGACGCTGGATGCCGAACGCCGCCGGAGGAGAGCCCATGCAAGACCGAGCCCCGACCCGTGACTCGCTGGAACCAATCGAACGAGCATCGCTGGATGAGCTGCGGGCGGTGCAGTTGGCGCGGCTGCAATGGTCGGTGCGGCACGCTTATGACAACGTCCCGCACTACCGCAAAGCCTTAGACGCTGGTGGAGTTCACCCTGATGACATCAAGGATCTCGCCGATCTGGCGAAGCTACCGTTCACTACCAAGGCTGACCTGCGGGAGAACTACCCGTTCGGGATGTTTGCCGTTCCGCAGAACCAGGTCGCCCGGGTGCACGCCTCGTCGGGAACCACCGGCCGGGCAACGGTGGTCGGCTACACGGCCGCCGACGTCGAGGTCTGGGCGACGCTGATCGCGCGGTCCCTGCGAGCTGGCGGGGTTCGGTCGGGCGACAAGGTCCACAACGCCTATGGCTACGGCCTGTTCACCGGTGGGCTGGGCGCGCACTACGGCGCTGAGAAGCTCGGCTGCACGGTCATCCCGGTGTCCGGCGGGATGACCGAACGGCAGGTAACCCTGATCCAGGACTTCGAGCCGGACGCGATCATGGTTACGCCGTCCTACATGCTCGCGATCGTCGATGAGATGGAGCGCCAGGGTATCGATCCGGCGTCCACCTCGCTGAAGGTCGGCGTGTTCGGCGCAGAGCCGTGGACCAACGACATGCGCGCCGAGATGGAGCGGCGGCTGGACCTGCATGCCGTCGACATCTACGGCCTCTCCGAGGTGATGGGCCCCGGAGTGGCGATGGAATGCGTGGACACCAAGGACGGCCTGCACGTCTGGGAGGACCACTTCCTGCCCGAGATCATCGATCCGGACACCGGCGCCGTGCTGCCCGACGGCCAGGTTGGCGAGCTGGTGTTCACCTCGCTCACCAAGCAGGCGATGCCGGTCATCCGGTACCGGACCCGCGACCTCACCCGGCTGCTGCCGGGAACCGCCCGTCCGATGCGGCGGATCGAGAAGATCACCGGCCGCACCGACGACATGATCATCCTGCGTGGGGTGAACCTGTTTCCCACTCAGATCGAGGAGCTGATCCTGCGGACGCCGGCCCTGTCACCGCACTTTCAGTGCGTGCTGTCTCGATCGGGCACCCTCGACGATCTGACGGTGCGGGTCGAGCGGCGGGTGGATGCCTCGGCGAAGGTCGCTGCCGAGGCGGCCGGCACGCTGCGCACGCTGGTGAAGAACAGCATCGGGGTCACCGTCGCGGTCGAGGTACTGGAACCGGCCTGCGTCGAACGGTCGCTCGGCAAGATGCGTCGGGTCATCGACGAACGCCCGCACCGCTGAGCCGAGTCGAACCGAACCGAACCGAGCCCGAGCCCGAGCCCGAGCCCGAGCCCGAGCCCGAGCCCGAGCCCGAGCCCGAGCCCGAGCCCGAGCCCGAGCCCGAGCCCGAGCCCGAGCCCGAGCCCGAGCCCGAGCCCGAGCCCGAGTCCGCCGAGCCGAGCTGGGCCGGAGAACTAGCGGTGCGCTCGAAGGCCGTTGAATGCGACCGTGGCCACCGTGTCGGCCAGCTCGTCGGCGCGATATTCCTTGCCAGGCTTGAGCCATTCGGTCAGCGAGTTCACCATGCCGAACAACAACCGCGCGGTCAGCACCGGATCGAGGTCGGGTAGCAGCTCGCCCTCGCCGATCGCCTCCTTGACCAGGTCGGCCGCGAGCCGGTCGATCCGCCGCCGCCGGGCCAGAGCCTGTCGCTCGACCTCGGAGTTGCCACGGACCCGCAGCAGCAGGGTCACGTAGGGCAGCCGTTGCACCAGCACCTCGACACTGCGCCGGAGCAGGGTGTCCAGGCGGTGCAGCGCCGACCCCGGCAGCTCGCGGACCTCCGCCGCCGCCTGCTCCAGGCCTACCAACGCATGGTCCAGGGCGAGGCCGAGCAGCGCGTCCTTGCTCTGCACGTGGTGATAGATCGCGGACTTGCCGATGCCCAGGCGCTGAGACAGGTCCTCCATGCTGGTGCCGTCGAAACCTCGCGAGTTGAAGACTTCGACCGAGGCTTCCAGCAGCGTCGCCACGTCATAGCCAGGCCGGCCGCGTCGCCGAGGTGCGGGCGCAGGCGAAGGCGCAGGTGCGGTCACGACGGAACCCCCTTCAACTGGTGGCTCCGGCCCCGAAACTCGGCGATCAGGTCGGCGCCGCTGCGGACCGTGACGTCGTACACGCCCTGGCGACCGAACCGGCTGCGGAGCTCGGCGCGGGCCTGCAGGACGCTGCCGACCCTGGCCGGCGCGACGAACACGATCTCGGCGCCGGCCGCCACCGTGGCCGGCCCCCAGCTGTTGCAGGCACAGGCAAAGGCGGTGTCGGCCAGGCTGAAGATGATGCCGCCATGAGCGATGCCGTGACCGTTGACCTGGTCGGCGGTGACGCTCAGCTGGGTCACCGCCCAGCCCTCGCCGTGCTCGACCAACTCGATACCGAGCTGCGCGGAGGCGCGATCGCCAGCCATCATTGCCAATACCGGATCCTGCGTGTTCGCTGGTTGTGACACCGCACTCCCACCCTTGATCAGACCGAACGTTCGGTCAACAATAAGGCCTACGAGACCAGCTGGGGAGGATTTCAGTGCCCGAAGTTTTTTTGGTGGGCGGTTCGCGGACGCCACACGGAAAGTACGGGGGACAGCTCGCGACGGTTCGTCCCGATGACCTGGCCGCCCTGGTCGTTGGCGAAACCGTGCGCCGGGCGGGGCTGTCCGGCACCGAGGTCGACGAGGTGATCCTCGGCGCCGCGAACCAGGCGGGCGAGGACAACCGGGACGTCGCGCGGATGGCGGTGCTGCTCGCCGGCCTGCCCGACTCGGTTCCGGGTTACACGGTGAACCGGCTGTGCGCGAGCGGCCTGACCGCCGTCGCCTCGGCAGCCCAGGCGATCAGAGCCGGCGAGGCCGACGTGATCGTGGCCGGCGGGGTCGAGTCGATGACCCGGGCACCCTGGGTGATGGCCAAACCAGGCACCCCGTGGGCGCGTCCAGGGCAGCTCGCCGATACCTCGCTGGGTTGGCGTTTCACCAATCCGCAGTTCGAGAAACACGATCAGGGCACCGCCGGCAGCGGTCCGCAGGTGCGCAAGATCGGGCTGTCGATGGGCGAGACGGCCGAGCAGGTCGCCGAACTCGACGGCATCACCCGAGCGGACTCCGACCGGTTCGCGCTGCGCAGTCACCAGCGGGCGGTGGCAGCCATCGAGGCCGGCCACTTCGGTCCGGAGATCGTCGAGGTGGTGACCGCCAACGGCACCGTCGCGGTGGACGAAGGCCCGCGGGCCAGCACCGACCTCGACCGGCTCGGCGCGTTGAAGACCATCTTCCGGCCGGACGGCGTGGTCACGGCTGGGTCTTCGTCCCCGCTCTCGGACGGCTCGTCGGCCATCCTGGTGGTCAGTGAAGCAGCCCTGGCCCGGTACGGGCTCACCCCGCGGGCCCGGGTCGTCGCGTCCGCCAGCGCCGGCATCGCACCGCACCTGATGGGCCTCGGGCCGGTACCGGCCACCGAGAAGGTGCTGGCCAGGGCCGGTTGGAGCATCGAGGATCTCGATGCGGTCGAGTTGAACGAGGCCTTCGCGGCACAGAGCCTGGCCGTGGTCCGCCGGCTCAAGCTGGACGAGGCGATCGTGAACGCCGACGGTGGTGCGATCGCGCTGGGCCACCCACTCGGCTCGTCCGGCAGCCGGATTCTGGTGACGCTGCTCGGCCGGTTGGAACGTGGCGAGTTGCGTCGCGGGCTGGCGACCCTGTGCGTCGGCGTCGGCCAGGGCATGGCGCTGCTGGTGGAACGGGTCTGACGCGTGCTGGCCCTGTTCTGGCCTACTGAGCTGAGCTAGGATTCACACCGAACGTTCGGTCAGGAAATAGAGAGAGGCTGTCGGATGGCACTGCGCAGTTACGTGAACGGTTCCTGGGTCGAGCCGGCCGACGAGGGAGCGCCGCTGTTCGACGCCGTGACCGGCGAGAAGATCACCACGGTCTCCTCCGCAGGCATCGATATGGCGGCGGTGCTGCACTACGGCCGGACGGTCGGTGGCCCGGCGCTGCGGGCGCTCACCTTCCACCAACGAGCCGCCCTGCTCAAGGCGGTAGGCCTGCACCTGCGGGACAACCGCGAGGAGCTCTACGCGCTGTCGGCCCGTACCGGCGCGACGCTGTACGACTCGAAGTTCGACATCGACGGTGGCTTCGGCGTGCTGCTCAGCTACGCCAGCAAGGGACGGCGCGAACTGCCCAACGACACGGTGCTGCTGGACGGCGGCGCGGAGCAACTGGGCAAGGCTGGCCAGTTCCTCGGCCAGCACATCTACACCCCGTTGCGCGGGGTGGCCGTCCAGATCAACGCGTTCAACTTTCCGGCCTGGGGGCCGCTGGAGAAGTTCGCCCCAGCCTTCCTGGCCGGCGTGCCCAGCCTGGTGAAGCCGGCCAGCTCCACCGCCTACCTGACCGCCCGGGTGATCGAGCTGATCGTGGAGTCCGGCCTGCTACCCGAAGGCAGCCTGCAGCTGGTCTGCGGCAGCGCGGGTGACCTGCTCGACCACCTGACCGACCAGGACCTGCTCTCGTTCACCGGCTCGGCCTCCACCGCGCAGAAGCTGCGCGCACACCCCACCGTGGTCGCCCGATCGGTCCGCTTCAACGGCGAGGCCGACTCGCTGAACTGCTCGATCCTCGGACCGGACGCCCAACCCGGCACTCCCGAATTCGACTTGTACGTCAAGCAACTCGTCACCGAAATGACCGTCAAGGCCGGCCAGAAATGCACCGCGATCCGCCGGGCGATCGTCCCCGAGCCCTTGCTGGACGCCGTTGCCGAGGCCGCCTCCGGCCGGCTGGCCAAGATCGTCGTGGGCAATCCCGCGACGGAGTCGGTACGGATGGGCGCGCTGGCCAGCCTCGATCAGCGCGAAGAGGTCCGGCGCTCGCTGAAGTCACTGCTGTCGGTCGGCACCGCCGTGTTCGGTGACCCCGAGCAGGTCGAGGTCATCGGCGCCGATGCCACCAGCGGTGCGTTCATCTCTCCGATCCTGATCCGTGCCGACGACGCGGACCGGGCCGAGCCGCACGAGGTGGAAGCCTTCGGACCGGTCAGCACCCTGATCGGCTACCGCGACACCGCGCACGCCATCGAACTGGCCGCCCGCGGCCTCGGCAGCCTGGTTGGTTCTGTGGTCAGCCACGATGCCGACTTCGTCCGGGATGTGGTGCTCGGCGTGGCTCCTTGGCACGGCCGGCTGCTGGTGCTCGACCGCGATGACGCGGCCGAATCCACCGGACACGGCTCGCCGCTGCCGATGCTCGTGCACGGCGGTCCCGGTCGAGCCGGTGGCGGTGAAGAGATGGGCGGCCTGCGCGGCGTCACCCATCACATGCAGCGCACCGCGATCCAGGCCAGCCCGCGGATCCTTGCCAAGATCACCAAGCAGTGGGTGCCGGGCAGCGAGCGCAACCTCGGCGACGTCCACCCGTTCCGCAAATCGCTGGCCGAGCTGCGGCCCGGCGACAGCGTCATCGCCGGCCCGCGCACCGTCACGGCTGAGGACATCGCGCACTTCGCCGAGTTCACAGGGGACACCTTCTACGCCCACACCGACGCCGAAGCGGCGGCCGCGAACCCGTTCTTCGACGGCATCGTCGCACACGGCTACCTGGTGGTGTCGCTTGCGGCCGGGCTGTTCGTCGACCCCGAGCCGGGACCGGTGCTGGCCAACTACGGCATCGACAACCTGCGCTTCCTGACGCCGGTCTACCCCGGCGACGAGCTCACGGTCACCCTGACCTGCAAGGCGATCACGCCGCGCGGCGACAGCGAACACGGCGAGGTTCGCTGGGACGCCGACGTGACCAAGCAGGACGGCTCGTCCGTTGCCAAGTACGACGTGCTCACCATGGTCGCCAAGCAGTGGCAGTCATGACGGCCGTCCAGTCGGACAGCGCCGAGCTGACCGCGCAGTTCGAGAACACCATCGCGCACCAGAGCCGGATCGAGCCGCGGGACTGGATGCCCGAGGGCTACCGCAAGACGATGATCCGCCAGATCGCGCAGCACGCGCACTCGGAGATCATCGGCATGCAGCCCGAGGGCAACTGGATCACCAGGGCACCTTCGTTGCGCCGTAAGGCGATTCTGCTGGCCAAGGTGCAGGACGAGGCCGGCCACGGCATGTACCTGTACTCGGCGGCAGAGACGCTGGGTGCGGACCGGGCCGACCTCACCGACAAGCTCGTGCACGGCCGACAGAAGTACTCCTCGATCTTCAACTACCCGACGCTGAGCTACGCCGACGTGGGCGTCATCGGTTGGTTGGTCGACGGTGCCGCGATCTGCAACCAGGTGCCGCTGTGCCGCTCGTCCTACGGCCCGTACGGCCGGGCAATGGTGCGTATCTGCAAGGAAGAATCGTTTCATCAGCGCCAGGGGTACGAGCTGTTGATGACGATGATGCGCGGCACCCAGAACCAACGCGAAATGGTGCAGGAGGCGGTCGATCGCTTCTGGTGGCCGTCGCTGATGATGTTCGGGCCGCCCGACGAGGCCTCCACCAACACCGAGCAGTCGATGGCCTGGGGGATCAAGCGGCACACCAATGACGAGCTGCGGCAGCGTTTCGTGGACATGTCGGTGCCACAGGCGGCGAAGTTGGGGGTCACGCTGCCCGATCCCGCGCTGGCGTGGAACGAGAGCCGGGGCCACTACGACTTCGGCCCCGTCGACTGGGACGAGCTGACCGCCGTGATCAAGGGCAACGGCCCGTGTAACGCCCAGCGCGTCGCGCACCGCAAGGCCGCGCACGACGACGGTGCCTGGGTACGCGAGGCAGCGACTACCCATGCCGCTAAGGGGAAACTGACATGAGCGGGGATCTCACGGCCGAGGGCGGCCACGGGGCAGTGCCGTTGGCTGGGGTGCCCACGCAGGCCGACCCGGCCCAGGTCAAGACGGATTGGCCTTTGTTTGAGGTGTTCCTACGGGGTAAGCGCGGGCTGAATCACGTGCACGTCGGCTCGCTGCACGCCGCCGACTCGGTGATGGCGTTGCACCACGCCCGCGATCTCTACACCCGCCGCAACGAGGGCGTGAGCATCTGGGTGGTCGCCTCGACCGACATCACGGCCTCCAGCCCGGACGAGAAGGACCCGTTCTTCGCCCCGTCCGGGGACAAGGTCTACCGGCATCCGACGTTCTACGAGATTCCCGACGATGTCCCGCACATGTAAGGGGAATTCATGAACGACGAGGACGAGTACGGCGCGTACCATTCGCTGGCCGAGGACACCGAAGATCATCGGTGGGCCTTCGGCACCGGTTTCACCGACGCGCTCGAAGGCGTCGACACCAGCGTGCCGGCCGGTCTCGACGGCCAGGCGCTCGCGACCTACTGCCTGATGCTCGGCGACGATGCGCTGATCTACTCCCACCGCCTGCAGCAGTGGCTGACCCGCGCGCCGGAACTCGAGGAAGAGACGGCGCTGGCCAATATCGCACTGGACCTGCTGGGCCAGGCCCGGCTGCTGCTGGCCCGCGCAGGCAAGGCGGACGGCAGCGGTCGCGATGAGGATCAGCTGGCGTTCTTCCGTCCGGAGAAGCAGTTTCGCAACGTCCGGCTGGCCGAGCGCCTCGATGCCGACTTCGGTGAGCTGGTGGCCCGACTGCTGATCTTCGCCAGTTGGCGGCTCGCGCTGTTCGACGGGCTGACCGGTTCCGCGGACCAGGTGCTGGCCGCGATCGCCGCCAAGGCCGTCAAGGAGCTGACCTACCACCGGGACTACGCCGCGCAGTGGGTCATCCGGTTGGGCGATGGAACGGAGCTGTCGCACGCGAAGGTGCAGGCCGGCCTGGAAGTCGTTTGGCCATTGGTGGACGAGCTATTCACCTCGCACCCGATCGAAGCCGAGCTGCCGGACGTGGCGGTCGCCGCGGGCCAGCTTCGCAACGAGGTCGATCTGGTGTTGGACACGGTGCTCGCCACCGCGACCCTGCAACGTCCGACGGTGTCCGCGCTGGCCAGTGTCGCCGGCCGGTCCGGGCGGGACGGTCTGCATACCGAGGCAATGGGCTACATCCTGGCCGAGTTGCAGAGCGTGGCCCGGGCCGATCCGGACGCGACGTGGTGACCGCGGTGACCGGAACCCAGCAGGCCTGGCAGGTGGCGGCCTCGGTCCCCGATCCGGAACTGCCCATGGTGACGCTGGCCGAGCTGGGCATCCTGCGGGACGTACGGCAGGACGGTGACGCCGTGATCGTCACGATTACCCCGACGTATTCAGGGTGTCCGGCGATGCGCGAGATCAGTCACGACCTCCGACATCGGCTGCGGGGCGCTGGCTTCTCCGACGTCCAGGTGCGCACCGAGCTATCCCCGCCGTGGAGTAGCGACTGGATCACCGATGCCGGCCGGCACAAGCTGGCAGCAGCTGGCATCGCCCCGCCGAACCCGGCCGCCCGGCGAGCGGCCGGCGCTTCGGTTCCGCTGACGCTGTCGGTCAATTCTCGGCAGGTGGCCTGCCCGCGGTGTGGGTCGATGAGCACCACCGAGACCTCGGCGTTCAGCGCGACGGCGTGCAAGGCGCTGTACCGGTGCCTGAGCTGTCAAGAACCATTCGAGTACGTCAAGGAGATCTGAGTGGCGCGCACCGACTTCCACCCGCTCACGGTCGCGGCCGTCGACTCGTTGACCGAGGACTCGGCCGCCGTCACCTTCACCGTGCCTCGCGAGCTCGGGTCCGCGTTCGCGTTCGAGCCGGGCCAGTCGCTGACCATCAAGTACGGCCAGGAGCGGCGGTCCTACTCGATCTGTGTGGCGGCCGGTCGCGCGCCCCGGATCGGCGTCCGCGAGGTTGCCGGTGGGGCGGTGTCCGGCTGGCTGGTCCACCGCGTCAAGCCGGGCGATGTCGTCGAGGTGCAGCCGCCCGCGGGCTCCTTCACGCCGGATCTGACCGCGGCCGGCAATCACGTTTTGATCGCGGCGGGCTCGGGAATCACGCCGATGCTGTCCATCGCCGGGTCATTGCTCGCGGCGCACGCCGAGTCGACGGTCACCCTGCTGTACGGCAACCGGCGCAGCGACTCGGTGATGTTCGCCGACGAGGTTTCTGACCTCAAGGACGCCTATCCCGCCCGGATGCGGCTGGTGCACGTGCTGTCGCGAGAAGCGCAGGAGGTCGAGCTGTTCAGCGGCCGCCTCGATGGACCCAAGCTTCGTGCGTTGCTGCCGGTCACCGTCAACGTCGCCGATATCGATCATTGGTGGTTGTGCGGCCCGTTCGGCATGGTCACCGACGCGATCGAGGTGTTGACGGAGCTCGGGGTCGACCGCGCCGCGATTCACCGCGAACTGTTCTATGTCGGTGAGGACCCGCCGGCCGAGGTGCATCACGAAGAGCCACCGGTCGGCGTCGGCGCTGAGGTCACCGTGGTACTCGACGGCCGCAGCAGCACCGTGACCGTCCCGCCGGATACCGCAGTGCTCGACGGTGCGCAGAAGGTCCGGCCCGACCTGCCGTTCGCGTGCAAGGGCGGCGTCTGCGGGACCTGCCGGGCACTCGTCACCGACGGACAGGTTCGGATGCGGCGTAACTACGCGCTCGAGCAGTTCGAGGTCGACGCCGGCTATGTGCTGACCTGCCAGGCGATACCTACCACCGATGCGGTGACCGTCGACTTCGATAGCTGAGACGTCCGGCGATGCCGGGGCGCCAGAGGGTCAGTTTTCGGCCGTTGACAAAGGGGCTGAGCGGGTCCGGGGCTAGGTGCCCGGGGGATCTGGCTCGGAGGGCGGAGCTTGTCGAACGCTGGCCTTGGTTGATGACCCGGTTCTGTCAGACCGTGGTCGTAGGGTTTCGGGTATGAGAATGGCAGCGGGCGGTGCGGTTCAGTTTGCCGTTTGGTTGTTTGGTGATCTGGTTCGGTCGGCTCGGTTTTGTCAGAGGTTGGTCGTAGGGTTTCTGGTATGACGACGGCGGTGATCAGTGACGTGGGCGCGAAGGTGGGGGTGGTGTTGGCTGCGGTGAGTGAGGTGTTGGGGTGTTCGTTGGCGGGGCTTGGTGAGGATGAGCTACTGGACGTGATCCGGGTGATGGAACGTGCTCGGCGCAAGGTGGAGGCGTTCGATCATGCGGTGGTGGCGGAGTTGGAGGCACGGAATGTGCCGGGTCGGTATGTGGTGCGGGGGTCGCGGCAGTTCTTGGCGGGGTTGTTGAACCTGTCACCGGGTGAGGCGAGTAGTCGGGTGCGGCAGGCGCACGAATTGGGTCCACGCGTGACCGTGACCGGTGACCGGTTGGAACCACTACTACCGCTCACCGCGCAGGCTCGAGTAGCGGGTGCGATCACCGCGAAGCAGGTAGAGGTGATCATCCACGCCATCACCAAACTCCGGGCCGCTGAACTACCGGTCGAAGAACTGGATGAAGCAGAGGCGTTCCTGGTGGAGCAGGCCCATACTTTCGACGCCCAGGTGTTGGCCGGTATCGCTAGGCAACTGGTCGACACCCTGGATCCGGATGGTCAGCTGGTGGATGAACGCCGACAGCAACGACTGCGGTCACTGCACTGTGTCCCGAACGGTGACGGCATGTACCGGTTGACCGGGGACCTGGACGCTGAAACCTCCGCACTAGCCATGACGGTCTTGCATTCGCTGTCGGCACCGAAAACCACCGACGGCGACCGGGACGAGCGCAGCCCCAGCCAACGGATGCATGACGCGTTCCGGTCGGTGTTGAAGCTCGCGCTGCGATCAGGCCGGCTCCCCGCCTCGGGTGGGGTGCCGGCGACGGTGTTGATCACCATGACCGCCGAACAGTTCGAAACCAAAACCGGTCTCGCCAGCACCAGTTTCGGACAGAAACTTTCTATCGACCAAGCGCTACGGATCGCCGATCAGGCATCCATCGCCTGGATCGTGCACAACAGTGCTGGCGGGATCCTCAACTACGGCCGCACCCGACGCATCGCCTCTCAAGGTCAGACTTTGGCGTTGATCGCTAGGGACAAAGGCTGCAGCTTCCCCGGCTGCACCGACCCACCCCAATGGACAGAACGCCACCACATCCAACCCTGGACAACAGGCGGCACCACCAACCTCACCAACATGTGCCTGCTTTGCGACCACCACCACGACCGAATCAACACCCACGGTTGGCGAATCACCATGAACAACAACGTCCCCTGGTTCACCCCACCACCCTGGCAAGACCCCACCCAAACACCACAACGCAACCACCGACCATGACCCGCAACATCATCGGCCGTACGGAGTGGAGCTGCGATCAGCGGGTCCGGCCGCACGGAGTGGAGCTGCGATCAGCGGGTCCGGCCGCACGGAGTGGAGCTGCGAGGGATGCGGGAAGAGCGTCGGTGGTCGGCTTGGGAGGCAACGTAGGCACACTTTGGCTGCAATTTGCGGATTGGTCCGGGCTGCCGAGTGACGGCGTGCTGGGGCGATCAAAAAGGTCAACGCATCGAGATGCCGTATCCGGTATGACCCCGAACGCGGAGCTGAAGGTGATACAACGTGGATCGGACCTGGGACGTTCATACGTGACCTCTACTCCTCGCTGCGACCGGCTCTGCGCAACGAAACCTGGCCGGGCTCCGCGGGCCGGCCACCAGCCGGGGCCAGGTCTCGCCAGTCCCGAGCACCAGGCGGCCGACGATCATCTTGGATCGGAGTTAAGCTTTCCAGCAAAGCCTTTTCCGCCAATTTCGGATCGGAGCCGGCGATGCCGCTGCTCAGCCCAGGTCAGAGGTTTCCCACCTTCACGGTTACTACGCCGGGCGGTGATCAACTCATCCTTCCGCAGGCACTTGCCGGCGACTTCGCGGTCGTGCTGTTCTACCGAGGCGCCTGGTGCCCGTATTGCAACGCCCAGCTTCGTGCGTTCCAACGCTCCCAAGACGCCTTAACCGCAGCCGGCGCCCAAGTCCTCGCACTGTCGGTGGACGACGAGGCCACCACCCGCGAGCTGATCGCCAAGCACGCCTTGACGTTCCCGGTCGGGCACAGCGCAGACGCGGTAGCGATCGCCGAGGCGACCGGCGCGTTCGTCAACGACGATCCCGCCTTCATCCAATCCACCGGCTTCGTCCTGGCCCCGGACGGAACCGTTGTGGTCAGCGTGTACTCCAGCGGCGCCATCGGCCGGCTGGTGCCCGAGGATGTCATCGGCTTGATCCGCTACCTGCGCGAACACGCCGAAAGTAGCTCCGAATGAGCGGAACGATGGACAACGCGGACCTGCATTTCTACTTCGATCCGGTCTGCCCGTTCGCCTGGATGACCAGCAAATGGGTGCGGATGGTTGCCGAACAGCGCGAGTACACGGTGGACTGGCGATTCATTGCACTGCGGCTGATCAACGCCGACGTCGACTACGACAGTCACTTCCCGGTCGGCTACGAGGCTGGCCACACCGCCGGTCTTCGACTGCTCCGGGTCGCTGCCCGGACCCGCGCCGAGCATGGTCGGGCCGCGATCGGGCCGCTGTACCAGGCGATCGGCTCTCGGGTCTTCGACGCAGCGGACTCCCGCGATTTGGACGGTGCGTACCGGGGTACCCATGAGTTCCTGGCACCGATCCTGGCCGAGGTCGGCTTGCCCGCGAACCTGCTGGACGCGCTGGATGACGAGTCGCTGGATGTCGAGCTCCAGCGAGAGACCGATGCTGCGCTCGCGTTGACCGGCAAGGACGTCGGCACCCCGATCATCCAGTTCGAGCCACCGGACGGGCTCGCGTTCTTCGGCCCGGTGATCAGCCGGCTGCCCAGCGCCGAGCAGGCGGTGCCGTTGTGGGATCACGTGCTGGGCCTGGCAAGCTTTGCCGGCTTCGCAGAACTCAAACGCAGCCTGCGCGAACGTCCGCAGCTGCGCAGCTTTGGTATCGACCCCGACTCGGTCGGCAGCCAGGAGGACTGGCACGGCGGCAGCCGGCGGCTCAAGAAGTAACCATGCTGCGGCCGGATTAGCCGTTCCGGGGCCAAATTAGCCGTTCTCTGGACCTGCCATCCGTTCCAGGGCCAAGCTGGCCGTTCTCTGGCCCTGTTAGCCGTTTCCAGCGTCAAGCTGGCCGTTCTCTGGCCCTGTTAGCCGTTCCAGGGCCAAGCTGGCCGTTCTACGGTCGGGTCTGCCGGTACAGCTGGATGAGCGTCTGTCGTACGTCCGGGCTCAGTTGGTCGCCGTCCAGGCGGCCCGAGGCGTCGATGGTGACTCGGAGCTGGACGAGGTATTCGGCGCAGTGCGGGCACTGGCCGAGATGGTGTTCGAGGTCGCGCCGTTGCCGTGCGGGCAGCGCGTCCTCGAGGTAGTCGGTAATCAGCTCGACCGCGCGTCGGCAGGTAGTGGCCTCGCGGCGTCGGGAGATTCTCATTGCCTGATCACCGCCCCGTCGATGCCACGCCGGATGTGCGAGCGGCCCCGATGGAGCAGGACTCGCTGATTTGCCTCGGTGATCGACAGTACTTGGCATACCTGCTTGCTGCTGAGCCCGTCGATGTCGCGCATGGTGACGACCAGCCGCTGCATAGTGGGCAGACCGTCGATGGCCCGGCGGATCACGCCGACCAGGTTGGCATCATCGAGGGCGCTGCTGACGGCGTCCGGCCACGGGGTTGGCGGCGAGGTCCAGGCACCAGTCGGACTGAACTGCTCGGCGTCCACGGCGGGTTCGATCAATTCGACAGGTACGGTCCGGTGCTCGCGCTCGCCGATCGAGCGGGCGCGGTTGACGCAGATCTGGAACAGCCAGGTGCGAAGCGAGGACCGGCCTTCGAAGCGATCGAGGCCGTTCAGCAGCGCGAGCCAGGTTTCCTGCGCGACGTCCTCGGCGATCTCGGCCCTGCCGACGAAAGCGCTGGCCAACCGGATCAGCTGGGTGTGATAGAGCTCGACCAACTCGATGAAGGCGCGTTCGTCGCCGGTCCGCAAGCGGATCAGGAGCTCTCGTTCCGAGCTGGGTGCGCCCACGGTCAGAGGTTATGTCGGCGAGGACCTCCGGTCTGCAACTTCGAACATTACGAACCGCGGACGGCCAGCCATCGCCGGCTCGGATTCGGTAACGGTCGCCGGTTGCGCGGGACTCATTGGTGTCGACCAGTTCAGGTTGACCCTTAGTCCTTTGGGAGAACGACATGCGTAAACAAGCCTGCCTCGCCGCCTGCGGCACGTTGCTGGTGGCAGGAGCCAGCCTGCTGGCCGCCACCACGTCGGCCAGCGCAACTCCGGCACCGGTCAACCGCATCTCGCCCGTGGTCGGGCATGCCTACGTCAACGGCAACACCGCTGGCGCGAACACGGTCGCGGCCTTTGACCGGCACGCGGACGGCTCACTGACCCCGCTCGCTGGCTCGCCGTTCGCAATAGGTGGAGCCGGACTCGGTGCCGGCCTGGGCTCGCAGGGCGCGATCCAGGCCAGCCCGGACCATCGGTTCCTGCTGGCCGTCGACGCAGGCAGCAACCAGCTCTCGGTACTTCGGGTAGGCCGCGACGGGACCCCGACGCCGGTCGGTACGCCGGTCTCGTCCGGTGGTGTCGAACCGGTCAGCATCGCCATCAACCGGTTCGGACTCGTCTATGTCGCCAATGTGGGCAACGGCGGCAGCAACTACAGCGGATTCTTCCTGACGCCGCAGGGCAAACTGATCCCGCTGCCGTACACGACCGTGCCGGTACCAGAGGGTTCCGGTGTCGGTGACGTGCTGTTCAACGCCACCGGCGACCGACTGGTCGGCACCCGCGACAACACCTCCGTCATCGACAGCTTCGCGGTACGGCTGGACGGTCAGCTCAGTCCGGCGCCCGGCTCGCCCTTCGCCGCGCAGAGCCTCGGGCCGATCGGAGCGGAGTTCCGTCCGACCAACCCCTCGCAGCTCTACGTCTCCAACGCCCATGCCGGAGCAAATCTCGGGACGGTGTCGGCGTTCGGAGTCAGCCGCCGCGGCGTGCTCACCTCGATCGGCAACTCGCCGGTGGCCGACGGGCAGACCGCTCCGTGCTGGGTAGAGATCAGCCATGACGGCAAGTACCTGTTCGCCATCAACACCGGCTCTGGCAACCTGTCCAGCTACGCGATCCAGCGGGATGGCTCGCTCGTGCTGTTGGGCAGCACGCCGTTCACCAACGGTGCCGGTGCTGTCGACGCTCGACTGTCCCCGGACGGCAAGTACCTCTCGGTGACCGGCGGCCGGGGCAAGGTCGTCAGCACCTTCGCGGTCAACGGCGGCACCGTGACCGAGCTTGCCAGCTCCCCGACGCCGCTGCCGGCCACCGGCGCACCGACCGGGATCGTCGTCCTCTGAGGTTGGACTGAACACCGCAGGCTTACTGGCCCGGCAGGCTCCAGGTTTCGCATCGTGCGGGCTTGGAGCCTGCCATCGACTTGGGGCGAAACGCGGCCCGGACTCGCTACCGGCCGGCCTTCGTGTCGAGTTGCGAGGGTGAGTCCTGGGGCGGCTCTCGCGCCAACCCCGTAACTCGGGGCCTCGGTGGTCTCTCAGAGATACGACGAGCGGTTTTTCCAAAACCCCAATACGCCAGCTTCACCACTGCTAAGTTCGCATGAAGCTACCTAGAGTAGTCAGCAGCTCACGCTTAGTAGTACCGAACCTGGAGTCCGCCGTGAAGCATCTTGTCTCTGGATCTAGCCGCCTCGGCATCGGTCAACTTGCCAAGGGAACGCTCCTGTCTGGCAAGGGGGTGTCGACCGTGACCGCCGCAGTGGTGATTGCTGCCCAGGTGATCGCGATGCACGGCCGGCCGGCCAACGCCACCCCGTCACCCAGCATCATCGGCATGTACTCCGGCACCGAGAGTCCGGTCAACAAATCCGAGGATGACTCCCAGGCGGTCGAGCTCGGCATCCGATTCACCGTCTCACAGCCAGGTGCCATCGTCGGAGCCCGCTACTACAAGAGCCTGCAGAACATGGGCGTACATACCGCGACACTGTGGAAGTCGACCGGCGCGAAGCTGGCCACCGCGTACTTCAGCAGCGAGAGCAGCGAGGGCTGGCAGTCCACCCAGTTCGGCACGCCGGTCTCGCTCACGCCGGGCAGCACCTACGTGATCTCCTACCACACCAGCTACGGGCACTATGCCCAGTTGGAAAGCGAATTCTCGCACGGCAAGACCGTGGGCAGCTCCATCATCCGCGGCACCGCCGGTGTCTACAGCTACGGCAACAGCGCGTTCCCGAGGTCGAGCTGGAACGGTGCGGGCTACTTCGTGGACGCGTTGTTCCGGCCGGCGACCAGCCTCCCGCCGACCAAGACGCCGCCGCCGACGACCGCGCCGCCGACCACCGCGCCGCCCACCACCGCGCCCCCGACCAAGACTCCGCCGCCCACCACGGCACCTCCCACCAAGACTCCGCCGCCCACCACCGCGCCCCCGAGCAGCGCGCCGCCAACCACGCCGGTGCCGGTGAGCAGCCCGCCGAGCGGTTCGTTCCCGAACGCCTCGAACACCGGAGTGCCGGCCGGGACGAAGCTGACCCCGTCGAAGGGCTTCCGGACCACGAAGGACGGCCAGGTCATCGACGGCCTGGACGTCACCGGAACCATCTACGTGGACAACCTGAACGTGGTCATCCGCAACAGCAGGATCAAGTCCGACCAGGGCGGCTGGGCAGTGGATATCGGCCGCAACGGTCCGGCGAGCCTGGTCATCCTCGACAGCGAGTTGGATGGCAACCAGTCCGACCAGGGCGGTATCCGCAACCAGTCCAACGGCTCCTCCTGGGTCGGCCAGCGGCTCAACATCCACAACGGCGAGAACGGGGCACGGCTCGGCGGCAACGCGGTCCTCACCGACTCGTGGCTGCACGACTTCGTCTCCGACTCCTCCGCACCGCACTATGACGGCGTCGAGATCTACGAGGGATCCAACAACGTGGTTCGACACAACACGATCGACCTGAACCGCGACGAGACCTCCTGCGTCAACGTCCAGGGTGACTTCGGCAAGGTGACCAACGTGGTCATCGATCACAACCTGCTCAACGGCGGCGGCTGGATCCTCAACATTCGCAAGATCGGCGCCAACCCGGTCACCGGAACGGTCGTCACCGGCAACGACTTCGGTGCCCAGTACGGTTTCGGTTACGGGGCGATCGACGCTCCGGCCACCACGATTCAGGGCAACGTGCTGCAATCGACTGGTAAAAACATCGACAACCAGTTCTGATCAGCTACAAGCTCGCGGCTGATCCCGGCCAGCGGCGATGAGGCAAGAGGCGGTGTAGAACACGACACACCGTCTCTTGTCTCATTGACGGTCGTCACGCCAGGGTGGCAGTGTTCGCAACCGTGGACAGCAGCCCAGCAAGGATCGCCCTGGTGACCGGCGCCGGCCGCGGCATCGGCCGGGCGGTCGCGCAGCGGCTGAGTGCCGCTGGGTTGCCGGTCGCGCTGACCGCCCGAAGTGCCGAGCAGTTGGCCGAAACCGCCACGGCCTGCCCAGGCCCGAGCCTGGTGCTACCGGCCGACATCACCGATTCCGACGCGGTGGAAAAGGTATTCGCCGCCGTCGAGGACCAGTGGGGTCCGGTGACGGTACTCGTCGCCAATGCCGGGGCGGGTCACTCAGCCAGGGTCGAGAAGACCACCGACGAGGACTGGCAGCGGATGCTGGAGCTGAACCTGACCGCGCCTTTCCGCTGTATTCGACGGGCGATTCCTGCCATGCGAACGGCCGGCTACGGACGGATCGTGGTCATCGCCTCCACCGCGGCCCGGGTCGGTGAGCCCTATATCGCCGCCTATGCCGCGAGCAAGCACGGCGTGCTCGGCCTGGTTCGGTCCGCGGCCGCCGAACTCGCGAGCTCGGGGATCACGGTCAACGCGGTCTGCCCCGGCTATGTCGACACCCCGATGACCGAGCTGACGGTCGCTGCCATCGGGCAGAAATCCGGCTGGACCGCCGACCAGGCGCGCGAGCTGCTGGCCGGCAAGCAACCGATCGGCCGGCTGATCGGCACCGAGGAGGTGGCCGATGCGGTGTGGCTGTGCGTGCAGAGCGCGGCGATCTCCGGGCAAGGCATCAACGTGGACGGAGGAGCGGTGCAATCATGAGCCTCGAACGGGTGAATCCGCCATCGTTGGCCCGGCCGAGCGGCTTTGCGCATGCGGTGATCGGCTCCGGCACCATGGTGTTCCTGGCCGGCCAGACCGCGCTGGACGCCACCGGCCAGTTGGTCGGCGACGGTGTGGTCGAGCAGTTCGAGCTGGCGCTGAGCAACCTGATCGAGGCGTTGCGGGCGGCCGGCGGTCGTCCGGATCAGCTGGCCAGCCTCACCGTCTACATCGTGGACATGGCCGACTACCAGGCGCATGCCCGCGAGATCGGTGCGGTCTGGCGCCGGCTGGTCGGCCGCGACTACCCGGCGATGGCCGGGATCGGAATCAGCCGGCTCTGGGACGAGCAGGCCCTGGTCGAGGTGCAGGGCTTCGCGGTCATCTGAGCTCAGCCGGCCGGCCGTTCGCTACCGTTACCGACGCCGGTCACGAAGTCGTGGGCCGGTCCGGACAGCCGTTCGCGCAGGTCGAAGAAGGTTTCCGCGGCGCGGACCCCGTGCCAGCCGCGCGGCAGCACGTCGGTCGGCAGTCCCGGGTCGGAGTACGGCAACCGTCGCCAGTCGGTCAATGCGGCTACGTAGTGGGCAAAAGCCTGTCGCGGATCGATCGTCCGCTTGCGTCGCAGGCTGGCCCGCACCGGGTCATAGGCGGTCAGGAAGTCGTCGTACAGATCCTGCAATCGCTGCAGATCCCACCACCGCTCGACCTGCTCAGCGACCTCGGCGAAGGCCAGGTGCTCAGCCCGGAACAGGTCGACGTAGGAGTCGAGCCCTTGTCGCTGCAGGGCATCGCGGGTCTCGCCGTACAGGTGGGCCGGGGCTACCCAGACGCCGGCCGCCACGGTGCCGAAGCCGAGCCAGGCCAACCGTGAACGCAGCAGGTGCCGCTTCTCGCGCTCGGCCTCGGGCACGCTGAACACCGCAAGCAGCCAGCCGTCGTCCACGGTGGCCCGGCGCCGCTGGAAGATCCGGCGGTCGCCCTCGTCCAGGATTACCCTGGCCTGCTCGGACAATCCGTAACCGGCCTGACCGTCCACCCGCTCGGCCAGCAGGATGCCCCGCCGCTTCAACCGGGAGATGGAGGACCGCACCGCCGGCTCGTCGACGTCCAGTTCAGCCATCAACCGGATGATCGAAGCCACGCTCAGCCAGCCGCCGACCTCGCGCGCGTACAGGCCGTAGATCGTGACGATGAGCGCTCGGGGTTGCCGGCCGCGGCTGCCCGGGTCCTCGTCCGTCGATGTCACGGCGCCACGATACCGCCTGATCGAGGTGCACCCGGTATGGCGATCTCTTGACTACCGTCAGATAGAGAGAATACTTCCAAGCATGACTGTGAAGCTCGCTCCGTCGGCGCACGTCGACAGCTTCTGCCGGGACAACCTGCCACCCAGCGGGCAGTGGCCCGAGCTGAGGTTCGACCTGCCGGAGCTGCAGTACCCGCAACGGCTGAACTGCGCGAGCGAGTTGCTGGACGCCGTCATCGACCGGTGGGGTGCCGACCGTCCGTGCCTGCTCACCCCCGCCGGCGAGCGCTGGAGCTACGGCGAGGTCCGCGACGCGATGAACCGAACCGCCCGGGTGCTGGTCGAGGATCTCGGCATGGTCCCCGGCAACCGGGTGTTGCTGCGGGCTCCGAACAATCCCTGGCTGGTGATCTGCTGGCTGGCGGTGCTGAAGGCAGGGCTGGTGACGGTCACCACGATGCCGCTGCTGCGGGCCGGCGAACTCAGCACCATCGCCGAGATCGCCCGAGTCGATCTGGCATTGTGCGACTACCGTTTCACCGACGACCTGGTTGCGGCGAAAATCGAGGGCCTGCCGATCGTCGGGGTCGGTGGCCCGGCACCGGAGGACCTGCTGGCGATGGCCGCGGCCAAGCCCGCCGACTTCACCGCGGTCGACACCGCCGCCGACGATGTGGCACTGCTGGCCTTCACCTCGGGCACCACTGGGCGTCCCAAGGCGACCATGCACTTTCACCGCGACCTGCTGGCCAATGCCGATACCTTCGCCAAGCACCTGGTCAAACCGCGGCCGGACGATGTCTTCACCGGCACCCCGCCGCTGGCCTTTACCTTCGGCCTGGGCGGGTTGGTGATCTTTCCGCTCCGGTTCGGCGCGTCCAGCCTGCTGGTGGAAAAGGCAACCCCGGATCAGCTTGCCGACCTGATCGCCGAGCATCGGGTGTCGGTCTGCTTCACCGCTCCGACCGCGTACCGGGCAATGCTCCAATCGGGAAAGGGTGCCCAGCTGAGCAGCCTTCGGCGCGGGGTCTCGGCCGGCGAGCACCTGCCGCAGTCGACCTGGCAGGCGTTCTTCACCGCCACCGGGGTCAAGTTGATCGACGGCATCGGCTCCACCGAGATGTTGCACATCTTCCTGGCCGCGGCCGATGACGACATCCGGCCGGGTTCGACCGGCCGCGCGGTACCGGGTTACCTGGCCGAGGTGGTGGATGAGTCCGGCTCACCGCTGCCGGCCGGTTCGATCGGCCGGCTCGCCGTCAAGGGACCGACTGGCTGCCGCTACCTGGCCGATCAGCGCCAGGCGGTCTACGTCCAGCAGGGCTGGAACATCACCGGTGACACCTTTGTGCGTGACGAGGATGGCTACTTCTACTACCAGGCCCGCAGCGACGACATGATCGTCTCGGCCGGCTACAACATTGCCGGGCCCGAGGTGGAGGAGGCGCTGTCCAGCCATCCGGACGTCCTGGAATGCGGGGTGGTCGGCGTGCCGGACGAGGCCCGTGGCCAGCTGGTCAAAGCCTTCGTCGTACTGGGGCAGGGTGTTGCCGGTGACCAGGACGAGGTCCGGCGGCTGCAGGCACACGTCAAGGAACAGATCGCGCCGTACAAGTACCCGCGCGCGATCGAGTTCGTGGCCGAACTGCCCAGGACCTCGAGCGGCAAGCTGCAGCGGTTCGTCCTGCGCGAGCAAGCTGACGGAGGTGTCTCATGCGGATAGCGGTAATCGGCGGTGGCCCGGGCGGGCTGTATTTCTCGGCGCTGGCCAAGCAGCTGGGTCCGCAGCACGAGATCACCGTCTGGGAACGCAACGCCGCCGATGACACCTTCGGCTTCGGCGTGGTGTTCTCCGACGAGACGCTCGGGGGCATCGAGCATGCCGATCCGGTGATCTATGCCCAGATGGAAAGGGAATTCGCTCGCTGGGACGACATCGACGTGCACTACCGCGGCGAGGTACTGACCAGTGGCGGTCACGGTTTCGCGGCGATGAGTCGCCGCCGGCTGCTCGAACTGCTGCAAGCCCGCTGCCGCGACCTCGGCGTCACGCTGCACTTCAGCACGATGGCACCCGAGGTTGACCTGCTGGCCGCCGAGTATGACCTGGTGGTCGTCTGCGACGGAGTGAACTCCGCGGTACGCGCCCGGCACGCCGAGTCCTTCCGGCCGACGGTCGAGGTCCGGCAGTGCCGCTACATGTGGCTGGGCACCAGCAAGGTATTCGACGCCTTCAAGTTCTACATTCGAGAAACCCCCTACGGTGTAATGCAAATCCACGGCTATCCCTATGACGCCAACGGCAGCACCTTCATCGTCGAGATGAACGAGCAGGTCTGGCAACTGGCCGGCTTCGACGCCTTCGCCGATCAGCAGCTGGCTCCCGGCGAGTCCGATGAGAAGTCGATCGAGCGGGTACGCGAGCTGTTCGCCGACGTGCTGGACGGCCATGAGGTGATGGCCAACAACTCCAAGTGGGTCAGCTTCGCCACGGTGCGTAACGAGAACTGGTGCCACGACAACCTGGTGCTGCTGGGTGACGCCGCGCACACCGCGCACTTCTCGATCGGCTCGGGCACCAAGCTCGCGATGGAGGATGCCCTGGCGCTGGCGGCCTGTCTGCACGAGCAGCCAGCCGTCCCCGCCGCGTTGCAGGCATACCAGGCCGAGCGGCGACCGGTGGTGCTGTCCACCCAGCGGGCGGCCCAGGCCAGCCTGGAATGGTTCGAGAACCTCGGCCAGTACGTCCAGCAGGAGCCTTTGCAGTTCGCCTTCAACATCATGACCCGCAGCCGGCGGGTGACCTATGACAACCTGAAGGTGCGCGATCCGGAGTTCGTGGCCCGGGTCGATGCCTGGTTCGCCGAGCACGAGTTGGCCCGTGGGATGGGGACCGGGCAGCCGTCGCCGCCGATGTTCCAGCCGCTACGACTTCGTGAACTGGAACTGGCCAACCGGGTGATGGTGTCGGCGATGGACATGTACCTGGCCGAAGACGGAATGCCCAATGATTTCCACCTGGTCCACCTCGGTGGCAAGGCACTCGGCGGGGCCGGCCTGGTGATGACCGAGATGGTCTGTGTCTCCGACACCGGCCGGATCACTCCTGGCTGCACCGGAATTTACACCGACGCGCAGGCCGAGGGCTGGCGGCAGATCACCGATTTCGTGCATGCCGAGTCGCAGGCCAAGATCGGTATCCAGCTCGGGCACTCGGGCCGCAAGGGCTCGACCAGGCTGATGTGGGACGGCATCGACCTGCCGCTGGCCGAGGCGAACTGGCCGGTGGTCGCGCCGTCCCCGCTGCCCTATCGACCCGGCGTCAACCAGGTACCCAGGGAGCTGGGCATCGAAGAACTGGCCGAGATCACCGAGCAATTCGTGGCTGCCACCCGGCGCGCCGAGACTGCCGGCTTCGATCTGATCGAGCTGCACTGCGCGCACGGTTACCTGCTCTCCTCCTTCATCTCACCGCTCACCAACCGGCGCGGCGATGACTACGGCGGCTCGCTGGCCAACCGGCTGCGCTTCCCGCTCGAGGTGTTCCGCGCGATGCGCCAGGTCTGGCCGGCGGTCAAGCCGATGAGCGTCCGGATCTCGGCAACCGACTGGTACGACGGGGGAATCACGGCCACCGACGCGGTAGCGATCGCGCGGGCGTTCGCCGAAGCCGGCGTGGATATCGTGGATGCCTCTACCGGGCAGGTCACTCCGGACGAGCAGCCGGCCTTCGGTCGGTCCTACCAGACCCCGTTCGCCGACCGAATCCGCAACGAGACCTCGATCGCTACCGTCGGGGTGGGCATAATCTCCTCCTACGACGACGTGAACTCGATCGTGCTGGCCGGCCGGGCCGACCTGTGCGCGCTGGGTCGGGCGCATCTCTACGACCCGAACTGGACGCTGCATGCCGCAGCGGAACAGGACTACACCGGAGCTGGTGTGCGGTGGCCGAAATCCTGGCTGGCCGGTGCCCGCAAACCTCAGACCGGACGGGGTGAGGACGCCCGGCCGCGGCTTGACCTGATCCGCAACGAGAGCCAGGGCACCGGACACCGACGCTGGCAACCGAGCTGAACTCCCTCAGCGACCCAGCGACTTAGCCGTTGGCAACCGAGCTGAACTCGCTCAGCAATCCAGCAATCCAGCAACCCAGCGACTCGCGACCCAGCGACTTGGCCGTTGGCAACCGAGCTGAACTCGCTCAGCGACCCTGCCACCGGGGTGGCCGGCGATCGTTGAATGCCGCGTGGAACTCGGCATGATCCTCGGTGGTCATCAGCAACGCCTGGGTCATCGCGTCGAGTTCCATCGCGCTGGACAGCGGCATGTCGAGCTCGCGGGTGAGCAGCGACTTGGTCTGGGACAGCGCCAGGGTCGGGCCGTCGGCCAATCGCCGGGCCAATTGCCCAACCGCCTCGGTCAATTCCTCATCGGCGACCAGCTTGCTGACCAGCCCGTACCGATCGGCGGTCGCGGCATCGATGGTGTCTCCGAGCATCAGCAATTCGGTGGCCCGGCCAAGCCCGGCCATCCGGGGCAGCAGGTAGGCCGCGCCCATGTCACCACCGGACAGGCCCACCTTGGTGAACAGGAAGGCAAACCTGGCCGAGGTGCTCACCACCCGGAAGTCCGAGGCCAGCGCCACCACCGCGCCGGCGCCGGCGGCGATCCCGTGCACCGCCGAGATGATCGGCACCGGGCATTCCCGCATGGCTCGGATGGCATCGCCGGTCATCTTGGTGAAGCGCATCAAGTCGCGGGCGTCCATCTTGAGCAGCTCGCCGATGATCTCGTTGACATCGCCACCGCCGCAGAATCCCTTGCCCTCACCGCGGATCACCAGCACCCGGACGTCCTGGTGGTGCCCGATCTCACCGAGCAGGTCGCGCAGGTCGGCGTAGCTCTCGAAGGTCAGCGGGTTCAGCTTCTCCGGACGATCGAGGGTGATGGTGGCGATGTGGTCCTCGACGGCGAAACGAAAGTGCTGCCACCGGGTCGTCAACGGCGCCGATGCCCGGAACCGGTAGCCCTCGGTCATCGAGTGGCCTCTCTGCTGGTGGCCTCGCGGCCGATGATCTCGCGGGCGATGATAGTCCGCTGGATCTCGCTGGCGCCCTCGTAGATCCGTAACGAACGCACATCACGATAGAGGTGTTCCAGCAGGTGGCCACGTTCGAGCCCGGCCGCGCCATGCAGCTGCAGGCTGCCGTCCACCACCTGCTGGGCGGTCTCGGTGGCATACAGCTTGGCCATCGCCGAGCGCTTCGCCTGCAGCTGCGGTTCGGTGCCGTCGTCGTAGGCAGAGGCTGCGGCGTAGACCAGCAGCCGGGCGGCTTCGAGCCGGGTGGCGAGCTCCGCGAGCTGGTGGGCCACTGCCTGCTGGCTGCCCAGCGGGCCGCCGTGCACCTGCCGGGTACGGACGTGGTCGATCGCGGCATCGAGCGCGGACTGTGCCATCCCGACCGCGAAGGCGCCGACGCTGGGCCGGAACAGGTCCAGCGTCCGCATCGCGACCCGGAAGCCACCGTCCAGCTCACCGAGCAGCTGCTCGCGGCCGACCCGGACCCGGTCGAACCGTAGCCGGCCGATCGGATGTGGGGACATCAGGTCCAGCGATTGCCCGCTGATACCGGGGGAATCTCCGGCGACCGCGAAGGCGCTGATGCCGCGCGCCCGGGCGCCCGGGGTGGTCCGGGCGAATACCGCGTAGACGTCGGCGTCCGGCGCGTTGGAGATCCACACCTTCTCACCCGACAGCAGCCAGTCGTCGCCGTCCGGTATCGCCTGCAGTTCGAGTGCTGCCGCGTCGGAGCCGGCGTCGGGTTCGGACAATGCAAAGGCGGCGATCGCCTCGCCGGCGACTACTTTCGGAAGCCAGTGCTGGACGAGGGCGTTGCTGCCGGCCTGCAGGATCGGGTAGCTGCCCAGACCCTGCAGGGCCAGCGCGGTCTCGGCCTCGCCGCTGACGCCGGCCAGCGACTCGCGCAGCAGGCACAGCTGCAGGGCGGCCGCGCCACTGAGCGGCTCGTCCCGCGCACCGCCGAACAAGTCACGCAGCAGGCCCAGCTCGCCCATTGCCTTGACCAGCGGCCGGTTCACCCGGCCCGGGACGCCGGCCTCGGCCAGCGGCAGTAACGTGCTGGTCGCCAGCTCGCGGACCCGGTCGGTGTAGGCACGCTGTGCCGCCGTCAGTGCGAAACCTGTCATCGGCTGCCTCCGGGCGGCACGCTATCTCAACCGTCGCTGTTACGACCGTCAACGATAGACGATACCCCGTCCGGGAAAAGGGTCGATCCGTTTGCATCGACCCGACCTGGTCAAACCGCACCGGGCGGGCGGCTCAGACTCGCTCGCCGACCGGGCGCCCGCCGGACCGTGCCGAGTTGGTCACGGCTGCCGGAACCGGACTCACCACGGGCTGGCGCAGTCGGAGCGGGGTGAGCTCGCGGCCGACGTCGGCACTGGCCAGGTACTGGGCCATCGTGCGCTCCGGCCCGCGCCGGCGTAGCCACAGGTAGGCAACCAGCGCGGCCGGGCCGAAGAAGGTCTGGGCCGGCACCACCACGTTCAGCCCGCCACGGATAACCGCAGCCAGCATCAGCGGAGCGCAGGCCGGGATGATCGAGCCGAAGACCGTGACCGTGCCGATCGCCACCCAGCCACCGATCTTGCTGTAGGCCTTGTACGCGGTGACGGTGAACAGGCCGTAGATCAGCAGGTCGCCGATGCCGATATTGGCGCCGAGCAAGGTCATCCGCATCCCGATGGACGGGTCCAGCGGCCGGCCGAGGAACGCGTCGGCCAGCTTCGGAGTAAGCGGTATGACCATCGAGAAGAACGCATCGTAGAAGGCCAGCATGAACGCGAAGTAGGCCACGTGGCGCAGCCGCATTCCACCCTGTACATAGAGATTGACGATCGCCACCGCGCCGAAGAGCACGATGATGCTGGTGAGCGTCCAGTACAGCTGCCAACCCTGCACGGTGCCGAGCTGGGTACGGGCCAGCCAGATGTCGCCGCCCAGCAGCACCGCGATCAGCGTCCACAGCACGTTGGCCGGTAGCAGCGGCTTGTAGCCGATGGACAACGATGCCAGGAAGGTGATCACCAGGAAGCTGGTCAGCGCCCACGGCGGCAGCACCAGGTACAGCAGCGGCAGGCCGACGATGAGCACGATCAGCGCCACGATGTCGCGGCCGTTGAAGGTGCCGATGGTGGGTCGCTCCATCCGGACGTGCCGGAAGTAGTACACCGCGCAGGCACAGGTGGCCAGCGCCCCCACCAGCACCACCACGACCGAGAACATCGTCTGCGGTATCAGGATCGGTGACATCTCAGGCTCCCGTCACGGCGAAGGTGGTCTCGTGCAGGTCCGCCCGGACGGTCCGCAGCCTGGTCGGATCGATATCGAGCGCGATCACGTCCAGGTCGATGCCCCGCTGGGCGAACGGCGCGAGGATGGCGGCCGAATCCAGACCGCGGACGGCGTCGCTGGGTACCGAGATCGACAACCTGCCGTTGGCTGAGCTCATCGCGAAGCGGGCCGGCCAGGGCCGGGTCGGCAGGCCTTCCCAGGCCTCGATCAGGTCGCGGGTGGTGACCACGTCTCGGCCGTCGTGCCACAGCGCGCCGGCCTTGCCCAGCACCGCGCTGGTGGCCGGCGTGCCAGACAGCTCACAGGTCAGCGGCTCGTCGGGCAGGCAGCGCACCACGTCCCGGGTGTCGTAGCGAAACACCGGCATGCATTCCCGATACGGGTAGAACGGCGTGATCACCACGCTGCCGAGTTCACCGGGCTGGGCGGGCAGCCCGCTGTCCAGGCCGATCACTTCGACCAGCCCCATGTTCAGATCGTGGTGCAGGTGATGGTGGCTGCAGCTGCGCCCGCTGACCGGCAGCACCTCGGTCATCGCGAAGGTGTCATTCACCTGACTGACCCCGAGGATGTCGCGGGCGGCGGCGGCCAGGCTGGGCGAGAGCACCTCGCCACCGACGTCGATCCGGCGCAGCGAGAAGTCGGCCGCGCTCAGCCCGCGGCGCTCGGCGGCAGTCACCAGCTCAGCGAGGTAGCTGGGGTAGGTGGCCAGCAGGGTGGGCGGCTCGGAGCCCACGCCGAGCAGGCAGTCCAGGCTCTCCTCCGGCGGGATCACCCCGAGTACCCGGGCCCGCGCGCCGACCAGCCGGCAGACGACGACGTTCTGCTGGATGGCGGCGGTGGCCCGGGAGGAGATGTTGATCTGCATGTGGTCGGTAGGGCTGATCTCGCCACGCAGCAAGCCGGACAGGCTCGCCATCGCCGGCCACAGCTCGGCCTCGTAGCGCGACAGCCACACCTCGGCGGGCTCGCCGGTGGTGCCGGTGGTGCGGGTGGTCAGGTACGGGGTACTGCCCCGGCACAGGAACTGTGGCTGGAACGCGATCAACTCGGCCTTGGTGGTCACCGGGATCTGGTGCAGGGCGCTCAGCTCGAGTTTGGCCGGGTCGACCTTGCAGTCAGCCAACCGCTGGGCGTAGAACGGGCTGCGGTCGGCCAGCCGGCGGGCGGTCCGGCGGAGCGCCCTGGTCTGGAATTCCTGCCGTACGGTCGGGTCGGCGAACGGGCCGTCCAGCAATTGATCTACGTCGGCACCGGGCGAGCCGAATTCGGCGAGCGTCTCCAAGGCGTCGGCGATCAGCAATTCGACCACGCGAGGATTGATCTTGCGCCCCCACACCATGGCCATTGCCAGCCGGAATTGCCGAATACCGGTCTCGAACATGGGCTGCCTTTCTCGTCTTTCTCGTCTTTCTCGACCCGTACCGACCTGACCCGGGGATCGGACTAGCTCGTGGAGTGGTCAGCTCCGCGAATCAGCCGATCCCCGGCGTGGGCTCAGGATCCTCCCGCGCAGGCGGCAAATAGCACCGCCGTCAACGAACCCATCGCGTAGCGCGCGTGCTTGACGCTGCTGATCAGAGCTGACATGACAACCAACCTCCCCTCGCCGGGTTGATGGAGCTTTCCTCGCGTGTGCGAAGTTCAATTGCCCTTCACGATGACCGTGAGAGTCATTTCCGGATGCAGGGTGCAGGTCAGGTGATAGGTCCCGGCGGTGTTCCAGGTGCCGGTGGTGTACTGGTCACCGGACTCGCTGACGTGCGTGTTGTACGTCCCGTCGAGGGCCGGAATCCCCTTCTGCGACGTCGCCATGATGGCGTCCTGGCCGGGTGCGATCAGGTGCAGGAAGTGCGAGTTGTTGATGAACGTCAGCCGCGCGCCGACCGGGATCGTCACCTTCGACTGGGCGAAGTTCTCTTGGTTCATCCCAATCTGCTGGGCGGTCGGCCTCGGCAGTTTGTGCTGAAAGCCGGGCAGGAACAGGGCGACGGCGAGCACCGGCACCAGCAGTGCAATTCGTGGAAACGGCATCGGCGTCCTCCTCAGCTCAACGCCACGATTCGCCCGTGCTCGACGGAATCGTATTCACTCCTCCGAATGGTGGACGGACGGAGAAGATGGAGGAAGTCTGGACTTGTATCCAAATGCTGTCAACAGTCATAGGAAAAAGGTTTCTGACCACTTAGTTTCCCGTAGTTCAGCTCCGCACTCGCACCATTATTCGCGAAATTGCTTCATGGGCAGACTACATAGGATTATTAGCTCCAATGGCCCTACTTAGCCTTAAAACCCTTTCAAACAGCTGTATTACCAGACGATCTCATCCAGGACGTCGATCGTCCGGGATGAGGCCTAGTCTCCGGCGCATGGCAGATCTTGTGGTCCGTGCACTGAGCGTCCAGACCTGGCCCGCTTTCGAAGAGCTGGGCCAGCGCAACAACGGTGGGCTGGGCGCAGTACGGCAGCCCCGCGGAATTGCCCGGCATCCACCACCGCAAGGGCTACTTGGCGGGCGTGGACGTCCTGCCGGACTACCGGATCACCTGCTTCTTCGTCGACCGGGAGTACCGGCGGCGGGGTGTCGCGGCGGTGGCGCTGGCCGGCGCCCTGGAGCTGATCGCTGGGGCCGGCGGCAGGGTGGTCGAGAGCTACCCGCAGGAAAACCCGGGCAAGACCGTGACCGCGTCCTTCCTCTACAACGTCACCCGGCCGATGTTCGAGGAAGCCGGCTTCCGCTACCTTCGGCCGGAGGGCACGAAGCATTGCGTCATGTCGATCACGGTGCCGCCGGCCGGTTGCTAGCTCTAGCTACCGACCAGGATCGCCAGCCGGTTGAGGAATTCGACGCTCTGGCCGACCAAGACACTCGGCAGTAGGTCCAGCCACGGTCCGCGCAGGCAGTCGGTGATCGCTACTACGTCGGTGCCCGACAGCGCGCGGTGCAGGGCGATGCCGGCCGGTACCGCGGCAAGCGATGACTGCCACTCGGGCGGCAGCTGCTGCCAGTGCCGCTGCCAGGCCCGCACCGTGCCGGTAACCCGGGGCGCTCCGTGGACGCCGGGGTGGCCGGCCGGTGGCAGCGCCGGCGGCCAATGCCCATAGCTGGTAACGCTAGCCACCAACAGCCCGCCAACCAGCGTGGTGTGATAGACCGTCCCCAGCACGCGCCGGCTGGCCTGCGTCCCGGTCTCGGCCGGGGCCGCCGGCGGCAGGCCCGGTCCAGGGACGAAGCCGTACTGCTGCCAGGTCTGGATCAGCAGTTGCCAGCCGAACCACGCACACGCCGACCAATCCCGTCGCAGGAGCGCCGGTGCCATCAGCAGTTCGCCGAGCAGGTCGAGGTCGTCCTCGTCCAAGGCCTTCAGGATCAGCGCATCGGCGATCTCGGAAAGCCAGTCGTTGTCGGCCCATTCGGGCAAGGCCAGCCGACCAAAGTCGGTGGCATAGGGCAGTGCGTGGCTGAAGGCGTAGGCATCGTCGATGGTGGTTGCCAGCAGGTCGACCCCGCGGGCTATCGGGCTGACCTCCAGCGCCGGCTGCGCGAGCTCGCTATCGCCCAACAACATATGCCGAATCCAGCCGGAGTCGAGCAGCCGGTACGGCACCCGCTCCTCGGCCTGGGCTGCCGAGGCGTGGACCGCGCTGAGCGCGAGTTCGTGAAAGCCGGCGTCGCCGTAGCCGAGTTTGTGCAGGCAGGCATGCGCGAGTAGCAGTGGGATTGCCCGGGACGGCCGCCCGACCACCTGCTCGCGGATTCGCCGGCCGTGTGCAATCGGAGCGATCCGGCCGGCCAGCGCATCGACCCGGCCAGCACATCGGGGATCATCGCTGGCCCGCTCGATCAGCCGGAGCAGCATCGCGATCTCGGAGATTTCTTTGGTGAAATCAGCAGATTCGTCATTGTCCAGAGCGGGCTGGACCACGTGGTCGAGCAGTAGTTCGGTGATGTCCAGGGCCGAGTCCAGCAGCCGGTCTGCGAGCCCGGAAGAGCCGGTCACGATGCCGTCCCTCCCGGACGCGCAACCACTCACCGCTGGGCGCGCGAGAGGGTGAAGCCGAGCCGCTCGACCTCGGCGGCGACCGAGACGAGGTCGACCAACCGCGGGCCGATGTGCATGGTGAACTTGTAGCAGATGTCGCCCGGTTCGAGGGTGATCCCGTGCTCCTTCAGGGCCCCTTGCACCTCTGCTGCCTGCCCGAGCAGGACGTCGAGGTTGATCGCACCGATCCGGTTCAGCGCGTGCAGCACCTCGACCGAACGATCCGTGTCTGTCGTCATGGTCTTTCCCCTTATGTGTGCAGGAGCCGGGCGGGTGTCCGCACCCAGGTCGGTGCGGTCCGACATCCTGATGCACATGATGAGGTGAACGCGATCGTGCTGATACCTCAGGCTTCCGACCGAAGCCTGCGACTGATGGCGGTCAGGGCGGATTTACCTTGCCCGCGCGGGCTGGCATGCGTCGGCAAGACTAGGCATGGACTTCATTTGCTATTTGTCGGCTATCCGGCCAATGACCCGTGCAGGATTGTTGGCCCGCGGCGGAATAGCGAGCAGGCTGGCGGTGGTTGATTGAGCTATCAACTACCGGTCCGGCCGTGCGGCTGGCTACCCGAAGGAGTGCTATGACATCCATCGTCGTGTTCGGAGGCAACGGCTACGCCGGTGGCCACATCGCCACGGAAGCAACGAGTCGGGGTCTCTCAGTCACCTCGGTGAGCCGAAGTGATGGCTCGACTGGCCGGGCCGGCTCGGTCACCGATCCGGAACTGGTTGCCGAGTTGGCGCAGCAGGCCGACGTCCTGGTGGTGGCGGTGCCGGCTCAGGCCGCGCTGGAGTCGGTGAACAGCCTGATCGCGACGGCGATCGCGAACGGCAGCCGGCTGGCGGTGGTCGGCGGCGCCGGCAGCCTGCTGGTCAGCCCGGACGGTCCCCGACTGGTGGACACCCCGGACTTTCACGAGGAATGGAAGGCCGAAGCGCTCGCCCACGCCCAGGTGCTCGACGCATTGCGCGACGCCCCGGCCGAGCTGGACTGGTTCTATCTGAGCCCGGCGGCACTGTTCGGTGCCTGGACGCCCGGCGAGGCGACCGGTAGCTATCGCAGCGGAACCGACGTGCTGCTGACCGACGCCGACGGCAAGTCCGAGATCTCCGGGGTCGACTTCGCGCTGGCGTTCGTGGACGAGATCGTCCAGCCGGCGCACAGCCGCAGCCGGTTCACCGTCGCCCACTGAGTCCCAACCAGAAAGTGGAAGATTTTCGTGGCCAGGCCACGAAAATCTTCCACTCTCTTCAGGACGGCAGCCAGCTCGCTCAGCCCAGTTCGCGCAGCAGCGGGACGACCTGCTCGGTGAAGGAGGTCAAGAATCGCGATTGATCGTGACCGGGGCCGTGAAACACCAGGTGGTTGAAGCCGAAATCGAGGTACGGCTTGATTGCGGCTACCGCCTCCTCCGGGTCGTTGGTGACGATCCACCGGCTGGCGATCTGCTCGATCGGGAGCGCCGCTCCGGCCGCCTGCATCTCGATCGGGTCGTGCAGGCCGTGCTTCTGCTCGGCGGTCAGTGCCAGCGGCGCCCAGAACCGGGTGTTCTGCCGGGCCTGCTCGGCGTCCGGATCGAAGGACAGCTTGATCTCGATCATCCGGTCCAGCTGCGTGCGATCACGGCCGGACGCAGCCAGCCCCTCGTCCACCGCCGGCATCAGCTTGTCCTCGTACAACTCGCGACCCTTGCCGGACGTGCAGATGAAACCGTCGCCGACCCGGCCGGCGTACTTGGCCACCAGCGGGCCACCGGCCGCGATGTAGACCGGTACCGGCTGGTCCGGTCGGTCATAGACGGTGGCGTCGGTGGTCTGGTAGTACTCGCCGTCGAAGGTCACCCGCTGCTCGGTCCAGAGCCTGCGCATCAGCTCGACAGCCTCGCGCAACCGGGCGAAACGTTCCTTGAACGCGGGCCATTCCAGTCGGGCAACGGCGACCTCGTTGAGCGCCTCGCCGGTGCCGATGCCGATCATGATCCGGTTCGGGTAGAGGCAGGCCAGCGTTCCGAAAGCCTGCGCGACCACCGCCGGGTTGTAGCGGAAGGTCGGCGTCATCACGCTGGTACCCAGCTGCACCCGGGACGTTCGCTCGCCGACGGCGGCCAGCCAGGACAGCGAGAACGGGGCATGGCCGCCGTCATGCTGCCAGGGCTGAAAGTGGTCGGAGATGGTGACGCTGTCCAGGCCCAGTTCCTCGGCCTGTACCGCGTAGTCCAGCAGCTGCCTGGGGCCGAACTGCTCGGCCGAGGCCTTGTATCCGATCGTCACAGTCATGACTACACCTTCTCACTGGACCGCGGATAAGCATCAACGTCCGTCGGGTTAGGCCATGCCGTAGACCCGGTGGATCGGTAGCCGCAGCACCACCCGCCGGTCGGCGACCATGGCCCGGCGGTAGTCGTCCCAGTCCGAATGCTCGCCCTGGACGTCCCGGAACAGCTCGATCAGTTCCTGGACGGCCGGGTCGTGCTCGTCGGCGGCCACCTCGGAGAACTCCGCGTTCGATTCGGCGACCGCATAGGTCCAGAAATCACCGCTGGTGACGTGCAGGCTGGCGCGCGGGTCGCGCAGCAGGTTGCGGTACTTGGCCCGGTCGGCGGTGATCGAGACCTTGATCAGGCCCGCTTCGCCGGAGCCGGAGCCGGCGCCTGGACCGGAGCCGCTGGCCGGGTAGTAGTGGTAGTTGACGTTGGACAGCTGGGGACGGCCGTCGGACTTGATCGTGGTGAGCACCCCGGCATGGTGGCCGGCAATCAGCTCGATCAGCGGGCGGTCGGATTCGGAAAGGGCCATAGCGCCACAACGGTCATCGCGGGCCGGTTATGCCAGGCAGGCCCGGTTACCGGCGCCTACCCCCGCGACCGGCGCCGCCAAGAGTCGGGTCGGTGCGGTCCGAGCAGGTTGTGGTGGCTATTCTGCTGGGAGCGGATTGTCGCCGGGCCGTGGTCCATGCTGCCCGGTGGAATCTGAGAGTGAGTCGGACATGTCGGAGGCTGGTGTGAGCACGACTGTAGGAACTGGGAACCCGGGCGTGGCCGATCGATTGGCCGACCTCGAGCCCACCCCGATCGTGACCCGCCCGTTCCCGGCGTCGACGGTCTCCAAAGGCTCGATGTTCTTGCAGGTGCTGCGTACCACCGACCACAAGCTGATCGGCCGGATGTACCTGGTCACCTCGTTCATCTTCTTCATGATCGGCGGAGTGCTGGCGCTGATCATGCGCGCCGAGCTGGCCCGGCCGGGCATGCAGTTCCTCTCACCCGAGCAGTACAACCAGCTGTTCACCATGCACGGCACGATCATGCTGCTGTTCTTCGCCACGCCGAGCGTGTTCGCCTTCGCCAACCTGGTGCTGCCGCTGCAGATCGGGTCGCCGGATGTGGCGTTTCCGCGGCTGAACGCCTTCTCATACTGGCTCTATGTCTTCGGTGCCACCTTCGCGGTGGCCGGCTTCGCCACGCCGGGCGGAGCGGCCGACGGTGGCTGGACGTTCTACCTGCCGCTGAACGACGCGGTGAACTCGCCGTCCTCGGGTACCGACTTCTGGATCATCGGGCTGGCCATCTCGGGCCTGGGCACCATCCTCGGTGGCGTCAACATGGTCACCACGGTGATCACGCTGCGCGCACCGGGTATGACGATGTTCCGGATGCCGATCTTCACCTGGAACATCCTGGTCACCTCGCTGCTGATCCTGCTGGCCTTCCCGATCCTGACCTCGGCGCTGCTGGTGCTCTGGGTCGATCGACATCTGGGCGCCCAGGTCTTCGCCAGCCAGAACGGCGGAGCCATCCTCTGGCAGCACCTGTTCTGGTTCTTCGGCCATCCAGAGGTCTACATCCTGGCGTTGCCGTTCTTCGGCATCGTGTCCGAGATCTTCCCGGTGTTCTCTCGCAAGCCCTGCTTCGGCTACAAGGGTCTGGTGCTGGCGACGCTGTCCATCGGCGCGCTGTCGCTGACCGTGTGGGCCCACCACATGTTCGCCACCGGCGCGGTGCTGCTGCCGTTCTTCTCGTTCATGTCCTTCCTGATCGCGGTACCGACCGGGCTGAAGTTCTTCAACTGGATCGGCACCATGTGGAAGGGCTCGATCACCTTCGAGACCCCGATGCTGTTCTCGATCGGGTTCCTGGTGACGTTCCTGTTCGGTGGCCTGACCGGAGTGGTGCTGGCCTCGCCGCCGATCGACTTCCAGGTCTCGGACTCCTACTTCGTGGTGGCGCACTTCCACTACGTGCTGTTCGGCACCATCGTGTTCGCGGCCTACGCCGGGGTGTACTTCTGGTTCCCCAAGTTCACCGGCCGGTACATGAACGAGCGGCTGGGCAAGCTGCACTTCTGGCTGACGTTCCTGGGCTTTCACACCACGTTCCTGGTGCAGCACTGGCTCGGAGCCGAGGGCATGCCGCGGCGCTATGCCGACTACCTGCCCGGTGACGGCTTCACCACGCTGAACACCATCTCGACGCTGGGCTCATTCCTGCTCGGCTTCTCGATGCTGCCGTTCCTGTACAACGTCTACCACTCCTACCGGTTCGGTGAAGTGGTCACCTCCGATGACCCGTGGGGTCACGGCAACTCCCTGGAATGGGCGACGTCCTGCCCGCCGCCGCGGCACAACTTCACCTCGATGCCCCGGATCCGCTCCGAGCGGCCGGCCTTCGAGGCGCACTACCCGCACCTCATCCCGCAGCTCGAACGTGAGGCGCACGCCGACAAGCGGCACAAGACCGCCGCGCTGGTCGGTGCCGCCGCGATCGGTGGCGACGGCACCCGCCACGGCCACCGCGACACCGACCCCGGCAACGGATAGCAGCGTTTTACCTGATGCCCGCGACTGATTCCTGGACGGTGGGCAGCACGAGATCATGACTCCCACCACCGTGCTGGTGACCGTTACCGGACGAGACCGTCCGGGCGTGACCGCGGCTCTGTTCAGCGCGCTGGCCGCACACGACGTGGACGTCCTGGACGTCGAGCAGGTGGTGGTCCGCGAGCGGCTGATCGTCGGGATCGTGCTTGCCGTGCAAGGCGATCCGGCCCTGCTGCGCCGCTCGGTGAGCCAGACCTGCGGCGCGCTCGGGTTGGAGCACGAACTCGCGCTGCTCGACGAGCCGGATCCAATCGGCCCGGCCCGCCGCGGCCGGCCGCGGCTGCACGTGATCGTGATCGGGCACCCGCTGCGGCCCGGCGCGATTGCCGATGTATCGCAGCGGGTTGCCGACGTCGGCGGCAACATAGAGTCGGTCACCCAGCTGTCGAACTACCCGGTGTCCAGCCTGGAGATGATGGTTGCCGACGCCGACGAGGCTGCGCTGCGCGAGGCACTCGCGCTCGCCTCGGTGGCCACCGGACTGGATATCGCCGTCGAACGGGCCGGGCTGGCCCGCCGGGCAAAGCGGCTGGTCGTGCTGGACGTCGACTCCACCCTGGTGCAGGGCGAGGGCATCGACGAGCTGGCCAAGCGGGCCGGCGTCGCCGATCAGGTCGCGGCCATCACCGCACTGGCCATGCGCGGCGAGCTGGACTTCACCGAATCGCTGACCGCCCGGGTCGGCTTGCTGGCCGGGCTCCCGCTGGCCGAGGTCGAGCAGGTACGCGACGAGCTGCTGCTGACGCCCGGCGCGCGCACCCTGGTCCGGACGTTGAAGCGGCTGGGCTACGCCGTCGGCGTGGTGTCCGGTGGCTTCACCGTGCTGACCGACCGGTTCGTCGCCGAGCTGGGACTGGACTTCGCGGCAGCCAACGAGCTGGAGGTCATCGACGGACGGCTGACCGGGCAGGTCGTCGGCACGGTGGTGGACCGGGCCGGCAAGGCCGGTGCGCTGCGCCGGTTCGCCCGGCAATTCGGGGTGCCCTTGGCCCAGACGGTGGCCATCGGGGACGGCGCGAACGACATCGACATGCTGCGTACGGCCGGGCTCGGCATCGCCTTCAACGGCAAGGCCGCATTGCGCGAGAGCGCCGAGGTCACGGTGAACACGCCGTTCCTGGATGCGGTGCTCTACATCCTGGGCATCTCGCGGTCCGAGATCGAGGCCGCCGACCTGGAACCGGCCTGACCGCAGGAACTCCTACAAGAAAACTCAGAACGTCTGAAGCTCGCTGGACACCGGCAGCCCTGGCTCGCCGCGAGACAGCTTCAAGGCCTCCCACGGCAGCGCGGTGACGGCGGCCCGGTGGTGCGCCCGGGACTCCTGCAGCGAACGGTGGTGGACGAGTTCGCCGTTACGCAGCAAGGGGATTGACAGCAGCCGGTCGCCCTCGGCAGGTTCGAAGCCCTCGCTGGTACGCACCACCAGCTCGGCGGTGGCCGTCCCCGAGGCCCGGTGTCGTCGGTAGCCGAGCTTGCGCCCGCCGACGCTCGGCTTGTGCTCGTTGCGCTTGGCCACCGGGCGGCCGTCCACCTCGACCAGTTTGTAGACCAGCCCAGCGGTCGGCACCCCTGATCCGGTCACCACCGAGGTCCCGACGCCGTAGCTGTCGACCGGGGCGGCGGCCAGCGAGGCGATCGCGAACTCGTCCAGGTCACCGCTCACCACGATCTTGGTGTGGTGGGCACCGAGTGAATCCAACTGCTCGCGGGCCTGGTGCGCCATCACCCCGAGGTCACCGGAATCGATCCGGATCGCGCCCAGGCCGGGGCCGGCCACCGCGACCGCGGTCTCGATGCCCTGGCGGGTGTCGTAGGTGTCGACCAGCAAGGTGGTGCCGACCCCGAGCTGGGCGAGCTGGGCGGTGAAGGCGTCCCGTTCCGAGTCGTGCAGCAGGGTGAAGGCGTGCGCGGCGGTGCCGGCCGTCGGAACCCCGAACCGGGCTCCGGCGGCCAGGTTCGAGGTGGCCGAGAAACCCACCAGGTAGGCGGCTCGGGCGCAGGCCACCGCGGCCGATTCATGAGTACGCCGCGAGCCCATCTCGATCAGTGGCCGGTCGCCGGCCGCGATCGCCATCCGGGCCGCGGCTGCCGCGATCGCGCAATCGTGGTTGAGCACCGACAGGATCAGGGTCTCCAGCACGACGGCCTCGGCGAAGCTGCCGGTCACCGACAGGATCGGCGAGTGTGGAAAGTACGGCTCGCCCTCGGCATAGCCGTCCAGGTCACCGGCAAACCGGTAGCCGGCGAGGTAGTCGGCGGTGGCCTGGTCGATGATCTCGCCGGCCCGCAGGTAGTCGAGCTCGTCGGCTGAGAACCGGAAGTCCGCGATCGCCTCGAGCAGCCGTCCGGTGCCGGCCAGCACGCCGAACCGGCGGCTCTCGGGCAGCCGACGGGCGAACACCTCGAAGGTGCACCGGCGATCGGCGGTGCCCTCGGCCAGTGCGGCGCTCAGCATGGTCAGCTCGTACTGGTCGGTGAACAGGGCCGGCATGCCACGATCTTGTCAGAACCGCCGACCCTGGCAGAACCTCTGATCCGGTCAGAACCGCCGACCCTGGCAGAACCTCTGATCCGGTCAGAACCGCCGACCCTGGCAGAACCGCCGATCGGCGTCAGACACCATCTCGAATGGGCCGGGCCGTCCGTGCCACCATGGGGCTATGTCCACGCCCACCATCAGCCCGCAGCGGGAGGCGACCGCCGAGCAGCAGACCGACGAGCTGGCCGAGGCCGACAAGCCGTGGGTCACCGTGGTCTGGAACGACCCGGTGAACCTGATGTCCTACGTCACCCACGTACTGATGAAGGTGTTCGGCTACCCGAAGGACAAGGCCACCAAGCTGATGCTGGACGTCCACCACAAGGGCCGGGCGGTGGTGTCCTCCGGCCCCCGCGAACGGATGGAAGGCGACACCGCCACCCTGCATGGCTACGGCCTGTGGGCGACCATCCAGCACGACACGTGAAGATCCGGCGCAAGGCCGAACTACTGAGGATGGATCTCGCCGATGCCGAAACGAGCCTGCTGGCCGGCCTGCTGGACGATTTCAGCGGCCTGCTCGGCCGTCCCGATGTGGCCGACCCGGTGTTCCAGCGGCTCTATCCGGCGGGCTACACCGACGACGAGGCGGCTTCGGCGGAATACCGCGAGCTGGTCGAGCACGACCTGAGCGCCGAGCGGATCGCCCGGATCACGGCGTGCCAGGCCGAATTGCCCACTGGTAGCGGGCGAATCCTGCTCAACGCCGACGCGGCCGATCGCTGGCTGCGGGTGCTCAACGACCTGCGGCTGGCGCTGGGCACCCGCCTCGAGGTCAACGAGGAGGATGAGCTGGACGACGCCGACCCGGCCGTCAACATCTACCACTGGCTCAGCGCGGTGCAGGACCTGCTGGTCTCCCAATTGATGGACTGAGCACCGGGCGTTCCACGGGCGGCTCGCGCCAGATATCGTTAGTCACTGTGCTGAGACTGTCCACCGAAATCCGCGACGCGATCGTCGCCCATGCCCGCCGGGACCACCCGGACGAGGCGTGCGGCGTGGTTGCGGGTGCTGCCGGTTCGGACCGTCCGAGCAGGATGATCGAGATGCTCAACGCCGAGCGGTCACCGACCTTCTACCAGTTCGACTCGATGGAACAGCTGCGGGTCTGGAACGCGATGGACGACGCCGACGAAGAGCCGGTGATCATCTACCACTCGCACACCGCGACCGAGGCATACCCGTCCCGGACGGACATCTCACTGGCCAACGAGCCGACTGCGCACTACGTCCTGGTCTCCACCGCGGACCCGGACACCGCTGACTTCCGGTCGTACCGGATCGTGGACGGCGCGGTCACCGAAGAGCCGGTAGAGCTGGTGAGTAGCGGTGACTAGCCTCGCACTGGTACCTCAGCTGATCCGGCGAGTGCTGCTCGGTCATACCGTCGCTGTCGTCTGCTACGACTGTCGCTGATCCACCCCGCCGGCCCGAGCGGACATATTCCCTCGCCGGCCGGCGTTGCACCTGCCAGGTCAACCTCATCAGTCGCATCGCGATACCCGCACATTTCGAAGGAGCTTTGAAGATGGCCGTTCAGGTCAAGATCCCCACCATCCTGCGTACCTACACCGGCGGCGAGAAGTCCGTCTCCGGTGACGGGGCCAACCTGTCCGCACTGCTCGATGACCTCGAGAGCCGGCACACCGGCCTGAAGGGCCGGCTGATCACCGAGGACGGGTCGCTGCACCGGTTCGTTAACGTCTATGTCAACGACGAGGACGTCCGGTTCACCGGCTCGCTGGACACCACGCTGTCGGATGGCGACGCGATCACCATCCTGCCTGCCGTCGCCGGCGGCAGCCGGGAACTCGATCTCGCCGGCGGTAACCGCTAGCCGTGACCCGCTACGACTGTCTGCTCGACGCGGTCGGCGGTACCCCGCTGGTCGGCCTGCCTACGCTCTCGCCGCGCTGGCAGGGCGAGCGGCCGGTGCGGTTGTGGGCGAAGTTGGAGGACCGCAACCCGACCGGCTCGATCAAGGACCGGGCCGCGTTGGCCATGATCGCCGCCGCCGAGGCCGATGGCAGGCTGACGCCGGGTTGCACCATCCTGGAACCGACGTCGGGCAACACCGGTATCTCGCTGGCCATGATCGCCAAGCTCAAGGGCTACGGCATCGTCTGCGTGATGCCGGAGAACACCTCGGAGGAGCGCCGGCAGCTGCTGGAGATGTTCGGTGCCCGGATCATCTCCTCACCGGCCGCCGGCGGTTCGAACCAGGCCGTCGCGCTCGCCAAGCAGCTCTCGACGGAGAACCCGGACTGGGTGCTGCTCTACCAGTACGGCAACCCGGCCAATGCCCAGGCCCACTACGACGGCACCGGCCCGGAGGTGCTGGCCGACCTGCCGAGCATCACGCACTTCGTCGCGGGCCTCGGCACCACCGGGACGCTGATGGGCGCCGGGCGCTACCTGCGGGAAAAGGTGCCGGGCATCCAGATCATCGCCGCCGAACCGCGCTACGGCGAGCTGGTGTACGGCCTGCGCAATATCGACGAGGGTTTCGTGCCGGAACTGTATGACGATTCGGTGCTGACCTCGCGGTTCTCGGTCACCTCCTACGACGCGCTGCGCCGGACCCGGGACCTGGTCGAGAACGAGGGCATCTTCGCCGGCATCTCTACCGGTGCGATCCTGCACGCCGCGCTCGGCACCGCCGACCGCGCGCTGAAGGCCGGCGAGCGGGCCGATGTGGTGTTCACGGTTTGCGACGGCGGCTGGAAGTACCTGTCCACCGGGGCCTACACCGGCTCGTTGCAGCAGGCGGCCGAGCGGCTGGAGGGCCAGCTCTGGGCTTAGCGCCGGATCTGCCTGGCGCCGGTGCCGGTTCTGCCTGGCGCCGCTGCTGGGTCCTGGGTGGCGGCGGTGCTGGTTCTGTCTGGCGCCGCTGCTGGGTCCTGGGTGGCGGCGATGCCGGTCCGCGTGGCGGCGGTGCCAGTCGCGCGTGGCGGCGGTGCCGGTCTCGTCTGGGCGAGTCGTCGAGCGGTACCGTGCAGGGGTGAGTACACCGGCATCGGGCCTTCCGCTCGGCCCGCAGACAGGCGGCGGTTCGAGCCAGCCCGGCAGCGGTAAGTCGCGCAGCCGGGCCGAGCAACGCCGCCACGATCTCGCCCATGCCAGCTTGCGGCGCTCGCTCAAGCCGTCCAGCCCGGCCGGTGCCATCGTGGTGACCGGGGCGATCCTGGCGGCGCTCTGGATCGTGCTCGGCATCGATGCGGCAACCGGCCACCGGCTGTTCCGGTTCGGCGTCAAACCACGGGAACTCGGCGGCCTCTACGGCATCCTGCTGACCCCGGTGCTGCACGCCAGCGCCGGTCAGCTCGCGGCCAATTCGATCCCGCTGGCGGTCATCGGCTGGATCATGCTGGTTTCGGGGATGCGGTACTTCGCGATCGTCACCGCATCGGTGTGGGTGGCCAGCGGGGCGATCGGCTGGCTGACCGGCCCGTCCCACTCGGTCATCCTGGGTTCGAGCGGAGTCATCTTCGGCTGGCTGGGCTACGTGCTGGCCCGGGCCTGGTTCGGCCGTAAGGTCGCCTGGATCGCCACCGCGGTGGCCGTCCTCGCGGTGTTCTCCGGGCTGCTGTCCGGGCTGCTGCCCAAGCTGCACAGCAATACCTTCTGGGGATCGCAGCTGGCCGGTTTCCTGGCCGGGGTGCTGGTCGGCGCGCTGCTGCACGGCAAGCGTAAGAACCGCAAGAACGTCGAGACCCCACTGCCCGGCAACTTGTGAGCGAGCATCGCAGCGAGCGCTAGCGAGCGAGGAGCGGAACGATTGATAGCACTGTGAGCGAGCATCGCAGCGAGCGCTAGCGAGCGAGGAGCGGAACGATTGATAGCACTGTGAGCGAGCATCGCAGCGAGCGCTAGCGAGCGAGGAGCGGAACGATTGAGGGCACGGTGAGCTCAGCGGCGGATCGCCCGATCGGGATGTTCGACTCGGGGGTCGGCGGACTGACGGTGGCCCGGGCGGTGCTGGATCAGCTGCCGCACGAATCGCTGCACTACATCGGCGACACCGCGAACGGGCCGTACGGGCCGTTGCCGATCGCGCAGGTTCGCTCGCACGCGCTGGCGGTGCTGGATTCGCTGGTGGAATCCGGCGTGAAACTGCTGGTGATCGCCTGCAACTCGGCCTCCTCAGCCTGCCTGGCCGACGCTCGGGAGCGCTACGACATCCCGGTTGTCGAGGTGATCCGGCCAGCCGTCCGGCGTGCGGTGGCGGCTACCCGCAGCGGCCGGGTCGGCGTGATCGGCACGATCGCCACCATCACGTCCGGGGCCTACCAGGACGCCTTCGCGGCCGCCGTCGACCTGCAGGTGTCCTTCGCCGCCTGCCCGCTGTTCGCCGAGTTCGTCGAGCGCGGGATCACCTCGGGACCGGAACTGCTCGCGATGGCCGAGTCCTACCTGAGGCCGCTCGCCGACGCCGACATCGACACCCTGGTGCTCGGCTGCACCCACTACCCGATGCTGACCGGCCTGCTGTCGATCGTGCTCGGCGACCAGGTCAGCCTGGTTTCCAGCGCGGAGGAGACCGCCAAGGACGTCTACCGGGTGCTGCTGGAAGCCGACCTGCTGCGTTCGGACGCAGCCGCGCCCCGGCATCTCTTCCAGGCCACCGGGTCGTCCGAACCGTTCGCGCGGCTGGCGCAACGGTTCCTCGGCGTCCATCCGGACTCGCTCAACGCCGCGCACGCCTGACGGCTGGACGGGCACGGTCGCGCGGCTCAGCCCGCCAGAAAGCTCAACCGGACGTCCCGGACCGGGTTGTCCAGGTTGGTGTCGACCAGGCAGATCGACTGCCAGGTGCCCAGCTGCAGCCGGCCGGCCAGTACCGGCACGCTGGCGTGCGGTGGGATGAAGGCCGGCAGGACGTGATCGCGGCCATGCCCGTCCGAACCGTGCCGGTGCCGCCACCGGTCATCGCGGGGCAGCACCGTGTCCAGCGCGGCGAGCAGGTCCTCGTCGCTGCCGGCCCCGGTTTCCAGGATCGCCACGCCCGCGGTGGCGTGGGGTACGAACACGTTGAGCAACCCGTCCCGCTCGTCGGCGACGAACCGGGCGCAGTCGTCGGTGAGGTCGTGGACCTGGGCGCGGTGGCCCGTCCGGATCTGGATGATCTCGCTACGCATGCTCGCTATCTTGCCCGGCCGCCGGGTTGTTGCCCGCCAATCGGCCAGCGCCTGGGAGCATGACGGTGTGCAGGTAGCGCTTCTGGGTCCACTCGAGGTCACGGCCGATGGTCGCGCAATACCGATCTCGGGCGCCCGGCTACGTACCCTGCTGCTTCGGCTGGCTGCCGAGGCCGACCGGACGGTGAGCGGCTCCGAACTGCTCGCCGCGGTCTGGGACTCCGACCGGCCGGCCGATGAGGCCAACGCCCTGCAGACCCTGGTGTCCCGGCTTCGGCGGGCGCTCGGCGATGCCGGCAGCGTCCAGCAGGTCGGCAATGGCTACCGGCTGACGGACGTGCGCACCGACCTGGGGCGATTCCGCGAGCACGTCGAGCAGGCCCGGACGACGGCAGCCAGCGGCGACCTGGCCGGCGCTGCGGACTGCTACCGGCAGGCGCTCGAACTGTGGCGGGGGCTCCCGCTGGCTGAGGTGGCAGAGCTCGACTGGGCCGGGGAGTTCGCCAACCGCTGGCAGGACGAGCGGCTCAGCGCACTTGCCGCGCGGATCGACTGTGACGTGCTGCTCGGCCGGGCCGCGGCGGTGGTTGCCGAACTCGAAGACCTGGTTCGGCTGTTTCCGCTGCGGGAGCAGTTCACGCTGGCGTTGATGACCGCGCTCGGTGCGTCCGGGCGACCAGCCGAGGGGCTGGCGGCCTACCAGCGGCTGCGGCAGGCGCTGGTCGAGCAGCTCGGGGCCGATCCGTCGCCCGAGCTGCGAGAAGCGCATCAGGGTTTGCTGCGCGCTACCGATTCCGGCCTGCCATCGAACCGGCGGCAGCGACGGACCAACCTGCGCGCGTCGCTGACCAGCTTCCTCGGTCGCGACGACGAGGTGAAGCGACTGTCCACCCTGCTGGCCAACGGTCGGCTGGCTACCGTGGTCGGTCCGGGGGGAGCGGGCAAGACCAGGCTGGCCGGCGTCGCGGCCGGCCAGCAGTTGGACCGGATGCCGGACGGGGTGTGGCTGGTGGAACTTGCCCCGGTCACCGACGAGGCGAACCTCGGCCAAGCCGTCCTGGCATCGCTGGGTATCTGGGCCGATCAGCTGATCGAGCGCGGGGTCGAGCTCGGCCGCAAGTCGACGATCGACCGGCTGCTCGACCTCCTGGCCGACTCCGAGTGCCTGCTGGTCATCGACAATTGCGAGCACCTGATCCGCGGGGTGGCCACGCTGGTCGACCAGCTGCTCGGCGCCTGCCCGGCCCTCAAGGTGCTGGCCACCAGCCGGGAGCCGCTGGGCATCGACGGCGAAGCATTGTGCATCATTCCGCCGCTGTCGATGCCCGCCGCCGATGCCGATCCGGCCGTGGCGCGCGGCTTTCCCTCGGTCCAGCTCTTCGCCGATCGGGCTGCCGCGGTCAGCGCCGGATTCCGGATCGACGAGCTGACGGTGGGTCCGGTGATCGAGATCGTCCGGCGGCTGGACGGGCTGCCGCTGGCTATCGAACTGGCCGCGGCCCGGCTTCGAGTGCTGCCGGTGGACGAGATTGCCCTGCGATTGTCTGACCGGTTCCGGTTGCTCACCGGCGGATCGCGGGTAGCGATGCCCCGGCACCGCACGCTGCGCGCCGTGGTCGAGTGGAGTTGGGATCTGCTCACCGACGTCGAGCGGCTGCTGGCCGAGCGGCTGGCGATCTTCCCGTCCGGTGCGACGGTGGCCAGCGCGCAGGCGGTGTGCGCCGATGACCGGCTGGCCGGTGACGCGGTGCTCGACCTGCTGAGTGCCCTGGTGGACAAGTCCTTATTGCAGGTCGGCCCGAACGGCGCGGACGGTTCGGTGCGCTACCAGATGCTCGAGACCATCCGCGAGTACGGCATCGAGCAGTTGGCCGAACGTGTCGAGTTGGCCACGCTGCGACTGCGCCACGCCCGTCACTTCGCCCTGCTGGCACAGCAGCACGTGGACGGGTTACGCGGACCTGAACAGCTCGACCATCTGCGGTTCCTGGAGGCCGAGCGTGACAATATCCTTTCCGCATTGGCCTATCTGGCTGAGGCGGACGTTCCGGAGGAGGCCATCGCGCTGGCGTACGCGCTGTCCTGGTACTGGATGACGCTGGGCCGGCACAGCGAAGCGTCCCGGTGGCTCGGCCTGGTGCTGGACAGCAGCCAGGACTATGACAGCCCGCTGCGGGTCCTGGTCGATGCGATGCGCGAGCTCAATATGGCCGCGACCGCGTTCGGGACCGGGAGCCCCGAGGAGAACGAGCGGAGCCTGCGCCGGATGGCGCACCTGTTCGATCGGTTGGGCGCCTTCGACGAGCCCGTCCACCCGACCTTGCCGCTGCTGCGGTCCATCCTGACCTTCTTCGCCGGATCCCCGGAGCGAACGCAGGAGGCGCTCGAGCCGGCGATGGGGTCAACCGACCCATGGATCCGGGCGTCCTCGCTGATGTTTCGAGCACACCTGCACGAGAACGAGGGCGACCTGGTAGCGATGCGGGTCGATTCCGAGGCCGCCCTGGCGCTGTTCATCGAGATCGGTGACCGCTGGGGGATGGCCTCGACCTGGGCAGCGGTCGCCCATCTCAAGGTTCTTGACGGCGACCTGACCGAGGCCATCGCGGCCTACCAGCGGGCCGCCCAGTACCTGGTCGAGTTCGGCGCGGTGCCGGATGAATCGATGCTGCGCCTGCGACTTGCCGATCTCTACGTGCGGACCGGCGATATCCCGGCTGCCAAAGCCCAACTGGCGATGACCGGGGACTTCGAGTTCCAAGTCGGCAGCCGGGCGCAGCGGCTGCTGGTCGATGCCGCGTATGCCAGCATCGCCTTCATCGAGGGCGATGGCGAAACCATCGATCGGCTGCGCGAATGGATCGCGACCGAACTCGATCAACTACTGCCGATGAGCCGGACGAACGGCCACCTGCCGGCGATTTCACTGGCTACCTTGGCGATTCTGCTTATCGCCAAAGGTGATCTCGACGCCGCCCGGGAGCGGGTGACCCTCGCCTACGAGTACGGCATCGGCACCCGGGACATGCCGGTGATGGCTAGCGTTGCGGTAGCAGTCGCGGGTTGGGCGTGCGCGGCAGGGGCGATGGTGGCGGCGGCGCGGATCCACGGCGCGGCGGCGCAACTGCGAGGCGCACCCGATCCGACCGATCCGCTCGGGCTGCGGTTGCGAGAGAACTTGGTGCAGGCGCTGGGAATGGCGCGGTACGAGAAGGAGTTTCTCGCCGGACGCGCACTTGATCGGGCCGCCGCCCTGGAACTGGTGGATCCCCGATCGGTCGAGTTATAGCTTTAGTTAGTTAGCTAACTGCCACGAGTAGCACGTAATCGGTCTTGGCGGCGGGCCAGCCAGAGTTCTGTGGGGATATCCCCACTTAGCACTGTGTGGGGATATCCCCACTTCGTGTAGTGTGGGGATATCCCCACACTGGAGGTACGAGATGCCTACCCTCAACGCGCGGAAGCAGCAGGACGTCGCCGCAGTGATCAAGGCTGCCCGCGAGGACGCCGACATCAGCCAGACCGACCTGGCCGAACGCCTGGCGTTCTCCCGCGACTATATGGTCGATCTCGAGTCCGGTACGGGCAACGTCTACACATCGCGGCTGTTCCGGGTGCTGCACGAACTCGGCATCACCGTCACCCTGACCTACGGAGATGACCGTGCCGACGCTTGACCTATTCCTCCACGAGGACTTCGTCGGCGCCGTCGCGCCGGACGCCCGCGACCGCAGCCGCGTCACGCTCGCCGTTGACCGCAGCTACTCCGCTGGCGGCATCCTGCTGTCCGAGGCGTTCGCGACGTTGTCGGGCCGGCGCCCGCCGGTCGATGCGGTGTCGGACTTCCTCGGCGGTTACGTCCCGGAGGGCAACCACCGCGAGAAGATGGCCGCCAAGCGCCACATCGACTCGGGCGACCTGTTTGCGCTGCTGAACGAGTTCGGCGGCTCGATCGCCGGCGCGGTCACTCTGCGTCGGCCGGGAGAGAGCGTCCCGAACCGATCGGAGTACGAGCCGCTCACCGATCGGGCGCTGGCCGCCAAGCTCAGGCAAGCCCTCAAGGAGTCGGACCAGGGCATCCCCGACGACAGCCGCTCCACCCTGCCCGGCTATCAGCCCAAAGTGCTGGTAGCCGAGGTCGACGGGCAGTGGTCTTATCCCCACGGCCGCGCGCACTCGACCTGGATCCTCAAGCCGCAGGTCATCGCGCGTCCGAACCGACTCTATGACGAGCACTACAGCCACCTGCTCGCCCGACACATCGGCCTGTCCGCGTACCGCAGCGAGATCCGCAAAGCAGGCCGCACCACCTACTTGGCGATCGAACGCTTCGACCGCGAACTCGTCAATGGGCAGGTCCATTTACACCACCAGGAAGACCTCGCACAGGCGATGGGACTGGACTGGCGGGACACCGACGTGAAGTTCCAGGAACCCGACTGGCCGACTGACCCTCGCCGGGCAACCGTCCGGCGTATCGGCGAACTGCTCGGTTCGATCCCCGGCGGGGACGCGACCGTCGCACAGTGGCTCCGGCATCTGACGTTCCACGTCGCCATCGGAAACAACGACGCCCATGCCAAGAACGTCGCCCTGATGCACCTGCCCACCGGAACCGAACTCGCGCAGATCTACGATGCGCTGCCTAACCTGTTTCAGGAAGGCCTGATCAAGTTCGACCTCGCGCTTGCTGTCGACGGTGTTTTCGACCACCGACGCATGTCGGTCGAACGCATTGTCGCCGAAGCGACCTCGTGGGGTGTCATCGTCGCGGCCCGCGCCGAGACGATCATCGGCGAGACCCTCGCCGCCCTTAGTGGTGCCCTGGACGCCGTTAAGCCTTCGACGCTGATCTCACTCGGCCTCGACGATCGACTGCGGTGGAACGTCCAGCGACTGCTCGCGGGCGCCGAGATCGGCGAACCGAAACGGCGCTGACTGCCCTACTGTTTGCCGAGCATGACCCTTGGCTCCTAGCCCATTAGGACGGGCCAGGAGCCAAGCGAGCAAGCGATGACGGTCAGGCGCGCCGGCGGTAGCCGCGCAGCGCGAGCGGGACGAAGATGGCCAGTAGGGCCGCCATCCAGCCGAGTGTCCAGGCCAGGTTCGAGGCGACCGGGCCGCCCAGCATCAACCCGCGCACGGTGCTGACCAGGTGCGAGATCGGGTTTACCTTGACGAAAGCCTGCAACCAGCCTGGCATGGTGTTCACGCTGACGAAGGTGTTGCTGCCGAAGCTCAAAGGCAATACCAGCAGGAACATGATGCCCTGCACGCTGCCCGAGGTACGGGCAACCATGCCGACGAACACCGATATCCAGCAGAAACACAGAGCAAACGCGATCGACAAGCCGAACGCGGCGATGGCTGCGAACCAGTTCGTCTCAACTCGGAAGCCCATGATCGAGCCGAACACCGCGAACATCACGCAGACGATGACGTAGCGGACCACGTCGGCCAGCACCGCTCCGACCAAGGGTGCCGAGCGGGCGATCGGCAAGGATCGGAACCGGTCGAAGACGCCTTTCTCGATATCGGCATTCAGGTTCTGGCCGAGCGCCACGCCGGCCATCGCGATGGACTGGCCGAGCAGGCCAGGCACCAGGAACTGCAGGTACTGGTGCTGGGAGCCGCCGGCGATCGCGCCGCCGAAGATGTAGGTGAACAGGGCCAGGAAGATCACCGGCTGCAGCGTGACGTCGATCAGCTGCTCCGGAGTGCGGGTGAGTTTGATCAGGCTGCGCCGGGCAATCACCCGAGCGTGCCGCATGGTCGTCATTAGTGAGCCTGAGGCGATCGGGTTTGGCCCGCTCGCAACAGGGGATTTCGGTGGGGTAAGGGCGATTGCGCTGGTCATGCTGCGTCCTCCTCGGTGGTAGTGGCCTTGCCGGTCAGGGTGAAGAACACCTCGTCCAGGCTGGGCAGGTGCAGGGATAGTTCGGTGACCGCGATGCCGGCATTGCCGAGCCGGGCCACCGCGTCGGTGAGTGCCAGGTCCGATTCGACCGGGACGGTAAGGGTGGCCCGACCGGTCGGCTCGGGTTGCGTCCCGGAAATGCCGGACAGGATCCCGGCTACTTCGGTCAGCCGGCTCTCGTCTGATGGACGGACGGCCAGCCGCAGCCCACCGACCACCCGTTTGAGGCCATCCGGGGTGTCGTGTGCGATGACCCGGCCCCGGTCGATCACGCTGATCTCGTCGGCCAGCGCGTCCGCCTCCTCCAGGTACTGGGTGGTCAGCAGGACGGTGGAGCCGTCCGAGATCAGCCGACGCACCACGTCCCACATCTCCTCGCGCTTGGCCGGATCCAGGCCGGTGGTGGGCTCGTCCAGGAAGATCACCGCCGGCCGACCGACCAGGCTCGCGGCCAGATCCAGCCGGCGGCGCATGCCACCGGAGTAGGTCTTTGCGGTCCGGCTGGCGGCCTCGGTCAGGTCGAACCATTCGAGCAGTTCGGCGGCCCGGACCTTGGCATCGCGCCGGGTCAGGTTCAGCAGTTCGCCGATCATCTGCAGGTTCTGGGTGCCGGTCAGGTCCTCGTCCACCGAGGCGTACTGCCCGGTCAGGCCGATCTGCTGGCGGACCTTGTGGGCGTCCCGGGCGACGTCGAAACCCGCCACCCGGGCGCTGCCGGCGTCGGCCGACAGCAGGGTCGCCAAGATCCGGACGGCGGTGGTCTTGCCCGCCCCGTTCGGACCGAGGACACCCAGTACGGTGCCTTCTCTGGCCGCCAGGTCGACCCCCGCCAATGCCTGGGTGTTACCGAATCGCTTGGTCAGGCCGGTGGCCTCGATTGCGTAGTTCATGGTTGTCTCCGATCCTCAGACCGCGATCGCTTGCGCGCCGCGGTGTTCTGTTAGCACTCTGCGGGTCGCCGCTGGCAGCACTCGCACACGCCGCTGGCACCGGCTGGCACGGCCGCTGGCACCAGTTCGCCAGCCGCCCGACACCGCGCCCGGCCGGCGCTGGATAGGCTGACCGCCATGAGTTCTCGTCCCGACGGCCGCGCGGCCGACCAGCTTCGTCCGATCACCATCACCCGCAACTGGCAGGCCTACGCCGAAGGCTCGGCACTGATCGAGTTCGGCGAGACGAAGGTGCTGTGTGCGGCCTCGGTGACCGAGGGGGTGCCTCGCTGGCGCCGTGGCAGCGGGCTGGGCTGGGTGACCGCCGAGTATTCGATGCTGCCGCGGGCCACCCTGACCCGCAACGACCGCGAGTCGGTACGCGGCAAGATCGGCGGCCGTACCCACGAGATCAGCCGGCTGATCGGCCGCTCGCTGCGGGCCGCGGTCGACCTGTCCGCGCTCGGTGAGAACTCGATCGCCATCGACTGTGACGTGCTGCAGGCCGACGGTGGCACCCGGACCGCAGCCATCACCGGCGCCTACGTCGCGCTGGCCGACGCGATCAGCTGGCTGGACAAGCGCGGCTCGCTGGCCAAGCCGACCCCGCTGATCAACACGGTGTCGGCCGTGTCGGTCGGCGTGATCGATGGCGAACCCAGGCTGGACCTGATGTACGAAGAGGACGTCCGGGCCGAGACCGATATGAACGTGGTGGTCACCGGCAAGGGCGAATTCGTCGAGGTGCAGGGCACCGCCGAGGGCGTCCCGTTCCGTCGCGAAGAGCTCGATGCGCTGCTCGACCTCGCGGTCGCCGGCTGCGCGGACCTGGCCCAGCGCCAGAGCACCGCGCTGGCCAGCTAAATGAGCGCGCGGCTGCTGCTGGCCACCCGCAACGCGCACAAGCTCGAGGAGTTGCGGCGGATCCTGGCGCCCCGGCTGAGCGTCGAGGTGCTCGGGCTGGACGACGTGCCGGCCTTCGATGAGGTTCCCGAGACCGGCGCGACCTTCGCCGACAACGCGCTGCTCAAGGCGCGCGAGGCGGTGCGACACACCGGCCTGATCTCGGTGGCCGACGATTCGGGACTGGCGGTGGACGCGCTCAACGGGATGCCGGGCGTGTTGTCGGCACGCTGGTCGGGACCGGCCGCGGTGGCCGCCGACGGCACCAAGCAACCCGGCGCGGACGCGGCAAACCTGAACCTGCTGCTGGCCCAGGTCAGCGACACCCCGGACGAGCGGCTCGGCGCGGCGTTTCACTGCGCGGTCGCGTTGGTCGTCCCCGGGGGTGCCGAGATCGTCCGGGACGGGGTGATGCCCGGCCGGCTGATCCGGCAGCCGCGCGGCTCCAACGGCTTCGGCTACGACCCGATCTTCGTCCCGGCCGGTTACCAGCAGACCAGCGCGGAACTGCCCTCGGCGGACAAGGATCGGATCAGCCACCGGGGCTTGGCGTTGCAGGCGCTGCTGCCCGAGCTGCTAGCCGTGCTCGGTGGCTGAGAGCCCGTCGGGCGCTGACGGCCAGGGCAGTGCGGCCTCGGGCTCCTGGCGCGATCATCGGGCGCTGGCCCGGTTCGAGATGTTCCTGTTCAGCGCGGTGGCCACCGTCCTGGTGGTACGTACCCTGCTCGCGGTGGCCGGCTACCCGCAGGTCGGTGGTGGTGGCCTGCACGTCGCGCACGTGCTCTGGGGCGGCCTGCTGATGGGGGTCGCGATCGTCGTGATGGAGATCTTCCCCGGCACCCTGGTTCGCATTCGCGCGGCGTTCATCGGGGGAATCGGCTTCGGACTGTTCATCGACGAGGTCGGCAAGTTCCTCACCAAGGACGTCAACTACTTCTTCAAACCGGCCATCGCGATCATGTACGCGGTATTCGTCGCCTTCTACCTCGGCGTGCGCGAGGTGCTGCAGCGGCGCCCGCTCAACGACCGGCGGCGGCTGGCGCTGGCCTCGGCAGCGCTATCGGATCTGGCGCTCGGACAGCTGGACACCGCGCACCGGGACTACGCGCTGCGGTTGCTGGACGGCGTCGATGAGACCTCGGGCCTGCAAGAGGCGGCCGCCGGCGTGCGACAGGGCCTGACCGCGCAGCGGCCGGACGATCGCAACGTCGAGACCGTGCTCAGCGGCGTGCGGGACCGGCTGCTCGCGCCGGTCGACACCGTACTCACCGGTGGCACCGCGGATCGGGTCGTGCTGGGTGCGGCGGCGCTGGTGGCCGCGGACCTGGTGCTGTCGGCGGTGATTGCGATCACCCATCCGGGCAAGGCAACCGCGCTGCCGACGGTGTTCGACACCGGGTTGCCCAGCCTGCTCAGCGCGACCCTGCTGGTGGTCGGGGTGGCCGGCGTGCTCCGGGGCCGTCGCGATGCCGGAGTGACCTGGCTGCAGCGGGCGGTGCTGGTGCAGCTGCTGGTGACCCAGGTGGTGCTGTTCAACCGGACCCAGTGGCTGGGCCTGGTCGGCTTCGGGCTCGATGTCCTCGTTCTGGCGCTGCTGCGGCTGGTACTGGTCGCCGGCCGGCCGACTGCGGACGGGCCCGCTGGACAGGCCGGCAGCGCTCCGCCACCCGAAGCCGCGCCGGAGTCCGGTCGCTGACCCCGGGCGGACCAGCGACTACCGTGGAGTTCTGGCAGCAGTTCGATCCGACGGCTGGAATGGGGTAGCGGGTATATGCGGGTGACGGGCCTGGGGCACGCCAGTGTCCTGATCGAGACCGAGCACGGCAGCGTCCTGACCGACCCGTGGGTCAATCCGGCATATTTCGGTTCCTGGTTTCCGTTTCCGGACAACTCGGAACTCGACTGGGACACCATCGGCCAGGCCGACTACCTGTTCGTCTCGCACCTGCATCGCGACCACTTCGACCCCGAGCACCTCAAGCGGCATGTCAGCAAGAAGGCCACCGTCCTGCTGCCGAACTACCCGACCTCCGAACTCGAGGACCGGCTGCGCGAGCTCGGTTTCACCTCTTTCGTCAAGACCAGCAACGACGAGGTGGTGGAACTCGACGGCCTGCAGGTGATGATCCAATCGCTGATCTCCCCCACCGACGGGCCGATCGGCGATTCCGCGCTCTGGCTGTCCGACGGCCAGACCATCGTGCTGAACCAGAACGACGCCCGGCCCTCGGATCTGACCAGGTTTGCCGAACTCGGCCACGTCGATGTGCACCTGCTGCAGTTCTCCGGCGCGATCTGGTTCCCGATGGTCTATGACCTGCCCAAGCGCGCCAAGCAGGCGCTCGGCGCGACCAAGCGAGAGCGGCAGTTCGACCGGTCGCTGCGCTACATCGCCGATCTCGAGGCGAGCTACGTGTTCCCGACCGCTGGGCCGCCGTGCTTCCTGGACGACGAGCTCTGGGGTTTCAACGACATCTTCGGCGACGAATCCAATATCTTCCCGGATCAGTCGGTCTACCTGGACTGGTTGCGCGACAACGGCCGGGACAATGGCCGGCTGTTGCTGCCCGGCACCGTGGCCGAGGTGTCCGAGCCCGGCTGCCCGGTACGCCATCCGATGCCGGACGCCGAGGTGGCCAAGCTGTTCGCTGACAAGACCTCCTACTTGGAGGACATGCGCGATCGGCGCCAGCCAGCCGTCGAGCAGGCCAAGCTCGGTTGGGCGCATCCCGAGATCGACGTGCTCGCCGAGATCACCGCCTGGTTCACCCCGCTGCTGGAAGAGGCCGACCGGATGGCGGCTGGCATCAACGGCGGCGTCCGGTTCACTGCCGTCGACGAAGAGCGCGGCGATATCGACTTCATCCTGGACTTCGTTACCCGCGAGGTCAGGCCCTATGCCGATGAGAAGGTTCGCTACCGCTTCCAGACCAAGCGGGTCTACCTCGAACAGCTGATCCATGAGCACGAGATCGACTGGGTGAACTCGCTGTTCCTGTCCTGCCGGTTCACCGCGACCCGGGTCGGGCCGTACAACGAGTTCGTGTACACCTTCTTCAAATGCCTGTCCGAGGAGCGGTTGAACTACGCCGAGGGCTGGTTCGCCGAGGCCGCCAACGACGACGAGACGATCACCATGGGCGGCTACGCCTTCCAGCGCCGGTGCCCGCACCTCAAGGCCGACCTGACCCGGTTCGGCCGGGTGGACGGCAACGTGCTCACCTGCCAGATGCATGGCTGGAAGTGGAATCTCGATTCTGGCCGGTGCATCAGCTCGGTGGGCCGGCCGATCCGTACCGAGAGCTGAGTCCGGGTTATCCGCCGAGTACGGTGAACCGGACCTGCGAGCCGGGACGCAGCTGGCCCAGCAGGTCCAGATCGGCCGAGAACACCACGGCAATCACCGGATATCCGCCGGTGACCGGGGCGTCCGGACCGAGCACGATCGGCCGGCCGTCCGGCGGCACCTGAATGGCGCCCGGCAACGTCGGTTCGCTCGGCAGTTCGCCGCCGCGTGCCCGGTGCAGTGGTGAGCCGTCCAGCCGGATCCCGATCCGGTTGCTGGCGGGCAACACCGACCAGGACTGGTCGAACAGGCCGGCCGGGTCGCTGAACCAGTCGGCGCGCGGTCCAGGCACTACCCGAATCCCGGGACGGCTCACAGGCCGGCTGATCGCCTCGTCGGACGGCGGCCCGATCACCTGGTCGCCCACCGGCAGCCGGTCGCCGGCCCGTAGCGGTGGCGGACCGAGGCCGGACAGCGTGTCGCTGGACCGCGAACCGAGCACCGAGGTGACCGCGAATCCACCGCGTACGGCAAGGTAACTGCGCAGCCCGGTGGCTGGCGGGCCGAGCCGGACGGTGCTGCCCGCGGCCAGGCTGAGCGCGGTGTTCCAGCCGGACGCGCCGTCGCAGCGGGCACCGGTCAGGGCGATGGTGGCCGCGTCCAGCAACCGGATTGCCAAGCCGCCCAGGGTAATCTCGATCGTCGCGGCGGATTCGACATTGCCGGCCAGCCGGTTGGCCAACCGGTGGGCATACCGGTCGGCGGCCCCGGCCCGACCGACCCCGAGCTCGAGGTAGCCGGTACGTCCCAGATCCTGCATCGTCGCCAGTGGCCCGGGCGTCAACACCTCTATCATCGCGGCCAGAACAGGATCATTGCCGGACGAGCCGTACCCGGCTGCCGGGGGTGAGCAGCGCCGGTGGGGTGCGGTCGAGGCCGAACAGGTTGGCGTCGGTGCGGCCGAGCAGTCGCCAGCCGCCCGGCGACGAGCGCGGGTACACGCCGGTGTATTCATCGGCGATGGCGACCGAACCGGCCGGCACGGCAGCCCGTGGACTGGCCAGTCGGGGGAGTCGGAGTGCCGGGTCGAGACCGGTCAGATAGCCGAAGCCGGGGGAGAATCCACAGAACTGCACGGTGTATTCGGCACTGATGTGTCGACCGATGACCGATTCCACCGACATCCCGGACTCCTCAGCCACCGCTGCCAGGTCGGCCCCGTCGTAGTAGACCGCAAGCTCTGTCGGTTCGCCGGTCACGGCCGCCGGAGCTGCCGGGGCTCGCGCGCAGGTTCGCAGCAGCGCGGTCAGCTCGGCCCGCTCAACCAGCGCCGGATCGAACTCGACCAGGACGGTACGGGCCGCCGGCACCACCGAACGGATGCCACGATGCCCTTGCAACCGCACGCTGTCCCGGAACCGGATCACCGAGCTGGCCTCGTCGAACTCGACTAGCAAGGCTCGATCACCATAGGCCATAACCGTGAAGTCCATCAGTTGAACCTGGCCAGCTCGACCCCGGCGGCGGTCAGCACATCCCGGACGGCTCGTGCGATGGCCACCGCCCCGGGGGTATCGCCATGCACACACAGCGAGTCCGCCTGGACAGTCAGGATGCTGCCGTCGACCGCGGCCAGCTCACCGGTCAGCGCCAGCCGGACCGATCGCTCGGCTATTGCCGCCGGGTCGTGGATGACCGCCGCCGGCTGGTCGCGTGGCTGCAGGGTGCCATCGGCCCGGTAGCCGCGATCGGCGAATGCCTCGACGATAACGGGTAATCCAGCATCGGCGGCGGCCACCGCGAGTCGCGATCCGGGTAGCGTCAGCACCGGCAGCTCGGTGTTCCAGGCCAGCAGCGCATCGACAATCGCCTGCGCCTGCACGGGATCTGTCACCGCGGTGTTATACAGCGCGCCGTGTGGCTTGAGGTAGCGGACCCGGTCGCCGGCCGCCCGAGCGAAGCCATCCAGCGCACCCAGCTGGTAGAGCAGGTCGGCGGTGAGCTCGGCCGGGGCGATCTCGATCCGGCGCCGTCCGAAGCCGACCAGATCGCGGTAGCCGACCTGAGCGCCGATCGCAACGCCCCGCTCGACCGACTGCGCGCAGACCCGGCGCATGATCAACGGATCGCCGGCATGAAAGCCGCAGGCGATGTTGGCGCTGGTGACGATCGACAGCAGTGCCTCGTCGTCCCCGGACGTCCAGTGTCCGAAACCCTCGCCGAGGTCGGCGTTCAGATCGATCCGGATCGGCATCGCCTCACCGTATCGTCTGGTTGCGCCACGCGTTGGGGGCACCGTGCGAGCGAACCGGTGTTGCGCGGGTCAGAATGGTCGCGTGACCGACCTGCGCACCATCGCAATCGTCAGCCCCGGCGCGATGGGCAGCGCGTTGGGCCGCTGCTGGTCGGCAAGCGGTAGCCGAGTGGTGGCCACCGTCGCCGGCCGCAGTCCCCGGACAGCCTCGCTCGCCGAGGGCATCGAGCTGCTGCCCAGCCTGGTCGAGGTGGTCGGCCAGGCCGATCTGGTCGTCAGCGTGCTGCCGCCGGCGAGCGCGGTAGCAGCCGCGGCCAGTATCGCAAGGGCCGCGGCAGACGCCGGGGTTCGGCCGCTGGTGCTGGACCTGAATGCCATCGCGCCGGCCACCCTGCACCGGGTACACGCCGAGCTGGCGGTCGCGGGCTGCCGGCTGGTGGACGGTTCGATCAGCGGTGGGCCGCCCGGGCCGGACCGGCCGGCGACCATCGTCTATCTGTCCGGCCCGGACGTCCAGCAGCTCGAGGTGCTGGCGACGCCGCAGCTGGATGTGCGGGTGCTGGGGACCGAACTCGGTACCGCGTCGGCGGTGAAGATGTGCACCGCCTCGGTCTACAAGGGGCTGGCGGCGCTGTTCAGCCAGGCGCTGCAGACCGCCGAGTGGCACGGGGTGACCGACGTGGTGCTGGCCGACCTTGGCCGGGACCTACCCGAGCACGTCCGGACGGCGGCTCAGCTGGTCGCGTCGGCCGCGAGCAAGTCCGACCGCTATCCCGGCGAGATGCGCCAGATCGCGCTGACCCAGGGCGAGGCCGGGGCGGAGCCGGCGCTGTTCGAGGCGATGGCGACGGTGTTCGAGGCGATCCACCGCAGCCGGCTGGCGGCACTCACCCCAGAACAGGGCAAGCAGGCCCAAGATCTGTCCGCGGTGCTGGCCGACCTGGCCAACCACCCCTAACGCATTTCGCGGCCCGAGTTTCCAGCGCCGTCGGCGTGTTGTGGAAACTCGGGCCGCGAAATCGGTCCCGGACGGGACTTACAGGTTCAGTAGCTGGACGGTGCCGGCGGTTGGCTGGGCCGAACCGCCCGCGGGCTCCACCGAGATCCCCATCTTCGGGATGCCGGTCAGGTCACCGGCTGCCGGTAGCTCGACGTTGCCGGCGCTATCCGGGGTGAACGTCCCGGCCGAGATGGCATCGCCGGTGGTCGGCAGCATCCACAGCTGATAGGTCTTGTCGCTGGCCAATGCCGGCATGCCGTGCCCGATCAGCACCAGCTTGTGCTCGTCCTTGGAGTAGACCAGGGTTCCGCTGCCTTTTTCGAAGGCGGTGGTGCTTGCCCTGAGATCAGGCGCAGCCAGCAGCTTCTGCACCGCCGACACCTGGGCGGCCGAGGTACGGCTGGTGGTCCGGTGCTGGGAGAAGCCCCAGCCAGCAGCCACGATCGCGATTATCGCGCAGGCGGCGGCCATTACCTGCCAGACCGACCGGGCGGCCCGGGCCCGGTGCAGCGCGATCACATTGTCGACCACCGGGGCGAGCGGGCGAACCTGCGAGATCGAGGCCAGCACGTCGGCCCGCAGCTGCGGGGGAGGCGACACCTCGGTCGTCCGGCTCAGCTCGCTCGCGGCGCACCGCATGCCCCGAACCTCCTCGGTGCACTCGTCGCACTCTTCCAGGTGCTGCTCGAAGAGAATTCGTTCGTCCTCGTCAAGGGCGTCCAGAGCATAGGCGCCGGCTAGCACATTCAGCTCGTCGCTCATGTTGTAACCCCCAGTGCATCGCGCATTCGGATCAATCCATCACGTATTCGAGTTTTTACCGTTCCCAATGGGATCTTGAGCAGCTCGGCGACCTCGCTGTGGGTGTAGCCGCCGAAGTAGGCCAAGCTCACCGCTTCGCGCTGGGCCGGCGTCAGGTCATTGAGGACCTTGCGTACCCGCTGCGCTTCCAGGCTGGTCTGCACCTGCTCGCTCACCGAGTCGAACGGTCGTTCCTCGTTCAGCACCGCGTACTTGTCATCACGTACTACCGCGGACTGCGCGGCGCGGACCCGGTCGACCGCCCTGCGGTGCGCGATCATCAGCAGCCAGGGCAGCACCGCACCCTTGCTGGGATCGAAGCGGGCGGACTGGCGCCACACCTCGAGGTAGATGTCCTGGGTGACCTCGGCGGACTGGGCGGCATCGCGCACCACTCGCAGCACCATGCCGTACACCCGGGACGAGGTCAGGTCATAGAGAGTGGCGAAAGCTTGCTCGTTACCGCGGGCGGACGCTGCGAGCAATTCTTCGAGATTTGGTTCAGCGGGCCGGCTGGCCGAGTGGGCACCGGAAGTCGAAGATTGTCGCTCTAAGCGCATATCCGTCATGGTAGACGGACCCTGGGTTTGGCTATCCGAACGCGCAGAGCACCGCCGAGGAGGGTTTCGGCGAAGCTGGGCGAGGCGGGCATATCAATGGTTCGGAGCCAGAGACAGGACGGATTGCCTATACCGAAGCCTCGCCGCGGTCTCTAAACGAAAGCAATCCCTAGTCGAAAGCAATCTCTAGCTGAACGCAGTCTCTAGCCCGAATCTTTCATGGTGCAGTTGGTGATCGCTGGTCTGAGGCGGCAGCCTCTGTGATCGGAGGTTGTGCCGTAAGGGCCATGACTGTGTGGCCGAGGTCGCTCGGTGCGCCGGTTCCACTGGCCGGTCGGTGTCCTGATGGTGGTTGTGGTGGTGTGGTGTTCAGCAGGGTGCGGGGATGAGCTGTAGCCGGTCGATGGCCTCGGCGAGGAGCTGGGCCCAGGGGGCGTGGGCCGGTAGGTGCAGGCGTCGGGTTCGGCCGTGGTCTGCGATGCGGGCGGCGATGGAGAACAGCCGCAGCCGTAGGCGTTTGGGTTCCCACCGTCTCGCGGGGTGGTCGGTGAAAGCGAGCAGTTGCAGCCAGGCGGTGAGTTCGACGGCCAGGGCGACGATCGCGAGCCAGATCCGGTTCTGGTCGAAGTCATGCAGGGGCAGGTTGCGCAGCCCGGTGTCTTTCGAGATCCGGATGCGGTCCTCACACCTCGCCCGTCGGCGGTGTCGCAGTTCGAGGTCGGCGAGTTGGCCGCGGGTGGTGTTGGTGGCGAAGGCGGTGACCCGGTTGCCGTCGTGGTCGGTGATGCGTAGTTGCGCGCCGGGGTGCGGGCGTTCTTTGCGGATGATGACTCGCATCCCTTCGGGCCAGGAGCCGAGGTTGAGTAGGCCGGTGGCTTCGGCGACGAACGCCCCGTCCCGGATCTGACCGGACCCGTCGTAGGCCGGCTGCCAGAGTTTCGCGTTGTCCAGTAATGCCAATTCGGCGGGGAAGGTGTCGGGCAGGGTGAACCCGACGGAGTACTGCACGCGCTGCCCGGTCAGCCACGACAGGAGCTCGTGGGTGCCGCCGGCGCCGTCGGCGCGGACCAGCACCGACCGTCCCGGCCGCCGGCCGGGCCGGTGCCTGGGCAGTTGCGCGAACGCTGCCTTGAGCACTGTGATGTGGTCGGCGGCGGTGTTCGAGCCGGCGTTTCCTTTTCTGAGCATGGTCGACAGCGGCTCGCCGGTGCCATCCTGGCCGTGGTCGAGGAACGTCAGCAGCGGGTGGAATCCGAAGCCGCGCTTGAACGTCGGGGCGGCCAGTTCCTTCTCCGAGTGCGCGGTGACCAAGGTGGCGTCGATGTCGATGACCACCGGGTCCTCCACGCTCGCGCCGTGGTCCGGGGAGTGCTGACCGGCTGCGGCCCACACCTGCGCGCGGGCGGCTGCCCGGGCGGAGTCGATCGCTTTCAACGCCCGGTCAGGGTCGGCGGCGAGGGTGTCGACCAGCCGCGACACCGTCGGGTCCGAGGCCACCGCCCCGAACACCGAAGGCTCCGCGCGCAACACCGCCACGTCAGCCAGGCAGTCCCCGCCGACCGCCAACGCAATCGAGAGATCAGTGAGGATCTTGCCCGGGTCATGCCGCGCCAACGGCTTGCGCCACCGGCTCAGCGCCTGCGACAAACCCCGGTCCAGGCCCGCGGCGCGGACCGTCTCGACCAACGCAACAGCCCCGGCCTGGGACACGACCTTCGTCGCTGCCGTGTCGGTCTGGACACGCGGATACAACCCGATATTCTTCACCATGAAGGTGCTCCAAGGCTGACAGAACTGGTGACTCGACATCCCCGATTCTCGTTGGCCTGGAGCACTTTTCAGTTGATCAACGCGCCGCGTTCATGAAAGCCCCGGGCTAGCTGCAATACCGTTCAGTTAAGCTTACAAGGGTGTAGTTTGGTGCTATGCCTCGTGCTGGGTGGGTGAAGCCGGAGTCGGATCGTCGGTTGTCGGATCTTGTATCGGTGGGGGTGTTGACCCGGGTGTTCC
>JALYVK010000120.1 GCA_030853265.1 Actinomycetota bacterium
CGGACAACCAGGTGCTGCTGGCCGGCTTCCGGGCCGACCCGTCCGGCGAGCCGCTGCGCACCCCGAGCGGCCGCATCCACCTGCAGTCCGGCGAGATCGAGGCGTTCGGCTACCAGGACTGCCCCGGTACCCCGACCTGGTTCGAACCCGCCGACTGGGCGGCGGCCGACATGTATCCCTTGCAGCTGATCGCGAACCAGCCCAAGACCAGGCTGCACAGCCAACTCGATGTCGGCGGGTACTCACAGTCGTCTAAGGTCGCCGGTCGGGAGCCGGTCCGGATCAACCCGAAAGATGCTGCGGCGCGCGATATTTCGGATGGCGATGTGGTGCGGCTACGCAATGCGAAGGGCTGGTGTTTGGCCGGCGCGGTGCTATCCGAGGAACTGGTTAGCGGCGTCGTCCAGCTGTCGACGGGAGCCTGGTACGACCCGGACGAAGACGGAAACTGCCTGCACGGCAACCCGAATGTGCTGACCACCGATGTCGGGACATCCTCGCTCGGGCAGGGCACCACCGGTCAGCACGCCATGGTCGAGCTGGAAAAGTTCGTCGGCGAACTGCCACCCCTGACGGTGCTCGGACCGCCGCGGATCCGCGCCTGACGGTCTCCATTCGTCGGCCGTACCGGATCACCGGTGACCCGGTTCTCCGTGGGCCGAGTTCATCCAGGGACGACGGTGACGGCGCAGTTGACTCCAGGCGCGCGGGACAGCCGCGCGTCGGCCGTCAGCAACGGGCAGCCCAAGACTTCGGCCAGGGCGACGTAGCTGGCGTCGTACGCCGTCACGGTGTCGCGCAATCTCCAGATCCGGGGCAGCAGCCCGACGACCGGCGATCGCCTGATGCCAATCCGGCGCCAGGTGTCGAGTGCCGACCAACCCTGCGCGGCCGACATGGTCCCGCCTGCGACCAGCCGGCGCATCGCCTGGGCGATCTCCGCATCGATGAGGTGCGGTGCGTGCAGCTGCTCACTCCGAAGCTGAGAGCGGGCCTGACCGTCGTTGAGCAGCGCAGCTACGGCCGCGGACGCATCGACGACAATCACCTGGCCGCGCGGTCTGCCGTCAGACCAGTGACGACGTCACGGATCGGTACGCCCAAGTCGGGCAGTTCGTCCAGCAGGGCCGGGTTGTCTGCCCGCATCGCCGCTGCGGCGAGTTCGCGAACTGCAAACATGGACACCGACATTCCCGCTCGGCCGGCCAGCACGTCCAATCGAGCGACCACGTCGTCCGGAACGTTCCGCAGGTACAGCGTGCTCATATCCACCACGCTAGCACTCTGCGACAATGGTGTCGCGGAAGTATCGCGCAGCTCCAGCCACGCTTGCTGCCACTCACGGTGCCCGGCCGCCCACGGATCGCGCCTGACGATCGGCAGGTTCGGCGGTCGCGGTCGTCGCGACTCTGTGCAGCGGAAGGCTGAATCTCTACGCTGGACCGACGGCCCGCCTCGACGACGTGGAGATTCCCATGGCTCATCGCACCGCACATCTGGTCGGCAGTCTGCCCGGCGACTCGGCGAGGGACGCGATGACGACCGCGCTGGACATCCTCGGGCCGTACCTGAAGTCGCTACCGGACGGTGAGACCGGTGCACGCCGCGATTGGGTGATTCCGGTGATCGAGGGGTTGCGCGGCCACCCCGCCCTCGAGCTGAGCCAACAGGGCGACTGGTCCGACTACGACAAGATCCCGCGGATGCGAGTGAAGAAGGGCAGCACGCTCTACGGCGCATCGTTGGACTTCGGGCACGTCGCGGCGGTGCGGGACAGCTTCCCGGATTTCCAGCAGGCGATCGCGGCGGCCGGCCGGCCGGACCTGGCGTTCCAGGAGGGGGTGCCCGGCGCGTTCGACGTCGCCATGTTCACCCTCGGGCCGATTGCCGCGCTGCGGAACCGGCGGGCGTTCACCGAGGCGACGCTGGCGGAGATCCGGTCCGTCGCCGAGATCACCGGCGCCAACACCATGTTTCAGATCGAGGTGCCGGCCGAGTTGGTGTTGCTCGCCAAGGCCCCGGGAGCTGCCCGCAAGCCGCTGGCAAAGTTGCTGGCGCGCAACATCACCGGCATCGCGGCGGCAGCGGCCCGGGGCACCAGGTTCGCCGTCCACCTGTGCCTCGGCGATATGAACAACCGGGCGCTCGGCACCATGTCCGACGTCGACCCGCTGGTGGTGCTCACCAACGAGATCGTCCGCGGCTGGCCGGCAGGGCGATCGCTGGATCTGGTGCATGCACCATTCGCGGCAGCCAATGTTCCGGCTACCACCGATCGGGCCTTCTACACTCCGCTGGCCAAGCTCAAGCTGCCCGACAAGGTGCGGTTCGCGGCCGGCTTCGCCCACGAGGCGCAGCCGCTGGCCGATCAGAAGTCGATCCGGTCGATCATCGACGGCCACCTCGGCCGGGAGGTGGAGATCGCCGCCGCCTGCGGGCTCGGCCGTCGCACACCCGAGGGTGGACGAGCTGTGCTGGAGCGGATTGCGGCGCTGTGTGTTTGACGTTGCTCGCGGTCAGTAGACTAAGTCCATGACTAAGTCGACAGCACTGCAGGTTGGCGTTCACGAAGCCAAGACCCGGCTGTCCCAGTTGCTGCGACTGGTGGATGCCGGGCAGGAGATCGAAATTCTCCGTGGAGGTGAACCGGTCGCCAAGATCGTGCCCATCCGGGAAAAAGCGAAGCGCAGCCTCGGCATCGACATTGGCGTGTTCACGGTCCCGGAGGACTTCGATGCCCCGCTACCGGACGAGATTGTGGAGAGCTACTACCGGTGAGTCGCCTCCTGGTCGATACTCACGTGTGGTTGTGGTTGCAGGCAGACCCTGAACGGCTGCCGGACACCGTCCGAGATCTCGTCGAGGATCGGAGGGTCGAACTTCTGCTCTCTGCAGCCAGTGCCTGGGAGATCGCCATCAAGTACCGGATCGGCAAGCTGCCCTTGCCTCAGGACCCGGTGACCTATGTGCCCGACAGGATGCGACGGTCGGGCACCACGCCGCTGTCGGTCCAGCACGCGCACGTTCTGCGTGTGTCTGAGCTGCCCGATCACCACCGTGACCCGTTCGACCGACTTCTGGTCGCCCAGGCTCAGATTCTCGATGTGCCCATCGTGACCGCCGACAGCCAGTTCCAACGATACGAGGTCACTATCATTCAAGCGTGAGATTCCTTGGCGTTCAATGGGTCTGCACCGGTCGGGCCGGAACGCGTCAGAAGTCGTGGCTGGGTGGTGTTCGCCGGTAGATTCGAATGATGCGCGCGCTGGTGTTGACGGGTCCCGAACATGCCGATACTGCTGGGGCGATCGTCGAACCTGGCGCGAACGCGACTCGCGCGGTGATCAGCGCCGGAGTTGTTGCGGGGCAACGGGTCGCGGTGATCGGTCCGGGCACCATCGGCCCGCTGGCCATCGCCTTTGCCGCCCAGCGCGCCGCCCAGGTACATGCCATCGGCCGCTCGGAGCGCGGACGGGCGCTGGCAAGCTCGATGGGCGCTGCCGAGTATTCGCTGCTCGCGGACACTCCGGCGGGCGACTTCCAGGTGATAATTGATACCTCCGACGGCGTCGAGAGTCCGCAGCTGGCAATGGATCTCGTCGAGCCGGGGGGCACCATCGTCTGCATCGGGTTGGCGGCGCAGCCCAGTATCGTCGACACTCGGCAGGCGGTGACGAAAGATGTCACCGTGATCGGCAATCTCTCCGGCTCTCCCGCCATGGCCGCCACCATCGCCGCCTTCGCCGCCTTCGCCGACGGCAGGGTCAACCCCGTGCCGCTGATCGCCGGGACCCTGCCGCTGCAGCGGGCGGGAGATGTGCTCGCCGGCTGGCGGCCTGCCGACGTCGGTCCTGGGCCGAAGATCCACTTCGACCCAACCCCATAGCGCAATAATCCTTGACCTAGCTCAAGTATTGTAGAGCTACAAGCAAAATAATCGGTGGCGGTGAGCCGTGCCACCGTAAGGCCAGGCCGCAGGCGCCCTGGCGATGGTTGCGCCGATCTGACAACTGTCGGTCGCTGCGGACCCACGGACCAGACCTGGCGGCACGTCTCGGGGTTAGCGTGACGAGGTGAGCTCAGTCGACCTGACCTACCAGCGTGCACTTGTTGATGGCACCGTTGGTGCCGAGCCGGTGCGGTTCACCATGCAGACTCGCCATCGATCCGGCTCTCGCGGAACATCTGTCGGCTTGGCGCTGGACGTGAGTTGGAACATCGGCGACAACCATCGCAACCTTGACCCGGTCACCGAGCTGCACCGGACCTTCGCTGGCGATCCGGTTCGGCTCACCGGCGACTTCCACTTGACCGACTACTACGCATTTCGCTACGCCGACATCACCGGGTCCGTCGGCGACGACGAGCTCACTGCACGCATCGCATCCGTCGAGGCGCCAGCAATAGCCCCGGCCACGATCAGCATCGACGGAACGTTCGGTAGCAACTCCGTCACGCTGTATGCATCGATCGAGGGTGACCGCAGTAGGGGACGCATCGAAGGATTGGTCGGTGGCAGACCGATGAAACTCAACGCCATCGTTGACAGATCTGACCGCCAGAGTGTCGAGGTCGTCGGCGAGTACGACGGCCCAGCAGCGCTGCTGACTCTGCTGGTGGGCGCGCTGATCTATTCCTATGACTGAGCTTCAGTGGTCGGCAGGCCATCGCCAGCATCGTCGGAATCCGCGAGAACCACTGTTCGTACCCGGTCCAGTTTTCGGCCGGTCGCACGTGTCGGCGGTTGACCGAAGAAGCTCGGCTGCAGGATCGAGAACACGAACAGTCCGTCGTCGGTCAGCGACGCAGCAACGTCGGCGAGAAGCTTGTCCAGCTCAGGGATGTCCATCAGCACCATGTGCGAGACGATTTGGTCTTATCGGCGCCGCGGCCAAGATCGAGGACGTCCGAGTCGTGAACGTCACCCAGCTGCTGCCAACGGAACGCAGCCCATCATCGATAGAAGGTGCGCCGTCGGCGCCGACCGCCGACGTTTGACTGCGCAAGGAACGGGCACCTGAAGAAGATGATCATGCACAATCTGCTGGCTATCGCGTCCACCAACGGCGCCGGTAAGACACACGGCCCGGTGTGGTTGTTCTATGTCTTCGCGGTCATCTTCCTGATCTTTGGTATCGCGTTGATCATCAACCCGAAGCTGCAATGGAAAATGTCGCGCTGGCAGTTCAAGAATCCTGCGGCCAGCGAGCCCAGCGCCAAGGGCCTCGTCATGATCCGCGTCGGCGCCTCCGTCTTCGTGGTGATCGCGGTGGTCATCCTGATTGTCGGCATCAACCACTCCTGAGGGGGCCGACAAGTAGCCAGCCCACTCCTCCCGCGGTCACATCAAAGCGGCGGCGCGCAGGGTGACGCGGAAAGGCGCGTCAAGGTGAGCGAAGTGCCAGCAAGCCAGACCTCGCCAGCGCCGCCCGCGTTACCCGGAGGGCCGCAAGCCGCCGGCACGCAACTCGCGGCCGTCGCGAGCTACTTCTTGGCCTTCTTCTTGCGGCCGATGCTCGGGAAGCGCTTCTGGACCGCAGCCTTCACCTTCTCCTGCTCGGCCTTCGTGCCCTTCTGCGCCACCCGGGCCAGCGCATTGCGCGCGTGCGACTTGTCCGGGATCGGGTACTTGCGTTTGCCGGGCAGCGCGAACGACTTTTTGCTCAGCTTCTTGCGTTCCTTGGTACTGAGTTCCTTGGCCATCCGGCAAGTGTCATCGCACATCGCCCCGGCGGCAACCCGCAATTCCGCCGCGGGCTACCGAGGCGGACTAGCGACCGCCGGAGACGGCGCGGTTCCGTTGCGCCACCCCGGCTGTGCCGTAGGGATAGTCGTCGACCTGGGGTGCGCTCACGTCAGTCAGCTGTTGCAGCTCAGCGTCGGTCAGCGTGAGATCGGCCGCGCCGAGGTTGTCCCGCAGCTGCTTCACCGTGCGCGCGCCGAGGATCACCGACGTCACCGCCGGCCGACCCAATACCCACGCCAACGCCACCTGCGACGCACTCGCCGAATGTGCGGCGGCGATCGACGTCACCGCGTCCAACACGGTCCAGGTGCGCGGGTTCGCGTTGCGCGCCTCCCACGCTTCCATGCCGCGCTTCGGGTCTTCGCCGAGACGAGTCGCACCGGTCGGCGGCTGGTCGCGCAGGTACTTTCCGCTGAGCCAACCGCCGGCCAGCGGCGACCACGGCAGCAGGCCGACGGTGGCGTCCAGCGACGCCGGCACGATCTCGTGTTCGATGTCGCGCACCAGCAGGCTGTACTGCGGCTGCAACGTCACCGGCGGGGTGAGGCCGAGCGCGGTCGCCCGCGCCACGGCCTTCGTCAGCTGCCAACCCAGATAGTTCGAGAAGCCGTAGTAGGAGATCTTGCCGGCGCGCACCGCGTCGTCCAGGAAGCGCAGCGTCTCGTCCGGCGGGGTCACCGCGTCCCACGCATGCATCTGATACAGATCAATATGGTCGATGCCGAGCCGCCTCAGCGATGCCTCGAGCGCGGTCGACAGGTGTCGGCGCGAGGTGCCCAGATCGTTGGGCCCGTCGCCCATCGGGAACCGGCCCTTGGTCGCGATCACCACCTGGGTGGCCTCCGTCGGGTGCGCGGCCAACCAGCGACCGATGATCGCTTCCGATTCGCCACTGCTATATACGTCGGCGGTGTCGATGAAGGTGCCGCCGGCCGCCAGGTAGCTGTCGAGGATCGTGTGCGAGTCCTGCTCGTCGGCTTCGGCGCCGAAGGTCATGGTGCCGAGCGCCAGCTCGGACACGACGGCCCCGCTGTTTCCCAGGGTTCTGTAGTCCATGATTTCGACGCTACCCGGGCCATGGATGTGTCCTCGTGGTGGGAACCGCCGTCGACTGACGGTCGGGCAGTTGACTGCGCGCAGGCGAGTCGACCGGCGAACCACGGCGGTGACGATCGCCCTCAGCAGGCAGATCTAGTGGTGGTCGGGTTGTCGTACACCTTCCGAACGGGCCGGACGAACGCCCACTGGTAGGCGGCCTGCATGAACGCGCCGTCGAGGGTGTCCGACAGGCTCATTCCCGAGGCGAACAACAACGGCAGCGCCAGCACGGCGTACCAGAAGGCGGGAGACAGCGCCCGCCTCTGCGCAGGTAAACCCCTTTCGGGTTTCGACAGACGGTGACTCTTCGACACATTCGTCGAATTTCCGCGGCATTTGGGTGAACTGTCGAAAGTCCTGCCGCCGGACTCATCCATTCCCCGGCTGGCACCGAATGCGAACCATGCCCCCAGGCCACCCGACCCTCTCCGGTGGCCACAACTGCCCTCTACCTGATCGATCGCCGGGTGCGTAACGGCCCTGCCTTCGCCGGTAGCCAGTCCACACAGAAGCGGGAAATTGCGTGAAGCTCAAGACACTGATCAGCGGTGGCACCGCGATGGCGTTAGCCGCCACCATCTCCCTGGTGAGCGTGCCGCTCGCGCACGCCGACCAAACGACCCCGGGCTCGTACAACACTGTGCAGTCGCACCGGCTGTTGGACACACGCAGAGGCTTTGGCGCTCCGATGGCGGCGTTGGCAGCGCACGCCACCCTCACCTTCGCGGCCACTGACAACACGGAAGGCCACCCCGTCGCGCTCGCGCTGAACGTGACGGCGGTGAGCCCGACGGCCGCTGGCTCGCTGACCGTGTTTGCGGCGGGCACACCCCGCCCC
>JALYVK010000121.1 GCA_030853265.1 Actinomycetota bacterium
GGGGGCGTTGTGGATGTCGATGGTGCCGTTGGAGCCGAGTTTGTCGATGGTGAGGTTGGCGATGGATTGGCCGGCGGTGTAGTTGAGGTTGGAGGTGGTGGGGCGTGGGCTGCCGTCGGGGTAGAGGGTGAGGTAGCCGTCGTGGGTGGGGTTGATGGCGGTGATGGTGATCGCGACGGCGGAGACGCCGGTGCTGGGGATGCCGGCGTGGCCGGTGACGGCGAGGTTGATGGTCTGGTCCGGGGCCAACGGTGCGCGGGGGGCACCGAGGCCGCTGCGGGTGTCGAGCAGTCGGGCCGACGGCAGCGGTACGTAGGTGCCCCCGGTAGCTGAGACCGCATAGGCCGGGGCAGACCTCGCGGCCCCGGCCACGACGAGGAACACCCCAACGGTAGTTACTGAAAGTAGTCCGGCACACACGCGACGTACAGACATGCTTCCCCCGAAGCCGTAGCGGCCGGGCAGCAAGCCGGCCACGGTGAACGTGCAAGAGCGAGCCGGACGCTATCACGCTTAACGCTTTACAAACGGACATCCGATGATCTTGCCGGCGGCTCGAGTCCATCAGGATGCGGCCGAGGAGCAGACCCGTTCGCTGTCGCACCACTCGCTGCTCGCGGTGGCCTCGGGCCGTTGAACATGGTGGACGAATCGGCCGCCGCGAAGGCGTTCGGGAACTTTTTCCTGCCTGGGACGAGATATTCGGCAACGGTCTCGTGCCGCCTGGCGCCGCGAGGTCAGCGCCTGAGCCGCGCCCTTACTGCGAGAGGAACCTCATCGTGATCTTCATCGTCGTGAAGTTTCCGGTACGTCCGGAGCGGGTGGCCGAGTGGCCGGACCTGGTCGCCGAGTTCACCGCGGGCACCAGGGCCGAGCCGGGCAACATCTTCTTCGAGTGGTCCAAGAGCCTGGACGATGAGAACGAGTTCGTCCTGGTCGAGGCCTTCCGGGACGGTACGGCGGCCCAGCACGTGAACTCCGAGCACTTCAAGGCAGCGATGGCCTGGATGCCCACCGCGATCTCGGACACGCCCCGGATCGTCAACGTCGAGGCGGCCGGCGAAGGCTGGTCCCAGATGGCCGAACTGCAGCCGCGTTGAGCGCGGGGAACGGCCTATGCCAGGTCGGCAAAGGTGGCTTGTGCTGGTGATGCCGCAACGCTCCGAATGCTGACTGTTTAACATGCTCCCCAGCGTGCAGGGCCGGAGCATCACTATTGCGGACGCTACACCCGCGTGCAAGATCGTCGGAGCGAACGCGAATGAGCCGGCGAACGCAGCGTAGGGTCACCAATATCGGTGTCAGAGCGATCCGCCCGCAAGAATCGAAGTTTGGCTGTGGTTCGTATGCCCACCCGTGGGCCAAACGAAGATTTCGTCGAGTTCGCGCACAAGTTGTCACGCCAACCCAGTCTGCTGCAAACGCTCAATGCGATCGTGCACGAAGCGGTTCGCACTGTGCCTGGAACACAAGACGCCTCGATCAGCGTGCGTCGTCGGCAAAGGTATGAGACGGCCGCATCGACCGGCGAGCTGCCCCGCACCGTGGATGAGATCCAATACCGGAGCGGTGAGGGTCCCTGCCTGTCCTCGTTGGAGGACGGTCGGTACTACTGCTGTGACGACCTTGCCACCGACGAGCGCTGGCCACGATTCGGGCCACGAGCGGTCGCGGCGACCTCAGTCGTCAGCATGGCCTCCTACCGGCTCTTCATGGAGGATGAAAAGATCCTGGGCGCGTTGAACCTGTTCTCTCGGCTACCAGCAGCGTTCGCCGACCTCAAGCCGTCGCTACTGGCCGGCCTGGCCATGCACAGCGCCGTCGCACTGGCCGGCGCAAATGACAGGGAAAAAGCTAGGAACATGGGCGAGGCCCTGGAAAGCAACCGAACGATCGGGGTCGCGATCGGCGTCCTGATGATGGCCCAGAAGGTCACTCGCGAAGATTCCTTCATGCTGCTGCGCCTGACCAGCCAGCGCCAACATCGCAAACTGCTGGATTTGGCGCAAGAGGTCATTGAGACTGGCCAGCTCGCGCCCGAGACAAAGACGCATCGCCGAAACCCGTAACGAGAGCAAACTATGCAACTTGGCCGAGGGTCTTGCGTAGCCGCTCTGCCTGCCTATGGTTAGCCCTACGACCGTTAGCGCCTCAAGAACTGGGCTCCGCTGACACCCGAAGAATCAGGGTTCCCAGTGAACAGCACGATGGCCCTCGAGATGGCAAGAGACCTCGCCCAACTAGTCCGAAACATCGACGGATACGGCCTGGAGGAGACCAGGACACGCGTCATCGACGCGGCGCGCCTGAGCCTCGGGTGCGCCGGAGCGTCGCTGTGGCAATTGTCGCGGCCGGGCGAGGCACACCTGGACGCCTCGACCGACGCGACCCTCGCCCGGAGCCTCGCCCGGCGGCTGAGCAAGAATCCTGAAGGGCCGATGTGGGAAGCCGCCACTACCCGCAAGACAGTGGTGTGTCCGGACTTCACCACTGAGCGGCGGTGGCCGGGCTACATCGACCAGGTTATGTCCGAGACCACCGCACGTTCCTCGGTGGCCTACCCGCTCGTGAGCGGAGGCCACGACTCGAGCGTGCTGGCCCTTTACTCTGACCAAGCCGGCTACTTCACTTCGCCCGTCGTCCAACTGGGTATGACCTTCGCCATCCACGCGGCGATCGTGCTGGAAAAATCCGCTATGCGCGATCGGAACGAGAACCTTCACGTGGCACTGAGCAGCAACCGCAGAATCGGTATGGCCATCGGTGTCCTGATGGCACAGCGAAAGGTAACCGAGGAACAAGCCTTCGGCATGCTCCGTGCGGTCTCGCAGTGCAGCCACGTCAAGCTGTACGAAGTCGCCGAACAGGTCCTGCTCACCGGCGAACTCGACAGCGTGCCCATGGCGCAAAGCGCCTGAACGCTCGCAGCCACGATCGTGGTGCACGCACGTGGGCCCGAGTGACACCCACAGACATTGTTGGTATCGTCAAAATCGCTCAACCCGAGCTTATGTTGGGCCGTTGACGACAACCACGCCGCACGGCTGACACGGACACATCCCCGAGGATTCGCCAAGGGATTAGCCATGTCGCAAGCCTCCCGCATTCTTGTCGGTGCTCCGCAATCTGCCGCGCAGCGCGCCACGACAATCTGCCATGCCACGACGCTGGCCTGTCGCCGCCCAAACGTCGGCTCGGCGGTCGGGCGAATCAAGGTCGGCGACCGAGTATCGGTGCCCGTCAACCCGCCGGGCAAGACGGCGGCGATCTTCGGCACCGCCGCGTAAGGAGCGCCGATGTCTACCGTGAGTCGCCACGTCAACGTCGATCCCGCCGGTGTGTTCGCGGTGCTGGCCGAGGGCTGGTTCTACAGCAACTGGGTAGTGGGGACCTCCCATGTCCGCTCCGTCGCGGCGGACTGGCCGGCAGTCGGCAGTCGGCTGCACCACGCGTCCGGCGTGTGGCCGGCCGTCGCTCGCGATGAGACCGTGGTCGAGGAAGTTGAATCCGACCGGCGGCTGGTGCTGCTCGCTCGCGGCCGTCCACTGGGCGAGGCCCGCGTCGTGATCGAACTGGTCGCCGAGGACGGGGACGCAGCCGGCTCAGCACCGGGCGGAACCACGATAACCATGATCGAAACCCCGGTCGCCGGTCCCGGCAAATGGCTGCACAACCCGCTGACCGAGGCCTTGCTGACGCGTCGCAATGTGGAGTCGCTGGCCCGGCTGGCCGCCTTGGTCGAACGCCGAACCGAATGTCCCGACTAGCTGCACCGATCCCGAGAAACCGCGCCGATCCCGAGAACCGACCCAGACCGTCCGCGAGGGAGTTCGTCCTCACCCGGCAGCTTCGTCAACGATGACCTACGTTCAGGAGAACCACATGCCTACGCCCCGCAAGCCCGACCAGTCCGCTCCGAAGCCCACCAGCGCCACCGGCGTCACCGCTGACAGCGCCGGCCCGCTCGATGCCCGGGCCCAGGCTGGTGAATTCCTTACGACTGCCCAGGGACTGCGGCTACCCGACACCGACCATTCGCTCAAGGCAGGCGAGCGCGGCCCGAGCCTGCTGGAGGACTTTCATCTGCGGGAGAAGATCACCCACTTCGACCACGAGCGGATTCCGGAGCGGGTGGTGCACGCGCGCGGTGCGGCCGCCCACGGGATCTTCGAGTCCTACGGGACCGCCGCCTCGGTGACGAAGGCTGCGTTCCTGGCCAAGGGCGCGGTCACCGAGGTCTTCACTCGGTTCTCCACGGTGCTGGGATCGCGGGGCTCGGCCGACACCGTGCGTGACACCCGCGGGTTCGCGGTCAAGTTCTACACGCCGCAGGGCACTTTCGACCTGGTAGGCAACAACATGCCGGTGTTCTTCATCCAGGACGCCATCAAGTTCCCAGACATCATCCACGCCGCCAAGCCCCAGCCCGACCGGGAGATCCCGCAGGCCCAATCGGCGCACGACACGTTCTGGGACTTCGTCTCCCTGCACACCGAAGCGACGCACCACACGTTGTGGAACATGTCCGATCGCGGCATCCCGCGCTCCTACCGGACCATGGAAGGCTTCGGCGTCCACACCTTCCGGCTGGTCAACGAAGCGGGCGAGACGTCGCTGGTCAAATTCCACTGGAAGCCGGTGGCCGGGGTGCACTCGCTGGTCTGGGAGGAGGCGCAGATCGCCGCCGGTTGTGACCCGGACTTCCACCGCCGCGACCTGGCCGACGCCATCGAGGCCGGTGCGTTCCCCGAGTGGGAGTTCGGCATCCAGGTGATGCCCGACGACGGCACCGATTCCTTCGAAGGCATCGACCTGCTCGACCCGACCAAGTTGGTGCCCGAGGAGCTGGCCCCGGTGCAGCTGATCGGAAAGCTGACCCTGAACGCCAACCCGACCAACTACTTCGCCGAGACCGAGCAGGTCGCCTTCCACCTCGGCAACCTCGTCCCGGGGATCGAGGTCACCAACGACCCGCTGCTGCAGGGTCGGCTGTTCTCCTACCTCGACACCCAACTGACCCGCCTCGGCGGACCGAACTTCACCCAGCTGCCGATCAATGCCCCGCACTGCCCGGTGAATGATCTGCTCCGGGACGGGATGCACCAGACCGCGATCCACACCGGCACCGCCGCCTACGTCCCCAACTCGATCGACGGCAACCAGCCCTTGGTCGCGTCCGAGGCTGACGGCGGCTACGTCCAGACGCCGCGACCCGTCGAGGGGACTGTCGTCCGGGCCGCGCCGGCATCCTTCGATGACCACTATTCCCAGGCCAGCCTGTTCTACCAGTCGATGACTCCGGTCGAGCAGGTCCACATCATCGAGGCGTACACCTTCGAACTCGGCAAGGTCTACGAACAGGCGATCAAGGAACGCGCACTGGACGTGCTGGCCAACATCGACGCCGACCTCTGCGCGCAGGTCGCGGCCGGGCTCGGCCTGCCCGCCCCGTCCGGTGACCCGGCCGCGGACGTCACGCCCTCGCCTGCGCTGTCGCAGGTGGTGACGACACCGGGACCGATCACCGGCCGCCAGATCGCGGTCATCGCTGACGCCGGCTCCGACCTGGCCGGCATCAAGAAGCTGCGGACCGCGGCCGAGAAGCTCGGCGCGAACGTGCTGGTCCTCGCCCCCGTCGGCGGGATCCTGAAGAAGGGCCGGACCGCGCTGAACGTGGACCGGACCAACGCGACCGCCCGCTCCATCGAGTTCGACGCCATCGTCGTCGCGGGCGGCACCACCCCCACCCGGGACATCAAGCAGGTCGTCCTGCTGCAGGAGGCCTACCGGCACTGCAAGGCCCTCGCCGCTTGGGGTGACGGCGACGCCATCCTCACCGGCGCCGGGATTGACCTCGATGGTCCCGGTATCTCGCTGGGTGCCGGCGTCGACAAGTCCTTCACCGACACCCTCGTCGCGGCGCTGGGTCTGCACCGCGCCTGGGACCGCGCCGAACTCGTGATGTCTTCGGCCGTTCCGCCGGCCAACTGATCGCTACCATGCGCGTGGACGGAGACGACCCGGCCCCCATCTCGGCTGGGTTGCCGGCATCGGAGGCGGACAGCTGATGCCGGCAGGTGGCGACTACGACGCGATTGTGATCGGGGCCGGGCACAACGGCCTGGTCGCGGCCAACCTGCTCGCCGACGCCGGTTGGCAGGTGCTGGTGGTCGAAGGCGCCCCCCACGCGGGTGGTGCGGTGCACTCGGACGACTCGCTGCACCCGGGCTTCGTCACCGACCACTTCAGCGCCTTCTACCCCTTGGGCGGTGCGTCCCCGGTCATCCTGGGGCTGGAGCTGGACCGGTGGGGGCTGGCGTGGACCCATGCCCCGGACGTGCTGGCCCATCTGCTGCCCGACGACCGGTGTGCGGTGCTGTCCCGCGAGGTGAGCCAGACCGCGGCATCGCTGGACGGTTTCGCGGCCGGCGACGGTGAGCGGTGGCGGCAGCTCACCGCAGACTTCGAGCGGATCAGCGAGCCGCTGCTGCGTTCGCTGCTCGGCCCGTTCCCGCCGGTCCGCTCAGCCACCACCCTGCTGCGGCGCCTGGGTAGCGCTGAGGCGTTGCGGTTCGCCCGGTTCGCGGTGCAGCCGGTACGCCGCTACGCCGAGGAGAACTTCCGCGGCGAGGGCGCCGCGCTGCTGCTGGCCGGCAACGCCCTGCATACCGACCTGGCCCCCGAGAACGCCGGCAGCGCTATCTATGGCTGGCTGATGGCGATGCTGGCCCAGACCGTCGGTTTCCCCGTCCCGGTCGGCGGATCGGGTCGGATCACCCAGGCGCTGCTCGATCGGTTCGCGGCAGCCGGTGGCGAGGTCCGGCTGTCCTGTCCGGTCGAGCGGATCACCATCAGGGACCGGCGGGCCACCGGGGTGTGCCTGGCCGGCGGCGAGCGGCTCGCCGCCCGGGCGGTGCTCGCCGATGTCGCCGCACCGGCGCTCTACCGAGACCTCGTCGGCCTGACCCAGTTGCCTGCCCGGTTCGCCGACGACCTGGATCGCTTCCAGTGGGACGCGCCCACCCTCAAGATCAACTGGGCGTTGTCAGCTCCGGTCGGGTGGACGGCCTCGTCGGCACGGCAGGCGGGAACCGTGCATCTGGGCGCCGACCTGAACGGACTGACCCGCTATGCCGCCGACCTGGCCACCGGCACCATCCCGCAGCATCCGTTCCTGCTGTTCGGGCAGATGAGCACCGCCGATCCGTCCCGCTCGCCAGCCGGCACCGAATCCGCCTGGGCCTACACCCATCTACCGCCCGGACGAGCCCTGCACCAGGACGACATCGATCGCCATGTCGATCGCATCGAGGCAGTCATCGAGCGGCAGGCACCAGGCTTTGGCGACCTCGTCCTTGCCCGGAGCGTGCAGGGGCCACGCGACCTGCAGGAAACAAACCCCAATCTCGTCCACGGCGCGGTCGGCGCGGGCACCTCAGCACTGCACCAGCAACTCATCTTCCGGCCCGTCCCCGGCCTGGGCCGCTCGGAAACTCCGATCGACCGCCTCTATCTGGCCGGCGCCTCAGCCCACCCCGGCGGCGGCGTGCACGGTGCCGCCGGCGCCAACGCTGCCCGCGCCGCGCTGCTC
>JALYVK010000122.1 GCA_030853265.1 Actinomycetota bacterium
GTCCCCGAGGATCGAGGCTAAGTGGTCCGCCGCAGAACTACATGCGTGTAATACGCTGGCGGGTTGCGGAGGGGTCCGAGTGGACGGCGGCCGCATCGCCATGGAGGCGGCGATGTCGAGGTGCAGCCCGTATGTGATCACGTTGGACGGAGGGTCTCGGCAGCGGCTGGAGGCCTTGGCGCGCAAGGCGACCGGCGAGGCGCGGATGGTGTTGAGGGCGCGGATCGTGCTGGCTGGGGCCGCGGGAGAGAAGGACCTGCGTATTGGGCAGCGCCTGGGGGTGGCGACCAACACGGTGCTCAAGTGGCGCAAGCGCTTCTTCGAGGAAGGTATCGATGGCCTGGCGGACCGCAAACGACCGGGTCGACCCCGGTCGTTTTCCCCCTCTGGAGGTGACCGAGGTGAAGGCGCTGGCCTGCCAGCTGCCTGCGACGAGCGGGGTTCCCCTGTCGCGCTGGAGCTGTGCGGAGCTGGCGGCTGAGCTGACCGGGCGGGGGCTGGTGGAGGCGATCTCGCCGGCCACGGTGTGGCGGATCCTGGCCGGTGACGCCATCCGCCCGTGGCGGCATCGCATGTGGATCTTCCCCCGAGACCCCGACTTCGCGGCCAAGGCGGCCCGAGCGTTGGATCTCTACGCCCGGATCTTCGAAGGCCAGGCGCTCGGCGACGACGAGTTCGTGATCTGCGCGGACGAGAAGACCTCGATCCAAGCCCGCTGCCGCTGTCATCCGACCCTTCCGCCGGGCCGGGCCCGGATGATGCGCGTCGAACACGAATACGAGCGTCGTGGCGCGCTGGCATACCTCGCCGCGTACGACGTGCACGGCGCGAGGGTGTCGGGCCGCACCGAGGACACCACCGGCATCGAGTCGTTCGGCCGTCTCGTCTCCCAGGTCATGACCGCCGAGCCCTATGCCTCGGCCAAGCGGGTGTCTGGATCGTCGACAATGGCAGCTCGCATAGGGGAAAGGCGTCCATCGAACGCCTCGAAGGGCAATGGCCCACCCTGCGCCTCATCCACTTGCCGGTGCACGCCTCGTGGCTCGACCAGTGCGAGATCTACTTCTCGATCGTGCAGCGCAAGGTCGTGACCCCCAACGACTTCACCGACCTCGCCCAGATCACGGACCGTCTCGCCTCTTTCGAGGCCGCTACAACGCTCTCTCCGAGCCGTTCGAGTGGACCTTCGGTCGAGACGACCTCGACAAGCTCCTGGCCCGCATCGCAGCCCACGATCAGGCCGCCTAGCCGGAGGTTCGCCGCCTACCATCCCCAGCGATGGCCATACCCGAACCGGCACGACAGGCACTCCGACACCGACTCGACCAGCACCGCCATCAGCGGTGGCCGCAGCTGCACGACCTGGCGATCCGCTACCGGGGCGACTTCGCCTACATCGTCGGTGTCACCGCAGACGACGAACTGCCCCTGTGTCGCCTGCGCTACCTAGGAGCGCCCGACGACTGGGGCTTCGCCGCCTACCTCGCCAGCCGCGACGGCTACGAGGACTCCATCCTCCCAAACGGCAGCTACAGCGGCACCCCCGAAGCCGCCCTCGACTGCGTCTGCGGCCTCTACCTCGGCGACATAACCGCCTGGACCCACGCCCGACCGGACAGCTGACCCCGATACCCGCAACCATTTCCGCGGAGGACCACTAAGGCTCCTGGGCGGACCTGTGGGTAGTGCTCGTCGGGTCCTAAACGATGCCCCTGGGGTCGCCCCTTTGCGGTTCGGTGGTCGACGGGTCACGGCGGAGCCGACACCGCATCGGCTAGGGGGATGCTTAGGAGTAGAGGGCCCTGTTGGAGAGGTTTCCCTACTCGCCACGAGGGGTAAACCCGCCGTGTTGTCGTTGGAAAGGAACCACGATCATGCCAGCAAAGAAGACGACGCTGCAGGCGCCGAGGGGTCCGCAGGCCATGGTGCCGACGGTGATGTTCGTCTGTGGCCTAGCCCTCAGCGGCATCTTCCGCCGCACGGAGTGGGTGGCCATCGTGGGCATCGTCCTCATGGTCACGGCCTGTGTACTCGGCGCGTGGTTTGCGTGCCGACAGCCTGCCACTACGCGCAGCTCAAGTCAGAAGGGACAGGGTACCGTCACTCGAAATTAGCGAACGGTGAGACTCTTCGGTTGGTGGCGATGGACCTTGGTTCCGGGCCTGACACCCGTCACCACAACCCAAGAGGGTAGGTAGCGCGACGGGATGCACCCACCCCTCTGCAAGCGCATTGGTTGAGCCCGGTGGTCAACCCTCCCCACAGGGCGAGCGCCCTACGGCTACCGGATCGCTCGTCACTTGCTCGACCTTCTGAGACCGATTGCCCGGCAACCTACGGGCCATGGCGCGTTCAACATCTTCTTCGTTGATCGGCCCAAACCCAGATCTAGGATCACGGGCTGCTTGTCGCTGTCCGCCCAGCCCTCCCGGAGGATGGCCCGTTGCTCAGGAACATCGAACGTCTTGCCGGTGAGAGGTTCCGCGCCGTCGGACTGGACTCCATCGCCGATAACGAGCCCTTCTCTCTCGATGAGCTGACCCGGTATGCCACTGCTGGGCGCTCCTGGGTCACCACCTCCTCTTGAGCGCCGCCCTCGACGCCGGCTTCGACCAGTTCATCGAGGGCGTGCCGTTCCAGCGATCTTGGGTGCCGAGCGTACGACAGTTCTACACCGATCGCCCCGACTCCCCCCGGCCCCACCTGGTGTGGCTCCGGCTGCCGCGTGCGGTCAGCGGCAGACGGGTTCTGACTGTGACTACGGCCCTGCGAGAAGCGGTGATGAGCCGGTACGGGGAAGCGACCGGCAGCGACCCGACAGACCTCCCTGGGGTCGTCGTCGGGCATGGGTTTACCGGCGTCGGGTACCACCATGCCCAGTGGCTCGCCCTGCCCGACGTCGGCCACGCCCACGCCCGGGGGCGGATCCATGGCCTGGCCATCTGGCTGCCATCTGACACCGAGCCCGGTGTGGTGACCGGCGTCCGCCGGGCGGCGGGCCTGGTCGCCGCGGCGGGGCTCAGGCTCGCCGGTGGTGATCTGGTGGACGTTGTGGAGGCCGACGGCGCCGAGGGGCCCGAGGCTGCGCCCCCACGAGGTTCGCCGCCCCGGCGGGGAGCGCCGACCGTTCTCTCACATGCGGGTAGGCTTCGCCCAAGAGGTCGACGGGCCCGTGGTGCTGGGCAGGGCCCGCCAGTTCGGGCTCGGGTTGATGCTCCCCGAACCGGCGGATCGCACCAGGTGAGCGGGCTTCCGTCGTTCCCGGAGTTCTACGAGGCCGTGCACCAGCGGGAGGCGTTTCCGTGGCAGGCGCGCCTGGCCCGGCAGGTGCTTGAGCGAGGCTGGCCGGACGAGATCGGCGTGCCGACCGGTCTGGGCAAGACGGCGTGCATCGACATCGCCGTGTGGGCCATGGCCTCCGAGGGCGACCGTGCCCCAGCGCAACGACACCAACCCCGTCGAGTTTGGTATGTCGTCAATCGGCGGCTGCTTCTGCTAACGGCGTTAGACGCCGCGGATGGTTAGGTGGGCCTACCGCCCGTCAGGCCTGACAGTGGAGCTGATCGACGTGATGGCGGTGGTGGCCTGCGCCGGCTTCGAGTGGGGTGTCGACAACCTCACCGCCGCCGATCTGGAGAAGCTCCGGGTCCGCATCCTGGCCAGCGGGTGGAGGTGCTGTTGTTCGACCGGGTCGGCGAACCATCGACGTCGTGAGCATCGATCCATTCGTCGATGACGGCCCACTCCGTCGTCAGCCACAGCAGCCGGGCCTCTTCGCCTTCAGGCACGGGTGAGGCCGGCCACCACCGGACGACCATGGGGTCGCTGAAGGGCAGGGCGGCCCATATCAGGCGGGCGGTCGTGAGGCGGTCGAGGCCGGTGTGGGCCATCATCACCACGGGCACGTCGGGACGGGCGTCGAGGCAGGCCAGCACCCCCGCCGGGCGGGGCGGCAGGACATGGTCCATCAAGGCGGCCGTCGACGCGGCCCGATACTTGCGGTCGACCCGGAGCTTCCGAATGGCCCGGCCCCAGCGTCCCGGGGTCCAGTTGCCGCCCTCGGGGAACACCAGGAGGGCGTCGCCCCGGCCGAGGCCGACGCTGAGATGGCCGAGCCGATCGGCGAGTTGTTCCCCGGCCCGCGCCTGGGCGGGCAGGAAGCAGGCGTCGAGGCGATTGAGGATCACGTCGAGGAGGGGCTCCCACTGCAGCACGTCCTTGAGGACGATCCGCACCCGCCGGTCGTAGCGTTCGAGCATCAGCCAAACGAGGGAGAAGGAATCCCCGAGGCCACCGTGGCGGGCCAGCACCAGCACCGGCTTCACGTCTCCGAGCGGTCCCGGTACCGGCGGTTCCTCCACGGCGATGACGAACCCGCAGCAACGCCGGGCGGCCCCGAGGATGGAGCCCAGCACCCAGCGCAGCAGCCGGTAGTGGTACTCCTGCCACCACGCCCGAGGATGGGCACGCCGGGTCAGCCAGGCGAAGAGGGTGGCCACGAGGGCGATGCACTCCACCCCGAAGTACGCCACCCCGAAGGCCCCCACCCGCAGGAGCTGGCGCCTCGGGCTGAAGGGGGCCACCACCAGACCGGCCGCGGCCACAACCGCGCAGAGGACCAGCAGGACCACGTCGACGGCAATGAAGACCGGAGCCAGCACCCGTCGCAGCCACCGGGGGATTGGCATGTCAGGAAGCGGATCCGTCCAGGTAGACGGCCGTGGCCTGATGGGCGAGGTTCATCCGTTCGACAACCGAAGCGGCGTTGCGGTACCGGATCGACAGCGGGGATGCAGCTTCCCTTCCTGTGGGGAGGAGGTGAATGGCGATCCCGTCGGGAATCCGAGCCAGATCGTCGGAGAGCTGGTGGCGCCGGGCGATCTCGAAAGCCACCAGCCCGACGTCCCACGGCCAGCGGGGTGGTTGCAGCGGCCGCTCGATCCTGCCGACATGGAGGACGAACACCCGTTTGGACCCCAGGTCCACGGCCCGACCGACCGGTACCGAACGCACCAGTCCGCCATCGACGAAGTGTTCATTCCCCACCTTCACCGGCGGCAGGAGACCCGGCACCGCACACGAAGCCAGGACGGCGTCGACGACGGGGCCTCGGGAGAACCAGTGGGCTGCGGCCCCTTCAATGGAGGCGGCCACACATTCGAACGGAACGGCCAGATCCTCGATGTTGGCCCCCGAAGCAACATCGTCGATCAGCTTCCTGAGTCCGTCGTTGGGGTGGAGGTGGGTGCCGTAACGGACCAGGTTGGTGATCTGGGCGACGACCGACCCCGAGAAGACGTCCCTGGCCTGGAGCCGGGTCCACGTCTCGGTCAGCCGATCGACCGCGGCCATGGTCGGATCGGCGGCGATGGCCACGCCATTGAGGGCGCCAACGCTGGAGCCGACGACCAGATCGGGGATGATCTCCCGTTCGAGCAGGGCCCGGAGCATGCCGACCTCGGCCGCGCCCAAGATGCCGCCCCCACCGAGCACGAATGCCGTCCTGGCCGCCACCCGTCAGGAGACCGTCGAGTTGTAGCGGCGGACCGCTAGGAACCCGAAAACCAGACCGATGCCGACCGTCCACAACAGCGACTGGACCACCAGGGCGGTGGTGCTCTGGCCGGCGAAGAGGGTGTGGCGCTGGACCGCGGTCACGTTGCCGAGCGTGAGATCACGAACGGCGTTGATGACGGTGGTGACCGGCTGGTGGTTGGCGAAGGCTCGCAGCCAACTGGGCATGGTGGCAGTGGGTACGAAGGCGCTGCTGGCGAAGGTGAGCGGGAAGATCACCGGGAAGGTGGCGGCGTTGACCGCCTGGGAGCTGCTGGCGTAAAGACCCACGAGGGCGAAGACGAACGACGTGGCCAGAGTGAAGGCCAGCAGGACGGCGAAGCCCAGCACCAGTCCCGGCACGCTGTGGGGCCGGAAGCCGACGGCCAGGCCGACGATGACGATGATCACCAGGCCGGCCGTGTTGCTGAGCGAGTCGGCCCCCACCCGACCGGCGAGGACGGCGCTGCGAGCCATCGGCAGCGAACGGAGGCGGTCGACGAAGCCCTTGCTGCGATCCTCGGCCAGGGCGAAGCCGCTGTTGCCGGAGGTGAAGATCGCCGTCTGCACCGCGATCCCCGGGATCAGGTAATTGACGTAGTTGATGTCGCCCAGGCCCCGGATGGCACCACCGAAGACGTAACGGAACAACAGGGTGAACATGATCGGTGAGATCAGGGTGAACACCACCTGGTCGGGGGAGCGCAAGAGGCGCCGGACATTGCGCCCGGCCATGGCCGCCGTATCACCGATCGCCCAACCGACCCGGGATCCGCGCCCGCTCAGCGCGACGGTCATCGGGCCCCCTTGGCCGACGCGGCCTGTTCGGATCCGGAATCCTGGGTGTCGTCGCCCGGCGCCTGCCCGGTGAGGGCCAGGAACACGTCGTCGAGGCTCGGCTGACGCAACTGCAGCGAGCTGACGTCCATCCCGGTGGTCTCGAGGCGACGAACCACCTCCGATGTCGTCGCCAGCCCCGACGTGGTCGCCACCCGCACGGTGAGGCCGTCGAGGACCGGGTCGGCATCGCCGACACCTTGCAGCGCGATAGCGACGCGAGCGGCGGTGTCCTCATCGGGGAGGACGACCTCGACGGCCGTGCCACCGAGCCGGGCCTTCAGCTCCGCCGAGGTCCCCTCGGTGATGACCCGCCCGTGGTCGATCACGCAGATCCGGTCGGCCAGCCGATCCACCTCCTCGAGGTACTGCGTGGTGAGGAGCAGGGTCGTGCCGTCGGCCACCAGGCCGGCGATGACCGACCACAGGTCGATGCGGCTACGAGGATCCAGCCCGGTCGTCGGCTCGTCGAGAAAAAGCACCGGGGGCCGGGCGACGAGGGCGGCGGCCAGGTCGAGGCGTCGGCGCATGCCACCGGAGTACGTCTTCAGCGTCCTCCTGCCGGAGTCAGCCAGATCGAACTGCTCGAGGAGCTCGCCGGCACGACGGCGCCGCTCCCCTCGCGGCAGGTGGTTGAGCCGTCCGACCAGCACCAGGTTCTCCATCCCGGTGAGACCCTCGTCGACCGCCGCGTACTGGCCGGCCAGCCCGATGACGGTACGGGCCGCAGCCGGATCCGCCAGCACGTCGATCCCGGCCACATGAGCGGTCCCCGAATCCGGGCGCAGCAAGGTGGTCAGGACCCGCACCGCCGTCGTCTTGCCCGCCCCGTTGGGCCCGAGCAGCCCGAGCACCGTCCCGGCCGGGATCTCGAAGCTCACCCCGCCGAGGGCCCGCACCCCGCCCTTGAACACCTTGACCAGCGAGTCGACGACGACCGCAGATCCGGGGGGTACGGCCACGCCAGAGGATAGCGCCGCCTCTCATATGCGCTCGACGACCAGATCGAAGGTGCACGAGCCGTCATCCATGGGGGCGATGAGCGAGTCCCGGACACCGAAGACGGCGTCGTTGCCCAACCACGGTGAGCCCTGGTCGAACACGTGGGTGACC
>JALYVK010000062.1 GCA_030853265.1 Actinomycetota bacterium
GTTTGCCGGTGACCGGATCGTCGGCGTCGGCCCCGACCGCGGCCGCGATCCGGCCGGCGGCGGCCAGCACCGCCGGCTCGCCATAGGGCTCGGTCAGCAACAGAGCGTCCGCCGGGTGCGCAATCAGGTGCTCGGCCAGCGCAACCGAGGCCCCTAGCACTCCGAGCAGCCGGTTGCGGAACTCCATCGACCGGCCCAGTTCGGCGAGCACCCGCGGGCCGCTCTCGGTGCCGGCCAGCTCGGCCAGTTGCGCCAGCGCCTGGTCGGGGTCGGCCGTCCGACCCAGCGCCGAGAGCACCGCCGCGCTCGCGTCGTCGGTGGCCTCGTTGCGCGCACCGTCCCAGAGCCGCAGCGGCGAGCCGGTCAGCAATTCGGCGGCCCGGGCTTGATCGGTGAACCCGATCCGGCTCAGCCGAGCGGTTGCTCGGCCGGCTGGCTCACTGCCCGTGCGGTCCACGGGCGGCCTGCATCTCAGCAGCCAGCGCCGCCCGGATGGCGGCCGGATCGGTGATCGGGGCCGCGGTGCTGACGGTGCCGCCGGCCATCGGCAGGCTACGCGGGCCGGCGACCGCGGCCGGGTCGCGGGCGATCTCGACGAACCGGGCCGCTATCGGCTGCCATACCTCGGCGATGTCCTCGTGTGCCCGTACCGCGCGTTCCACGATGGTGGGCAGGTCATAGTCGGCGAGCAGCTCGGCGTCCTCGGCCGCCCACTGGGCAATGATGTCCGGGGTGGTCTCGAGGTGGAACTGGGTGCCCCAGGCCAGCCGGCCGACCCGGAACGCCTGCAGCTCGCAGCCGGGCGAGGAGGCCAGCTGGACGGCGCCGGGTGGCAGCTGGCTGATCTCGTCCACGTGCCACTGCAGGACGTCCGGCGTGATCGGCATTTCCCGCAGCAGCGGATCGGTGGCCGCGGCCTGCCGCTTGGCGATCAGCTGCGCCCCGTATTCCGGAGCCTGAGCCAGCGCGACCCGGCCACCGGTGGCCACCGCCAGCAGCTGGCCACCCAGGCAGATGCCCAGGGTTGGCAGCTCGATCCGGACCGCCTCGGAGAGCAGCGCGCGGACCGCCGGCAGCCAGGGCGCCCGGACGTCGTCATAGGCGTTCATCCCGCCGCCCAGCACCACCAGCGCGCGGTAGCCGGCCAGCTCCGGGAGCTCATCGCCGGCATGCAGCGCCCGGACGTCCAGCTCGGCGCCGGCCGCGACCAGCCAGTCGCCGAGTCGAGCGACGGGTGCGTCCCGGGCGTTCTCGACAACCAGGATCGGGACCACTGCCTGCTCACTCATAGCGCTGCCAATCGCTCCGCTCCTCGCTCGTTCCTCGCTGCGATGCTCACTCACAGCGCTGCCAATCGCTCCGCTCCTCGCTCGTTCCTCGCTGCGATGCTCACTCACAGCGCTGCCAATCGCTCCGCTCCTCGCTCGTTCCTCGCTGCGATGCTCACTCATAGTGACGGCAGGTAGCGACGCAGTTCGAACGGGGTGACCTCGGCCCGGTAGTCGACCCATTCGGCGCGCTTGTTGCGCAGGAAGAAGTCGAAGACGTGCTCGCCGAGGGTCTCGGCGACCAGCTCGGAATCCTCCATCACCCGCAGCGCGTCGGCGAGGTTGTGCGGCAGGTCGTCATAGCCGAGCGCGCGGCGTTCGGTGTCCGACAGCGACCAGACGTCGTTCTCAGCACCAGGCGGCAGCTCGTAGCCCTCTTCGATGCCCTTCATGCCGGCGGCCAGCAGCACCGCGAACGCGAGGTAGGGGTTACAGGCCGAGTCCAGCGAGCGCACCTCGACCCGGGTCGAGTTGGCCTTGCCAGGCTTGTACATCGGCACCCGGACCAGGGCGGAGCGGTTGGCGTGGCCCCAGCACACGTAGGTCGGCGCCTCGACCAGCTGGCCGGGTGCGGACCAGCCGAACAGCCGCTTGTAGGAGTTGACCCACTGGTTGGTCACGGCGGTGATCTCGCGGGCATGCCGCAGCAGGCCGGCGATGAACGAGCGGGCGGTGCCGGACAGGAACAGCTCGTCGGACGGGTCGTGGAAGGCGTTGCGATCGCCCTCGAACAGCGACAGGTGGGTGTGCATGCCACTGCCGGGCTGATGCCGGAACGGCTTGGGCATGAAGGTGGCGTGCACGCCCCGGGTACGGGCGACCTCTTTGATGATGTGCCGGAAGCTCATGATGTTGTCGGCCATCGACAGCGCGTCGGCGTAGCGCAGGTCGATCTCCTGCTGACCGGGCGCGACCTCGTGGTGGCTGAACTCGACCGAGATGCCGACCGCCTCGAGCGCGGTGATCGCACTGCGCCGAAAATCGTGCGCGGTGTCGTGGCTGGTCATGTCGAAGTAGCCGCCGTCGTCCATCGGAATCGGCTCGGTGCCGTCGGATGGGCGGTTCTTCAACAGGAAGAACTCGATCTCGGGGTGGGTGTAGAAGGTCAGGCCACGGTCGGCCGCCTTGGACAGCGTGCGGCGCAGCACGTAGCGCGGGTCTGCCCAGGACGGGGAACCGTCGGGCATCGTGATGTCGCAGAACATCCGCGCTGTGTCGCTGGGCTTGCCGTCGTCACCGGGCAGGATCTGAAAGGTCGCCGGATCGGGCCGGGCCAGCATGTCGGATTCGCTGGCCCGCGCGAAGCCCTCGATCGCCGAGCCGTCGAAGCCGATGCCCTCGGCGAAGGCCCCCTCCAGCTCGGCGGGCGCAACCGCGACGGACTTCAGGTAACCGAGCACGTCGGTGAACCACAACCGGACGAACCGGATCTGCCGTTCTTCCAAGGTGCGGAGGACGAACTCCTGCTGACGATCCACCATGGGGAGTCTGCCCGCTCAGCGTTTCCGGGCGGTAACCGACCCGCCGTCAGCCGCTACTTGGCCCCGTCCCCGACCCACTTGGCCCAGGACACGTTCCAGTAGCCGGAGTTCCACTCGGCCAGGTTGCGGCCGGTGTTGCGGACATCGACGATGTCGCCGGGCACCGAGAAGTCGTAGAACCAGTAGGAGTCGGCCGGCGAGACGTTCAGGCAGCCGTGCGAGGTGTCGGTGTTGCCCTGCGCCCAGACCGACCAGTCGGCCCAGTGCACGTACTCGCCGTCGTAGCTGATCCGGACACCGATCGGGACGATCGTCTTGTAGGAGTTGGCACCCTTGCTCAACCCGAACGAGGCCGAGTTCATGTTGATGTTCTTCTCGCCGTCGACCACCACGTGCGGGCCGGAGTTGGTCCGCAGGTCGATCGGGCCGGTATCACCGGGAATGCTGACGTGCCGGCCCATCGAGGTCGGCATGGTCTTGACCAGCTTGTCGTTGGAGTAGACCTTCACCTCTTTGGTGTTGTCATCGGCGATCGAGACATGCTTGGCGCCCACCTTGAACCAGGTGGTGGCGTCGTTCTGGCCGTAGAGGGAGTTACCGAGGTTCTTGCCGTACACCTTGGCATTGACGGTGACCTTGGTACCGGGCTTCATGTAGACCTTGGTCCGCCAGTACACATCGGTGTTGCTGAGCCAGCTGAAGGCACCGACCTGAGCGGGCACCGTGGTCACGCTGAGCGCGTCCTGGGCGGCCTTGCGATCCGGAATCGCCTCGTCGAAGTGAATCCGGACGACCTGTCCCACCCCGAAGGTCACTCCGGGAGTGATCCCGCCGCCGGCCGCGGTCTGGATGTACGGGGCGGTCTGCAGCTTGGGCGTCAGGGTGGTGAACGAGCGGGACTCGCTGACCTGCTTGCCCTCGGGGTTGGTCGCGGTCGCCTTGAGCGTGTACGCCTTGCCGTAGCCGAGGTCCTCGGCCGAGGACCACGAGGTCTTGGCGGCATCGAGTGCGCCCTTGACCGCCTTGCCCTCGGGGTTGGTCAGCGTCACCGAGGCCAGCGAGCCGCCGGCCACCGCGACCTTGACCGGGACGACCGGGCTCACGTCGACCGCGCCCTTGACCGCGCTAATGGTCAACACCGCCGGCCCGGCCGGGGCCGCCGAGGTTGGCAGGCTGCTGCTGGTCGCGACCGGGCTGCCATTCGGATTGGCCGCCGAGTCGTTGGACTTCTTTTGCGAGCATGCGCTCAGGCACAACGCGACCGCGATAACGGCCGACCCCCACGCAACTGCCTTACGCCGGTTTCCCACGCAACGATTCCTCTCGTACCACGGCAGCACTCATGGATACCGCCGCCCACCATTGTGGCCTACTTTCCGCGCCGGGGTCGCATCCAGGCATGACGAAACAGTGTCAAAACGATGAGACCTTGCTCGCGGTCGGCTGTGAATCCCGTCGATCCGCTCTGAACGCCGCTCTCACCCGCCCTCCCGGCAGGCCACGGGCACCCGGCAGACTGACCAGGTGACGGTCTTGCGAGTGGGTCTGGCTCAGGTCGATCTGGTGGTGGGCGATCTGGCGGCCAATGCGGCGCTGGTGCTGAGGAGGACCCGCGAGGCAGCGGCCGGCGGCGCCCAACTGGTGGTCTTTCCGGAGATGACGCTGACCGGTTACCCACCCGAGGACCTGGTCCTGCGGCAATCCTTTCGCAGTGCCTCGGTCGCCATGCTGGACTCGCTCGCGGCGCAGCTGGCCGAGCAGGAACTCGGCGACATAGCGGTGGTCCTCGGCTACCTCGACGATGCCGGCGGCGCGCGCAACGCGGCGGCTTTCGTACAGGGCGGCCAGGTGGTGGCCCGTTACTTCAAGCACCATCTGCCCACCTATGGCGTCTTCGATGAGGACCGCTATTTCAAGGCGGGCACCGAGCTGCCGGTGATCCGGCTCGGCGACGTGGATATCGCGATGACCATCTGCGAGGACGTCTGGCAGGACGGCGGCCCGTTCCGGACGGCGGCGCAGGCGCGGGTGGGCCTGCTGGTCAACATCAACGGCTCACCATACGAGCGGGACAAGGACGACGTCCGGTTCCCGCTGGTGGCGCAGCGCGCCCGAGAGGCCGGCGCCGCCGTGGTCTACGTCAACCAGGCCGGCGGCCAGGACGAGCTGGTCTTCGACGGGGATTCCTTCGTGGTCGACGCCGAGGGCGGCCTGCTCGCCCGGGCGCCGCAGTTCCAGGAGGGTCTCTACCTGCTCGACCTGGAGCTGCCCGCGGCCGACGTGAAGGTCCTCGACTCGGCCGGTGGCAGTGGCGGTGGCAGTGGCGGTGGCGGTGGCAGCGGCGGTGGCAGCGGCAGCGGCAGTGGCGAGCTGACGGTGCGTCGGGTCCAGGCACCGCTGCCGCCCCGTCCGGTGACAGCCGCGCTGAGCGGCCCGCTCGGGATCGCCGACCGGCTGGCCGACGAGGCCGAGGTGTGGCAGGCGCTGGTGCTGGGCACCCGCGACTACATCGTCAAGAACGGCTTCAGCTCGGTGGTGCTGGGGATGAGCGGCGGGATCGACTCCGCGGTGGTCGCCGCGATCGCCGCGGACGCCATCGGTGGCCAGCACGTGTATGGGGTCGGCATGCCGAGCGCCTACTCCTCCGATCACTCGCAGGCCGACGCGGCGGAACTGGCCCGGCGGCTGGGCGCGCAGTTCCAGCTGGTGCGGATCGAGCCGATGGTGACCGCGTTCCTGGACACGCTGAAGCTGACCGGCCTGGCCGAGGAGAACGTCCAGGCCCGGGTTCGTGGCACCACGCTGATGGGACTGTCCAACCAGTTCGGGCACCTGGTGCTGGCCACCGGCAACAAGAGCGAGCTGTCGGTCGGCTACTCGACGATCTACGGCGACGCGGTCGGCGGCTTCGCCCCGATCAAGGACGTCCCGAAGAGCCTGGTGTGGAAGCTGGCCGAATGGCGCAACGCCGAGGCCGGCCGCCGCGGCGAGCAGCCGCCGATTCCGGAGAACTCGATCAGCAAGCCGCCGTCGGCGGAGTTGCGGCCGGGCCAGCTGGACTCCGATTCACTGCCGGACTATGCCGAGCTCGATCGGCTGCTGGCCCGCTATGTCGATAAGGATGCCGGCTCCGCGCAGTTGCTGGCCGAGGGTTTCGACCCCGAGCTGGTGAGCCGGATCGTCGCAATGACCGATGCCGCCGAGTGGAAGCGCCGCCAGTACCCACCTGGCCCCAAGATCAGCCTGAAATCCTTCGGCCGGGATCGGCGGCTACCGATCACCAATCGCTGGCGGGAGAGCGGCTGAGCCACCGCGGGTGAGACATCTCTCGCGAACTGGCTCGTGCATCCGGGCCCGGCAAGGAGCACCATGGGGGTGTCCACTACCCGCCCGGGGACCGGCTTGGCCGGCCTCGAGGAACACCGAGGACCGAATCATGAGCGAAACGCTGTACGGCGGCACTTCCAGCCGCCGAGTAACCATCCGGGATCTGCAGAATGCCAAGCAGGCCGGCGACCGGTGGCCGATGCTCACCGCCTACGACTACTCCACCGCGCAGGTCTTCGACGCTGCCGGGGTTCCGGTGCTGCTGGTCGGGGATTCGGCGGCCAACGTGGTCTACGGCTATGACACCACCGTCCCGGTGACCGTCGAGGAACTCATTCCGCTGGTGCGCGGCGTGGTCCGCGGCGCCAGCCGCGCCCTGGTGGTCGCCGATCTGCCGTTCGGTAGCTACCAGAGCTCACCGCAGCAGGCACTGGAAACGGCCACCCGCTTCATGAAGGACGGCGGCGCGCAGGCGGTGAAGTTCGAGGGCGGCGCCCGACTGGTACCCCAGGTCGAACTGCTCACCTCGACCGGCATCCCGGTGATGGCCCACCTCGGCCTGACCCCGCAGTCGGTGAATACCCTTTCCGGCTATCGGGTTCAGGGCCGTGGCGAGGAGGACGCGCACCGGTTGCTCGACGATGCAAGGGCATTACAGGCCGCCGGAGCGTTCGCCGTGGTCCTCGAACTGGTACCCGCCGACGTGGCGAAGAAGATCACCGACGACCTGCGCATCCCGGTGGTGGGGATCGGCGCCGGAGTGGAATGCGACGCCCAGGTACTGGTGTGGCAGGACATGGCCGGCCTGCGGACCGACGGCAAGGCGGCGAAGTTCGTCAAGCAGTACGCCAACGTCGGGCAAATCCTCACCGATGCGGTACACCAGTTCGCAACCGAGGTGCAGGCAGGCATCTACCCCGGAGCCGAGCACAGCTACCACTAAGTCCGTCCCCGAAACGCGTTCTGCGGCCCGAGTTTCCACGACACGCCGAGGTGGGCGGAAACTCCGGCCGCATAATGCGGCGAAGGGCTAGGCCTTCTTCTTGGCTGCTGCCCGCTTCGCCGGGGCGGCTTTCTTGGTGGCGGCTTTCTTCATTGCTGTCTTCTTGGCTGGGGCTGCCTTCTTCACCGCTGTCTTCTTGGCGGGCGCGGCCTTCTTGGTGGCGGTCTTCTTCGCTGGCGCTGCCTTCTTCGTGGCGGCCTTCTTGGTCACTGCCTTCTTGGCTGGCGCTGCTTTCTTGGTCACCGTCTTCTTGACCGTGGCGGCTTTCTTGGCCACTGCCTTCTTGGTCGGCGCAGCTTTTTTGGTCACCGTCTTCTTGACGGCGGCAGCCTTCTTGGCCACGGCCTTCTTGGTCGGCGCAGCTTTTTTGGCCGCTGCCTTCTTGGCTGGCGCAGCCTTCTTGGCTGGCGCGGCCTTCTTGGCTGGCGCAGCTTTCTTAGTCGGCGCAGCCTTCTTGGTACGGGTGGTGCGGGACGGCGAGGTCATTGCATTGCCTCCTAGTGGTCCACTGTTGTGAACAGTGGACGGTGTCGCGAACCCCAGTTCAATCAGCCACGCCGTACGGCGCCGCACAATAGTCCACGGACAATCCGGCCATCAATCCCCATCCCAGGCCGAATCCTCTGCGGCGTAACGACGTTCTCGATCGGCGATGGTCTGCAGCGCGTTGGCTGCCTCAGCCTCGGTATCGAACGGGCCGATCCGATTGTCGCCGCCGCAACCGGCGAACGGCTCGACGGTGTGGTGGTCCTCGCAGTACCAGTAGGTGCCGCTGAGATCCCTGGTGCTCATCGAAGACTCCTGTCTCGGTCGGTGTAGGCAGCGGACGAGCCAACCTCTAAGCCGGGTCCTGTGAACGGAAGACGAATCCTCCGAACGGCGACCATCCATCTCGACCTGCCGTCGCCGGCAGGCTCTAGCGGTCTACCCGCAGGCTCGGGCGAGCAGCCCTCGAACGCCTGCGCAGTTGCCTGCAATGCAGGCAACCTCTTGACCTTGCTCCGGGTGGGGTTTACCTAGCCACTCCGGTCACCCGGAATGCTGGTGGTCTCTTACACCACCGTTTCACCCTTACCCGACGACCCGAGCGAACTCGGCCCGTCCGGCGGTCTGTTTTCTGTGGCACTGTCCCGCGGGTCACCCCGGGTTGCCGTTAACAACCACCCTGCTCTGTGGAGCCCGGACTTTCCTCGGCGATCTGTTGCCAGATCGACGCGGTCGCCCGGTCGGCTCGTCCGCCGCGCACTGATGATAGCGCTAGCAGCCCCCGCCGCCGCTGGTCAGCGCGCTCGCCTAACCTGGCCCGGTGACCTCGACCCGGCCGACGGCCAGCCTTGCCCGTCCGGCGAGCCGGGGATGAACCTTGACCTGGTCATCGGCCTGGTGCTGATCGCGGTCTGCCTTGCCGCGGCGGTGACCCGGCCGTTCGGGCTGAGCGAGTCCGCCATCGCGCTGCCCTGCGCGGCGCTGGCGCTGCTGATCGGCGTCAGCAGTTGGCACACCGCCAGCCACAGCCTGCGACAGCTCGCACCCACCGTCGGGTTCCTGGCGGCGATCCTCGCCTTCGGCCAATTGTGCGCAACGGAAGGAGTATTCGACTATCTCGGCAACGTGACCGCCCGGCTGTCCAAAGGCATCCCGGGCCGATTGCTCATGCTGGTAGTGGGATTCGCGGCGATCGTCACCGCGACCCTGACGCTGGATGCCACCGTGGTGCTGGTGACTCCGGTGGTGCTGGCCACCACCGCCCGGTTGAAGATCCCGAGCCGGCCACACAGTTATGCCTGTGCGCATATAGCGAATTCCGGTTCGCTGCTGCTGCCGGTGTCGAATCTGACCAACCTGCTGGCCTTCGCGGCGAGCGGCCTGAGCTTCGGCAAGTTCGCGGCGATGATGACGATCCCGTGGCTGCTCGCCTGCCTGCTGGACTGGACCGCGCTGCGGGTGGTCTTCGGCAAGGACCTGCGGACCGCCGGCGAGGCGAGCCTGCCCAGCCAGCCCGCGCCGAAGCTGGCGCTCGGAGTTCTGGCAGCAACCGTAAGCGGATTCGTGCTCACCACCGCGGTCGGTATCGCGCCGGCCTGGGCCGCGCTGGCCGGCTGCCTGGTGCTTGCCGGTCGGCAGCTGCGGCGCCGGCAGGTCGGCCCGCTGGGGCTGATCCGCTCGACCAGCCCCGGCTTCTGCGTCTTCGTGCTGTGCCTGGGCGTGCTGGTCGCCGGCGTGCTGGATCGGGGTGCGGACCGGATCCTGGCGCACCTGATCCCGAGCGGTACCGGCCTGCTCGCGATGATCGGGCTCGCGCTGCTCGCCGCGCTGCTGGCCAACCTGGTGAACAACCTGCCCACCACGTTGGCGCTGGTGCCGCTGGTGGCGAGTTCGCCGCTGGCGGTGCTGGCCGTGCTGGTCGGGGTCAATCTCGGGCCGAACGCCAGCTATCCGGGCTCGCTGGCCACCCTGCTGTGGCGGCGCAACCTGCCGGACGAGGACCGACCCAAGGCGCTGGAATTCCACGCCCTGGGGCTGCTCAGCACGCCGGTGATGGTCTGCCTGGTCACCGCAGCGCTGTGGCTGGTCGCCGGGCCGCTCAGCCTGCGCTGAGGTGCGCGGTGTCGTTGAAGGAACGCAGCGAAACCGGCCCGTCGGTGAAGTAGTCGATCACCGAGATCGAGGCCGGCGACAGGAACATCCGGTGCACGGCGGCGGCCGGCGCACCCAGCGCCAGCTGCACCAGGATCTTGATCGGCGACACGTGGCTGACCAGCACGATCGTCTGCTCGCGGTGGGCGGCAAGGATCCGGTCGCGGGCCCGCCGGACCCGGCGAGTGACCTGATCGAAGGACTCGCCACCGGGCGGCGCGACCGCCGGGTCGGCCAGCCAGCGGGCGAGTTCGGCGGGCGAGGATTGCCTTATTTCTTCAAAGGTGTAGCCGTCCCAGTCACCGTAGTCGGACTCGATCACGCCCTCGTCGATGCCGGCCGGAATGCCGAGCCGATCGGCCACCGCGGCCGCGGTCTGGCGGGTACGCAGCAGCGGCGAGCTGAGCAGCACGTCCGCCGGGCCCAGTTCGGCGACCCGGCCGGCGGCTTGGCGGGCCTGCTCAATGCCCAGCTCGGTGAGCGGCAGATCCGACCGTCCGGCAAAGCGTTTGGCCAGCGAGTACTCGGTAACGCCGTGCCGGAGGAGGATGAACCGGGTCGGCGCGGTATCGGGCAGTACCCAGGCACTGTTGTTGTTGGCCGGTTCCAGCGTGGCCTGTTCCAGCTCGGCCGGTTCCAGTGTGGCCGGTTCCAGCGTGGCCTGTTCCAGCTCGGGCCGTGCCGCCTTTCCAGCGGCATCCATCGCCTCGTTGGCCAACCGATCGGCGTGCGAGTTCTGGGCACGCGGAATCCAGCCGAAGTCGATCCGCCGGAAACCGCGGGCCAGCTCGCGGGCCTGGCGGGACAGCGGCTGCATCGCGGGGTGCCGCACCTGCCAGCGCCCGGACATCTGCTCCACCACGAGCTTGGAGTCCATCCGGACCTGCACCTCGGTCGCACCCAGCTCGGCGGCTGCGCTCAGCCCGGCGATCAACCCTTGGTATTCGGCCACGTTGTTGGTGGCGATGCCGATGGATTCCTTGCGTTCGGCCAGCACCGCTCCGGTGGAAGCGTCGAAGACCACCGCCCCGTAGCCGGCCGGGCCCGGGTTGCCGCGCGAGCCGCCATCGGCCTCGACGATGACCCGCATCCCAGAATCCGCCGCCGTCACAGCCCAGACTCGTGGGTACGGACCAGGATCCGGCGGCAGTTCTCGCACCGCAGCACCTGATCCGGCTTCGCGGCCCGGACGGTCGAGAGCTCCGAGCCGGCCAGTTCGAGCCGGCAGCCCTCGCAACGGCGGTGCCGCAGCATCGCCGCGCCCACCCCGCCATTGGCCAGCCGGACCTTGTCGTAGAGGGCGATCAGGTCTGCCGGTAGCGCGCTCGCCAGCTCGCCGTGCTCGATCCGGCGTTTGCCCTCGGCATCGGTGAGTTCGTCGAAGACCTCGTCGCGGGCCGCCTCGGCCGCCACTTGTTCGGCCTGGATGCCGGCCAGTTCGGCGTTCAGCTCGGTCACCTGAGCTTCGGCCGTCTCACGACTTTCCATCAATTCCAGCAACTCATCCTCCAACACGCCCTGCCGCCTGGCGAGCGAGCTGACCTCGTGTTGCAACCCGGTCAGTTCCTTTGCCGGCAGGCCGCCCGCGGTCATTCGCTGCTGGTCCTTGGCGGCACGCAGCCGCACCGTGTCGACGTCGGATTCCAGCCGGCGCTGCTCGGCGGCCAGGTCGGCCAGCGACGTCTGGGCCTCGACCAGCCGAGACCGGACGCCGGCGGCGCGCTGCTCGCAATCGGCGATCGTGGCCAGTTCCGGCAGGGTGAGCCGCCGGTGGGCAAGCTGGGCCAGCGCGGTGTCCACCGCCTGCAGGTCGAGCAGCCGCAGTTGGACGAAAGGATCAGCGATCACGTCGATAGTCGGCTTCCGGTAGAGGAGAACTTCTGCCGCTCCCAGTGTGACAGTCACCGTGCGTGCAGGGTCCACGGGTCGGTGACCAGGGCCGAAACCACGACCTCGAGCCGGTCGCCGAAGTGCTCGCGGAGCAGTTCGGCGGCCACCTGCAGCCAGGGCGCCTCGGTGGCCCAGTGCGCGGCATCGATCAGCGCCAGCGGAGCCAGGCCGACCCCCTGTGCCTCGTCGACCGCTTCGGAGGTGCTGTGATGTTTCAGGTCCGAGGTGAGGTAGGCATCCGCGCCGGCTCGACGGGCCGCTTCGGCGTAGGAGGCACCCGAGCCGCCGCACACCGCCACGGTGCCGATCAGTTGAGCCGGATCGCCGGCAGCCCGAATACCCCATGCGGTACGGGGCAAGCTGGCAGCGGCGTGGTCGAGAAAATCTCGCAGGGTCAGCGGCACGGCCAACCGGCCTACCCGGCCGGTACCGGTCGAGCCGGCAAGTCGGGGCTGCTCGGTGAGTTCGAAGGCCACCTCCTCGTAGGGATGGCTGGCCCGCATCGCGGCCAGGACCGCGGCGCGGCGGGCGCGTGGCAGCACCATCGACAGCCGGGTCTCGGGGTTGCGGCTCAACTCACCGACCGCGCCCTCGGCCGGTTGCGCGCCGGGCAGCGGTCGAAAACTACCCGTCCCGTCCACGGTGAAACTGCACTCGGCGTAGTTGCCGACCGCACCGGCGCCGGCCTCGGCCAGCGCGGCGAGCAGCCGGGCTGTGTGCGCGGGCGGCACGAAGACCGTCAGGTGATCCAGCGCAGCTGCCGACGCCGCCTGCAACGGCTGGCAGTCGAGCAGGCCGAGCAGGTCGGCCAGCGCCTCGGACACCCCGTGCGCGGCGATATCGGCATTGGTATGCGCGACGAAGTGCGCCAGGTCCGCCTTGATCATCCGGTGCACCAGGGCGCCCTTGGGATCGTCGGCCGGTACCCCGTGCACGCCGGTGAGCAGCAGTGGATGGTGGGTGAGCAGCAGCCCGGCCCGCCGATCGATCGCCTCGGCAACGGTGGCCGGCACGCAGTCCACCGCGAGCAGGATCCGGTCAAGCTCGGCGGCCGGATCACCGCAGGTCAGCCCGACCGCGTCCCACGATTCGGCGGTCGCCGGCGGGTACCAGCGGTCCAGGACGTCGATCAGTTCGGCGAGGCTAGGCACAGCAGGCCACGTTACTGCCAAAGACTCCCCCACCGGGCCCGGATTGTGGGAGCATCTCGTCGGTCACCGGTGTCGGTGCCAGCACCGAGGGAGGACTGATCCATGCTGCTCTTCGATGGGGCATTCGGTCTGCTGATGCTCGGAGTCTGGCTGTTCTGCATCATCGACGTGATCACCACCGACGCCGCGCTGTGCCGCAACCTGCCCAAGTTGGTCTGGCTGCTGCTGGTCATCCTGCTGGTCGACCTCGGTTCGATCGCCTGGCTGGTGGCTGGCCGGCCGTGGGCCGGGTCGAGCACCGCCAACCTCGCCTACAAGGGCAATCGGGGTGCCGACCCGCGCTTTCCGGAGTACGAGCGACCTAACCGATTCCGGCCGAGCAACCCTGACGATGACGAGGCCTTCCTCGGCCAGCTGCGTGAGCGCGCCGAGCAGCAACGCCGCGATCACCGGCTGCGGCGCGAGCAGGAACTGCGTGCCGAGCAGGAGCGCGAGCGCGCCGACCGGCAGCGCTGGGACCAGCAGGGCGGCCCGGACACCGCGGGCAACTGACCGTGAACTGGACGGATTGTCGTATCGACTTGACCAGGTCAGGCATTTTTTAGCTTAGACAGGTTAAGTTCTGCCGCTATTTCGCCGATAAACGTAAACGAAGCGTCTACGGCACGGCGGGAGTGAGCGTGAGCGAGAAGTCGGACGGAACCGGATCTGCGGCTCCGGTATCACGCATGCGCGCACTGACCACCCTGCTGGGGACGGTTCTAGTGGTGGCTGCGGAGTTCGTGCTGTTAACGGGGGTGTACGAGCGTGCCGTCCCGGTCAGCCGGGCCGAGGTGGTGGTGGCCGCGCTGGACGGCCGGCTGCAAATGGCCGGCACCGCGCAGACCGCCACCTTGGCGCGGCAGTTGCTCGATGCCGCCGACCAGGCCCGGTCGGCCGGTGCGTCCAGCAGCTCGCTAGCGCAGGTTCGCCGCTCGGCCGGACTGGCGATCAGCCGGCCAACCGACCCGGCCCAGCTAGCTGACCTGCGGCAGTCGGTGACGGGTTTGCGGCAGACCCTGGCCAATCGCAGCGCAAGCCTGGACCTGCAGGCCAAGGTGCTCTACGCGATGCTGCTGGTGGTGGCCTCGATCGGCTGGATGATCTGGTTCCGGCGACTGGTCGATCGGCATCGGTCCCTGCAGCGCCAGCTCACCGAACAGCGCTCCAAGACGGTCGGCGAGCACCGGCTGGCGGCCCTGATCCGCAACGCCGCCGACGTGGTAGCGGTCTGCGACGCCGACTCCACGGTGTCCTTCGTGACGCCGTCCTCGCACACCGTGCTCGGGGTCGAGGTGGCCGACCTGGTCGGTTCCCGGCTGACCGACCTGGTGCACCCGGCCGACCTGGATCTGTGCCTGCACCTGCTGGCCAGTCCCGGGGTGGGCGATGAGGAACGGCTCGCGCTGCGGATGACCCATGCCGACGGCCGGGTGCTGTTCATCGAGGGCAGCCTCAGCAACCTGCTGGGCGACGACGCGGTGGGCGGCCTGGTGCTGACCATGCGCGATGTCACCGCCCGGCGTGAGCTCGAGGATCGGCTTAGTTTCCAAGCCTTTCACGATTCACTGACCGGGATGGCCAACCGGCAGCTTTTCGGGGATCGGCTCGAACACGCGCTGATCCGGCGGGTCGGATCCAGCGAACCGCTGGTCGTGCTGTTCTGCGACCTGGACGACTTCAAGAGCGTGAACGACAGCTGCGGGCACGGGATCGGCGATCAGGTACTGGTCGAGGTCGGCGCCCGACTGCGCAGCGTGATCCGGGCCGGTGACACCGCGGCCCGCCTCGGCGGCGATGAGTTCGCGATCCTGATGGACTCGGCCGACCTGGACAGCGCGCACGAACTCGCCCAGCGGGTGCAGGCCGCGCTCGCGCCGGCCGTGCTGATCGAGGACCGGGCCATCTCGGTACGGGCCAGCATCGGGCTGGCTCAGGCGGTACCCGGCGAGATGAGTGCCGAGGAGGTGCTGCGCAACGCCGACATCGCGATGTACCTGGCCAAGGACAACGGCAAGTCCGGGATTGCGGCCTATGAAACCCGTTTGCACAGTGAGGCATTGGAAAGACTCGAACTGCGCGCGGACCTGCAGCGTGCGCTGACCCGGTCCGAACTCGTCCTGCACTACCAGCCGACGATCGACCTCGGCACCGGTGCGGTGGTCGGTTTCGAGGCGCTGGTCCGCTGGCAGCACCCGACCAAGGGCCTGATGGGACCGCTCCTGTTCATCCCGATGGCCGAAGAGAGTGGCCTGATCCTGCCGCTGGGCGCCTGGGTGCTGAGGGCGGCCTGCGCGGCCGCCGCCGGCATGCAGCGTCCCGGCTCGCGGCCGACGATGTCGGTGAACGTCTCGGCCCAGCAACTGGCCCAACCCGGTTTCGTCGATCAGGTGTTGGAAACCCTGGCAGCGACCGGGCTGGCCTCGGACCGGCTGGTCCTCGAGATCACCGAGACCGTGGTGCTGCGCGATCTGGACACCGTCGCGCCTAGGCTGGCCGCGCTGCGCAGCCGCGGGATCAAGGTCGCAATCGACGATTTCGGCACCGGCTACAGCTCGCTGGCCTATCTCAGCCACCTGCCGATCGACGTCCTCAAGGTCGACAAGTCCTTCGTGGACAACGTCACCACCGACCGGCAGGACGCTTCGCTGGCCGAGGCCATCATCAGCCTGAGCCACAGCATGAACTTCACCACGGTTGCCGAAGGCGTCGAGCATCCCGAGCAGGCCAGCTGGCTGCGCGAGGCGCACTGCACGTACGGGCAGGGCTATTTCTGGTCTCGACCGGTCGAGCTGTCGGCGGCGCACCAGTTGCTGGCCGACTCGGTCGCAGCGCTCAAGCCGGCCAGCCCGAGCCCCACTGTGTTCTCCGCCCGCTCGGTCAGCCTTCCCGTCGAGCAGCCGGCGCTGGAGGCCGACACCGTTAATTAGAACAAGTATTTGATTTCCGGTGTAGCCTGGTCGCCATGATGGCCGGGTTGCAGGGATCCCTACTGGACATGCTGGACGAGCCGGCGCTCGGGTCACTGGGCACGCACTCGCGCCGCACGATACTGACCGACGGAGCCTGGCTGGACGTCCGCCCGGCCTGGCTCACCGGCGCCGACCAGCTCTTCGAGTCGCTGCTCACGGCGGTGCCGTGGCGGGCCGAGCGCCGTCAGATGTACCAACGAATAGTGGACGTTCCGCGCCTCACCAGCTTCTACGACGAGCATCAGGCCTTGCCCGAGCCGATGCTGGACCGGGTCCGGCGGGCCTTGAGCGATCACTACCAGCTTGAGCTCGGTGAGCCGTTCCGGACCGCCGGGCTGTGCCTGTACCGCGACGGCCAGGACAGCGTCGCCTGGCATGGCGACAACCTCGGCCGCGGCCGGACCGAGGACACCATGGTGGCGATCCTGTCCCTGGGCAGCCCGCGGCCGCTGTTACTGCGACCCAGAGGTGGCGGGGCGGCCAGCGTCCGGCACAACCTCGGGCACGGCGACCTGATGGTGATGGGTGGCAGTTGCCAGCGCAGCTGGGAACACGCCATCCCGAAGACGGCCCGATCAGTCGGCCCGCGGATCAGCGTGCAGTTCCGCCCGCGCGGGGTCCGCTAATGGCCTGAGCGACTGACCAGCCGGGACGTCAGCGGCCGAGCCAGCTGGTGGTGCCGGCCACGTAGACCTGCTGCGCACCCGCCGGCACGATCCAGGCGATCCGGTCGGGCGAACAATCGTAGCTGAGGTAGGGCGTGCCGAGCTTGCCGTCGGCGCCTGCCGTCCTGGCTCGATCGAGGATGGTCGGTGCGGACAGCCAGTCGGCGGCGGCCGGGCAGCCCTCGATCGAGTCCGGACGGCGCTGGAAACTCGACCATCGGCGCAGCACATTGTCCAGTCCCAGCACCAGAAAACCGGCCAGCAGGTCGGCGACCGTCACCGGTACGAACCAGGCCTGCCTGGCCTGGTTGTCCGGCCGGAGCACCGGGATGGGCTGGCCTATCACCCCGCGCGAGCGCACCAGCGAGTCGGCAAGCTCGGGCGAGCTCAGCAGTGACCGGGCGACCTCGGCCGTCCGGTCACTGCTGCTCGCGCTTGCGGTCACTAGACCAGTGTGACGTGGGCATCGAAGGTTCGGACGTAGGTCTGGCTGTCGACGTTCTCCCAGCGGGTGATCACACCAGCGTTCGGCGGCCAGGGATCGAAGACCAGCAGGCCGCTGAAGCCCACCGCCGGGTTCAGGACCGCGGTCGTCCTGGTGTAGCCGGCCACCGACCGGGAGTGGCCTGGGATGAAGCTCACCAGCGGACGGTTGGCCAGGATCTCCGAGCGGAACTGGGCGAAGTTCGGGCTGGTGTTCATCGTCGAGGCCAGCGAATTGTTGCTCAACACCTGCAGCGCGGTCGAGGTGTCCCCCGAGCGGTTGAAGGGCAGGCCGTTCGGGTTGGCCTTGGTGCCCAGGCCGAGCTGGCTGGCGATCCTCGTCTGGTCATAGTCGTAGCGGTAGAAGTCGAGCACCATCTGCACGCTCGCCGCTACGCACCAGACGTTGGTCTCCTGGCCGCGCAGCTCGTAGCAGGTGGCGTGGTCGGTCGCACGCCCGCTGTAGTGCAGCTCGCGGCTGTCGGTACGCGGCCTGAGCAGGTCGATGAGGCTGTCCCGATCGAGCTCGATGATGCGCCGATCGCGGAGCTCGAAGCGATCGGCCAACGCGGCGAGGCCCTCGGCACGTTGGGCGAACCGGCGGAGGTTGCGCTCGCGAAGGTCGCCAGGCTGCTCGTCCAGGTAGGACCACCGTTCGAAGTTGCCGGGCAGTTCGGCCGCGAGTCGTTCGGGACGCTGCGGTACCGGCAGCCAGCTGAACAGCTCCACCAGCGCCAATTCGTTGCCACGGTTGAGGAACTGCACCGCGATCTTGGGAAAGCTGTAGGCCACGAAGCGGACCTCGTCGATCTCGGTGCTCAACTGGCGATCGAGCGTGGCCTGTGCCCTGTCGACGAACTCCCCAGGATTCCAGGCGACCCCATGGCTGAGCGCTACCAGCGGCGCACCGAGCGCGGGGTGCGCGGCGATATCGACATAGGAATCACCGTCGTAGGAGTCAGCGGCGTCGATGATCGGTGCTCGCCAGAACAGCAGCTCGCCGTTCAGGTCATGAATTTCGGTCGGCTGGTCATCGATCCGGCGGCCGGGCGGGAGTGCGGGACCGGCGTCGAGCGCGCTGAGCACGCTCAGGTGGGCCGCGACGAGGTTGGCGAATCTGTCGAATCCTTCATACGATTCCGACGATGTCATGGGTTCCTCCCGGGTGCTGACCTGCTACCACTAGGAGGCTCCGAGTGCGGCGGTGATACCCGCCGGAGTCAGGCCAGGAGGCCCGCGGCATTCCTGCGGGAATCAGACCAAGAGGCCTGCGCGAGACCTGCTGAAGTCAGACGAGAGTCCGGCGGGAGACCCGCTGGAGTGAGCGATGTGCCCCCGCGAAGGTCAGGCGCGGCAGGCCGTACCCGGGCTCACCGCGGTGGTGGCCGTCGCCGAATAGATCAGTCCGGTCGCCAGGTCCTGCGCCTGCAAGGTCTGGGTGTAGGTCTTCTTCGCGCAGCTGGTGAACGAGTGGGCGAAGGTCGCCGAGGTGCTCGGGGTATCCCCCAACATCGCCGATTGACCGTCGCCAAAGGTGAAAACGACCTGGTAGAAGTGGCCGGAGGTGCCCCAGGAAGTTGCCCACGTGACGGTCTGCCCGGTGATGGCACTCTGCTGAGCCGGCGTGATCTTGGCCGAGGCGCCGATCGTGGCAGCGTTACCGGCGCTGGTTCCGGCGAGCAGGACCGGAACCGCGAGCACGGCGACCATGGCAGCGTTTCGGCATAGTTTCACTGGTCAAAATTAGCAGAACCGGTCGAACCCGACAAGCTATCTTGGCATCGCCCGAGCACCACACCGGCTATGCCCCGAAGATCTCAGCCGATGGCGATCCGGCCGTCCACGGCATAGCTGAACGGGTTCGGCAGGCTGGCGACGTAGTTCACCAGCGGCACCAGTTCGGCGTCGGCCAGTTGGGCGATGTTGCCGGCCGCTTCCAGCACGGTGAACCCGTCACCACCACCGACCATGAACGAGTTGGCGGTGCCGGTGTAGCTGGCGCTCGCATCGTTGAGGATCGGGACGCTGTTGTCCCCCGCCGCGCCGAGCCAGACTCCGGTGATCGATCCCGAACCCTGCGTACCGGTATAGCTGAAGTGCAAGCCGGAGACCTGCATGATCCCACCGGTGCCACTGGCCAACTGCTGGTTGAGCAGCGCCCACACCTGCTGACCGGTCAGGGTGAAGGTGTCGACGTAGTCGTCCTGGAACGGCTGCATCGTGAACAGGTCGCCGTAGGTGACCGGACCGGCGGCCAGGCCGGCCCGGACGCTGCCGGTGTTGACGAAGGCCAGCTGGGTTTTGGCATATGCGCGCTGGGAGTCCGCGATCAGGTCACCGGGCGGCGATTCGCCGGCCGCGGTCTGCCCGCCGTCGCCCTGGGAGGGCACCGGGGCGGCGGCGGTGTTGATCACCCGCTGGGTGATCGGGTTGGTCTGAGCCAGCGCCGCGTCGACGATCTTGCGCACCGCCGGGTCCTGCTTCACCGCTGGTGCGGACGGGTCCGTCGACGCTGGCGGGGTGGTGTGCCAGACCGGCTGCACCGAGCCCCACGCCGTGACGATGGTCCGCGCATGCCGGTCCAGCAGCAGGTGCACCTCGTCGTAGGCGCGGGTGTAGGAGGATGCCTGGATCACCAGGGTGTTGTTGACCCGGGTATCGATCACCGTGTGGCTGTGGCCGCTGATCAGCACCGATACGGCCGGGTCCAGGTGCTGGGCGATGTCATCGATCCGGCCGTTGACGGTGCCGACCGGATAGTTCGACTGCGAGCCACCCTCGTGAATCACCGCGACGAAGGCGTGCACGCCCTGCTGCTCGAGCTGATGGACCACCCCGTTGACCGCGCTGGCCTCGTCGGTGAAGTGCACGCCCGCCGTACCGCCGGTGGTCACGATGGACGGGGTGGTGATGGTGGTCGCGCCGATGAACGCGACGGGAACGCCGTTGATCTGCTTGATCGTGTACGGCCGCAGTAGCGGCTTGCCGGTCTGGTCGCTGATCACATTGGCGTCGACCACCGGAAAGTTCAGCTTGTCGAAGGTGATCGACGGATCGACGGTGGACCTACCGCCATTCACCTGCTTGAGCAGTTCGGGCACACCACGGTCGAATTCGTGGTTACCGAGCGTCCCGACGTCGATCCTCATCTTGTTCAGCGCATCAAGCGTCGGCTTGTCCCGGAGCAGACCGGATTCCGGCGGGCTGGCACCGACCATGTCACCGGCCTCGACGGTGACGGTGTTCTTGGGGTCGGCCTTCCTGGCGGTCTTCAGGTCGGCGGCCAAGGTCGCCAGGCCACCGGCCGCGTCCTTGGTTCCGGTGTACGGATCGGTGTAGGTCAGGTTGTTACCGGTCAGGTTGCCGTGCACGTCGTTGATCGCCAGCAGCTGGCCGGTCGCGTAGCGCGAACCGTCCCGCAGGATCGAGGTCAGCACCGCTCCCTGCGCCTGCAGCGGCGGCGGGAAGTTGCCGAGCACCGCCAGCGTCGGCGCCAGGTCGACGGCCCGCACTCCCGGTACCGAGCGGACGTGTGCGACGTCCGGGCCGCCGGCCACGAAGGTGGCGTGCATGTTGATGTTGTGCTTCAGGTCGACGTCCTCGGGCAGGTAGCCGTGCTGGCCGAAGAACTGCGAGGGCGCCACCTGCGACCCGACGGTGTTCGAGTCGAACTCGTAGGGAACCTTGGCCACCACCACCACGTCACCGGAACGTTCGGGGTTGAGCGAATCGCTGCCCTCGACGTTGCCGAGCTGGTCCTTGGTGTAGACCTTCTCGATGATCGACTTGCCGGTCGCCGGGTCCTTCAGGTTGCGGTAGGCGGCCACGATCTCGGCCACCGTCGCGGCGTAGTCGCTCGGGTCGAGCACGCCGTCGGGGTTTCGGCCTTTCAGATCAAGGTAGATCTGCGCGGTAGCGCCTGCCCAGCACGCCTTGGCGATCGTCTTGCCGGTCACGCTGGCAGCGGCCGGCCGGCAGTTGCCGGTCTGCTCGACATCCTGCAGGCCGAGGTTCTTCAACACCAACGGCGCGTCGATCGCCTCCCACTGGGGTGCGAAGCCGTGATCGCTGCTGGCCAGCACGTCGGCGTTGCGCAACAACGAGCGAACGACTCCCAGCCGGGCGTCCGCCGAGGCATAGGCGCCACGCAGGTAGCCGTTGCGCTGGGCCAGCCGGTGGTCGCGCGGCCCGGTGCCAGCAACCCGGTCGTAGTAGGGGTTGGCCGAGCCGTCCGGCGCGGTCGGGGTGAGCAGGCCGAGGATCTGGTGGCTGACCTCGTCGGTCTGATCGGTACCGGCCAGCAGTACCTGGGTGTCAGGCTGCAATGTGCCGAGTACGTAATGGAAAACCGCGAGATCGTAGGCCTGGTTGAGTCCGACGGTCTGGGCGTACCAGGTGTCCTCGTCGATCGCGCCGGCCTCTTCCGGCGCGAAGTCGCCGAAGATCGCCGGGGGCAGGTTGTCGGCGATGTACTTGGCCAGCTTGTCCTCACCGGGCGCGCCGGCCGGCAGTGCGGCGCAGGCCGCGGTGGCGCAGTGCGCGTTGGGCCGGGTGATCGAGGTGAAGTACAGGCCGAAGGACGACAGGTCCGGCGCCAGCTTGGTGACATCGACGTAGAAGCCAGCCGTCTCGCCGGCCGCGGTTCCGATCAGGCCGTCGGCGCCGCGGACCTTCACGGCGCTGTACTGGCGAGGGGTCAGGCTGACCGCCTGCGCGCCGTTCTTGGTGACGCTGGTCGCGGTCATCAGCACCTTGTCATAGCCGTGGCCGCGGCTGGCGTAGACGTAGAGGTCGAAGGTGCGGGTGGGGTTGAGCGTCGGCGAGGTGGAGGTGACGGTCAGCGTGGTCTGCTGAGCGACCGAGCCGATCGAGGCCGGCACGTTCGTCCAGCCGGCAGCCGGGACGAAGGCGGCGACCTGGTAGGACAGCCCGAACTTGGCGGACGAGGTCTGTTGGGCCGCGTTCAACGGGTAATTGAGCGTGCCGCGCTGGGAGTAGAACGTCGCGTAGTCGACGGTCGGGCCGTTGATGTTGGCGTTCAGGCCGCCGGTCCATTCCAGCTGCGCGACCGTCTTGCCGGCCAGCTCGGCCGAGGAGGCCACCGACTGCGCTTCCAGCACGTTGGTCGGATCGCTGCCCGGGCTGGCGCCGTTGCCGTGGAAGCTGAACGAGGTGGCTGAGGTGAACGGCTGGCGGTTGTCGTAGAAGGTGTTGTTCGTGCTGCCGTGCACGCCGGGCCAGGCTCCGGTTGCCATCGTGTACCAGCCCTGGCCCGTGTTGGGCGGAAAGCCCTGGGTGAGCCCGTTGTCGCCGGTGGCCCCGGCGGCCATCAGCTGCGCGTAGTTCGGCATCTGCCGCTGCGCCGCGTAGGTCTGCATCAGGTCCGGGCGCATGCCGTCGGAGCTGAACAGCACCACCGGATTCGCACCGGCACCACCACCGTGCGGGGGCGGTCCGGGGTGGCTACTGCCGTGCGCCACAGCGGGGACGGCGGTGGCCAGCCCGACGGTAGCGACGGCCGCCAGCAGGGCGGTAAGACGATTCAGGCGAACGGCGCTCAATACGGTCACGGCGCGAAGCTACCAAGGCGGTACGACACTTGTCACCGTCAACCGGTGACGAGTTCCTGAACACGCCGAAAACGCGGCTCACAGACCGAGCAGCGGCTTGCACTCCTCGACCCCGGTGAGCTGGATGTCACTGCGCCGGGTGATCTCCCATCGTTCTCGGGTCAGTCGCCAACGCCGCAGGATCGCGGGATCGCCGCGCCGGGTAGCCCAATCGGTGCCGTTGGGTTCGTAGCCGAGCGATCGGGAAACCCCGTTCGACGCATCGTTGTCGATGAACGCCTCACTCGTCGCCTCGCGGGCGGCAAGCCCGGCGAAGGCCAACTGCAACACCGCTGACCGCATCTCGCGTCCCAGGCCGCGCCGGCGAAAGGCCGGCGCG
>JALYVK010000063.1 GCA_030853265.1 Actinomycetota bacterium
GCGGCGGCCGCCGCGGACACCCCCAGCACGCACAGCAGGCCGCCGCCGGCGATCGCGAACCGGACGCCGCGGACGGCCATGAAGCCGGCCCGGGCGTTGCCCAGCGTCGGTCCGATCGAGTAGGACAGCAGCTCGATGCCAGCGAGCCGGCCGCGCAGCTCGTCCGGGATGCTCTGGTCCCAGATCACGCCCCGGAAGGTGCCCGACACCATGTCGGCGGCACCGGCCACCGCCAGCAGCACCAGCACCAGGGCCAGGTTGGGCATCAGCCCGGCCAGCCCCATCGCAGCTCCCCAGCACAGCGCCGCCAGCACGATGGCCAGGCCGTGCCGGTGCACCCGGCGGACCCAGCCGGACACCGCACCGGCCAGCAGTGCGCCGACCGAGTCCGCGGTGTACAGCAGGCCGACCGCGTGCGGCGAGTGCAGCACTGCGGCGAAGAACGGAAACAGCGCCATCGGCATCGCCATGGTCATCGCGATGGTGTCGATCAGGTAGGTGCCGAGCAGGTCCTTGCGCCCGGCGGCGTACCGGACGCCCTCACCGACACTGGCCAGCGTCGCCCGTACGCCGGGCACCAGGTCGGCGACCGTCCGCGGCAGCGGCCGCAATCGCAGGAACACCAGCAGTGAGATGGCAAAACTGGCCACGTCCACGGTGTAGGCCAGCGACACGTCGATGCTGGCCAGTACCCCGCCGAGCACCGTGCCGGCGATATTGGCCAGCCCCCAGGCATGGTTGTTCACCATGCTCGCGGCCGGGATCTCGGCGTGCGGTACGTACCGGGGCAACATCGCGTCCAGGCTGGGCCGTTGCATCGCGTCGGCCGAGACCGCGGCGGCGGCCACCAGGTAGATCAACCAGAGCTGTGGCCGGCCCAGCAGCGAGTTCAGCAGCAACACCAGCGTGCAGGTCAACGCGGCCAGCTCGGAGGCCAGCACCACCTTGCGGCGGTCGAACCGGTCGGCGATCGCGCCGCCGAGCAGGCCGACCAGCACGATCGGGACGAACTCGGCGGCGCCCACCAAGCCGACCGCGACGGTGGAGTCGGTGAGCTGCTTGATCTGGATGGGTACCGCGACCATGGTGAAGAACTCGCCGAAGGCCGACACGCTGGCAGCGATCGTGCGCAGTCGAAAATCGCGGTAGCGGCGCAGCGGTCCCAGGTCGATGGCCGCCGAGCGCAGTCGGGCCGACCAGCTACTCACCTAACGATCATGGCGAGCCGGTCAACCGAGATACCCGCGGCGCTGCCTACAGGTATTGGCCGGTGTTGGGTCGTCGGCTGCCCATCGCCGCAACCGCTGGTACTGCCTACAGGTATTGGCCGGTATTAGAGATCGTGTCGATGGCCCGGCCGGCGTCGCTGCCCTTGCCGCCGGAGACGAGCGTGCGGATGTAGACGATCCGCTCGCCCTTCTTGCCGGAGATCCGCGCCCAGTCGTCCGGGTTGGTGGTGTTGGGCAGATCCTCGTTCTCGCGGAACTCGTCCACGCAGGCCGCCAGCAGGTGCTGCATCCGCAGGCCGCGCTGGCCGGTGGTGAGCAGGTCCTTGATCGCCATCTTCTTGCCGCGGTCGACGATGTTCTGGATCATCGCCCCGGAGTTGAAGTCCTTGAAGTACAGCGTCTCTTTGTCGCCGTTGGCGTAGGTGACCTCGAGGAACCGGTTCTCTTCGCTCTCGGTGTACATCCGCTCGACGGTGTGCTGGATCATCGCGTGCACCGTCGCCTCGGCCGAACCACCGTGCTCGGCGAGGTCTTCGGCGTGGATCGGCAGATTGGCGAGGATGTACTTGGCGAAGATGTCCTTGGCCGCCTCCGCGTCCGGTCGCTCGATCTTAATCTTCACATCCAGCCGGCCGGGTCGCAGGATGGCCGGGTCGATCATGTCCTCGCGGTTGGACGCGCCGATCACGATCACGTTCTCCAGGCCCTCGACGCCGTCGATCTCGGACAGCAGCTGCGGGACGATGGTGTTCTCCACGTCGGAGGACACCCCCGAGCCCCGGGTCCGGAAGATCGAGTCCATCTCGTCGAAGAACACGATCACCGGAGTGCCCTCGCTGGCCTTCTCGCGAGCGCGTTGGAACACCAGCCGGATGTGCCGTTCGGTCTCACCGACGTACTTGTTGAGCAGTTCCGGGCCCTTGATGTTGAGGAAGAACGAGCGTCCCTGTTCGGAGTCCCCCCGGACTCTGGCCACCTGCTTGGCGAGGGAGTTGGCGACCGCCTTGGCGATCAGCGTCTTGCCACAGCCGGGCGGGCCGTAGAGCAGGATCCCCTTCGGCGGCCGCAGCTGGTGCTCGACGAACAGGTCGGCGTGCAGGAACGGCAGCTCGACGGCGTCGCGGATCTGCTCGATCTGCGAGCTGAGGCCCCCGATGTCGCTGTAGTCGATATCCGGGACCTCCTCGAGCACCAGGTCCTCGACCTCGCTCTTGGGGATCCTCTCGTAGACGTAGGACGACCGGCCCTCGAGCAGCAACGAGTCGCCCACCCGCAGCGGCGCGCCGCGCAGGACGTCGGCGATGTGGACGATCCGCTCCTCGTCGGTGTGCCCGACGACCAGCGCCCGGTCACCGCCCTCGAGGATCTCCTTCAGCATCACCACCTCGCCGGCCCGCTCGTGGCCGCGCGCCTCGACGATGTTCATCGCCTCGTTGAGCATCACTTCTTGGCCGTGTTCGAGACTGTCGATGCCGACCTCGGGTGAGACCGCGACCCGCAGCTTGCGGCCACCGGTGAAGATGTCGACGCTGTGCTCGTCCACCTTGTCGAGGAAGACCCCGTAACCCGAGGGCGGCTGAGCCAGCCGGTCGATCTCTTCCTTCAGGGTCACCAGCTGATCGCGGGCATCCCGCAGCGTGTCGGCGAGGCGGTCGTTGCGGTCGGTGAGCGAGGCCACCCGGGCCTGTGCCTCGACCAGCCGGTCCTCCAGCGCACGCAGCTGCCGGGGCGACTCGGCCACCCGGGCCCTGAGCAGTTCGATCTCCTGCGCGAGCTCAGCCGCGCTGGGCGTGGCCGAACCGCGCTTGTCGCTGAAGTCTTCCGCCATCTACGTACTCCTTTTCCACCACCGAGCTTGCTGCACCCCGCGCGATTTTCACCCTACACACGCGGCGTGAAATCGCGTGGCATCTACTCTGGACTGTAATTACGCGTTCATTACGAGAAGCAACATCACAGAGGCGGGGAGTTGCGTGAACGAGGGCACCACAGATCTCGAAGTGTGGATCGACCAGGAGCTGTGTACCGGGGACGGCTTGTGCGTGCAGTACGCCCCCGAGGTCTTCGAGTTCGACGTGGACGGCCTGGCCTACGTCAAGGACCCGGACGGTGACCTGAAGCTGGCCGCCGGCGAGCGGGTGCCAGTGCCGGCGGGGCTGCGGTTGGACGTGCTCGACTCGGCCAAGGAGTGCCCGGGCAACTGCATCCACGTCGCGCGGACCACCGATGGCGCGGTTGTTGCCGGGCCGGACGCCTGAGCTGTTGATCTTCAGACGTTTCGATCGTCATGGCGCGCGAAACGTCTGAAGATCGCTGAGCGCTACGGCAGCTGTGGCCTGAACGGTTCGGTGGGGGCCTCCGCCGGTTGGTCGGTGCTCAGCCCGAAGGCCGCTTCCAGCTCGATGGTCTTGGCCGGCCTGCGTTGCCGGGTCGGCGCGGTGACCCCGGGAGCCAACCGACGGGCGGTCACCAGGAACGCGGTGTGCCCCTGCATCCGGTGATCGGGCCGGACGGCCAGGCCCAGCACGTGCCAGTTGCGCACCATGCTCTCCCAGGCGTGCGGTTCGGTCCAGCAGCCGGCATCGCGCAGCGCCTCGACCAGCCGGGACAGCTGGGTGGTGGTCGCGACGTAGCCGAGCAGTACCCCGCCCGGCCGGATCGCGGCGGCGACTGCGGGCAGCACCTCCCACGGGGCCAGCATGTCCAGGATCACCCGATCGGCGATTTCGTCGGCCGGGTGCTCGGCCAGGTCGGCGAGCCGGAGCTGCCAGTTGGCCGGCGCTTCGCCGAAGAAGGTCTCGACGTTGCGCACGGCGTGTTCGGCGTGGTCCTCGCGCCGCTCATAGGAGATCAACTGCCCGGTCGGGCCGATCGCGCGCAGCAGCGAGCAGGTCAGCGCCCCCGACCCGGCGCCGGCCTCGATCACCCGGGCACCCGGGTGGATGTCGGCCTGGGCGATGATCTGGGCCGAATCCTTGGGGTAGATCACCGCCGCTCCGCGCGGCATCGACAGCACATAGTCGGTCAACAGCGGTCGCAGCGCGAGGTAGCCGGTGCCGGCGGTCGACTGCACCACCGAACCCTCCGGAGCGCCGATCAGGTGATCGTGTGAGATAGCACCGCGGTGGGTGTGGAACTGCTTGCCGGCTTCGAGAGTCACCGTGTGCAGCCGGCCCTTGGGGTCGGTCAACTGCACCCGGTCACCGACCTGGAAGCGGGAGTTGTCCTCGACGGCCGGAACGGATTCTGAAACTGACACGGGTGTAGTAACCAATCTGTGGCTGGTATGGCTAAAGCTGAAGTTGAGGGTTAGCCACTAGTTCATCGAGTGCCTCAGGCCCAGCGCCCGGGCCAGGTCGCTGATTGCCAGCACGCCCCGGCTCACCCCATTGCGATCGATGATCAGGTACTCGGTGGCCGGGGTGGCCCGAACCGCGTCCAGCACCGCGGCGCCCGGCAGGTCCTCGGCGATGATCAGGCCTGGCTCGAGCGTGCGCGACACCTCGGCCAGCGTGATCCAGGGCCGTCGCCGCTGCTCGATGGTGGCGACCTCGGCCTCGCGGACCAGCGCCCGGCTGCGGCCGGTCTCGTCGATCACCACGATGCCGGCTGCCCGGTAGGCGGCTGCCTGGCGCATCGCCTCGGCAACCGGAGTCTGGCCGGGCAGGTAGATGGACGGCCGGATCAGCGGCCCGAGGCGCAGGCCGGCGGTTCGGGCAGTAAGTTCAGCCACCCGCAGGGTCTGCCCGGCGCCGAACCAGAGGAAGCCGGCAACCGCGAAGCCGAGCACGGTGGCGGTCAGCGCGCTGAGGTCGCTGCCCTGGCGTGCGTTCAGGACCGCATTGCCGACCACGATCGCCAGCGCCAGCAGCGCGGCGACCCCGCGTCCGGACCAGGCCGCGATCCGGACGCCGGTGAGCCGGGAGTTGCTCACCGTCCAGACGAGTGCCTGCACCAGCCGGCCACCGTCCAGCGGCAGCCCGGGCAGCACGTTGAACACCGCGATCACCAGGTTGCTCCAGGCCAGCAGGAGCAACAGCACCCCGCTGGCCGAGGTCGCGTCCGGCCACCTGCTGACGCCCCAGCAGCCGACCGCGAGCAGGAAGGACACCAGCGGGCCGGCCGCGGCGATTGCGAACTCGTCCCGGGGTCGGCGGGCCTCGCCCTCGATCTCGGACACCCCGCCGAGCAGGAACACCACGATCCGGCGGACCGGCATGCCCAGCAGCCGGCTGACCACCGTATGGCCGATCTCGTGCAGCAGTACCGAGGCGCCGAGGGCGAGCGAGAAGAGCAGCGCCAGCGCGTAGGAATCCGCTGTGGACGTACCGGGAATCTGGTCCTTCAGAAAGCCCGCGTAGCTCAGCGTGGTGACCACCACAATGACCAACCAGCTCGGTGTGACGAAGACCGGGACGCCCAGCACCGACCCCAGCCGGATCAGCCGCGGACGGCTGCCGGCGCCTTCTGCCGGGGCAGGTTGGTCGGGCTGCGGTGCGCTCACCGCACCGATCCTACGGATCATCGGCCATCGCTCATGCCGCAACGGCAACCGGCCGATGGATAGGAGTGACCCGAGTGTCAGCGGGCGCCGATCCCGTCCCAGCACCTAGCCTGGACTTCGTGGCCGAATCTGAGCGATATCCGACGGCGGCGCTGGCCGGCTCGGATCTGCATGCCCAGATCCAGGCCCGGGTCACGGCGCGTCGGCACGGCCCCGGCCGCCGGCAGGCCACCGACTCCGAGCAAGCGTCGGGCGAGCTCTCGGTCGCCGAGCTGAAGGCCAGCTATCAGGCCGGTACGCCGACCGTCTCACGCGCCGAACCGGCCGCGCCGACCCGGCACCGGCACGGTGCGAAGGCTCCCGCCACGCCGACCACCGCGGGCCCGGCGCGCCGGCTGATCCGGCTGGTGGTGCTGCTGGTGCTGACCGCAGTGTCGGTGATCGGGCTGCGCACGTTCGTGGTCGCCTCGTACTACATCCCGTCCGCGTCGATGGAAACGACGTTGCACGGCTGCCCGCACTGCGAGCCGGATATGGTGCTGGTGGACAAGCTCAGCTACCGGTTCAAGTCGATCTCGCGCACCGATGTGGTGGTGTTCAACCGGCCGCCGCTGGCCCCGCCGGAGGACAAGCAGCTGATCAAGCGGGTGATTGGGCTGCCCGGCGAGACGGTCAGTGGCCACGACGGCCACGTCTACATCGACGGCAAACAGCTGATCGAGCCGTACGTCAATCCGGCCTGCCACGGCACCGCCGATTTCGGCGCGGTGAAGGTGCCGGACGACACGTATTTCATGATGGGCGACAACCGGTGCGACTCCTTCGACTCGCGGATGTTCGGCCCTATCCCCAGATCCTCGGTGGTCGGCCGGGCTTTCGCGGTGATCTGGCCGGCCAAGCACCTGCGCTGGCTATGAACCGGGCCGGGCTGCCGGGTTGTGTCGGTACCCCCGCCTAGGGTGGCTGGCATGAGCGACACGGAGCTAGCGCTGCCCGATCAAGCCCTGCCCGATCAAGCCCTGCCCGATCAAGCCCTGCCCGATCAAGCCCTGCCCGATCAGGCGGGGGTTGAGCCGTTGCCGCCCGCCATCGTGGGTTCGCTGTCGCCGTCGCGGGCGTCGGATTTCAAGACCTGCCCGCTGCTCTACCGGTTCCGCAGCATCGACCGGCTGCCCGAGACCCCGACCCGGGACGCCACCCGTGGCACCGTGGTGCATGCGGTGCTCGAACACCTCTACGACCTGCCGGCCGTCGACCGGACGGTCGAGCAGGCCCAGGCCGATGTCACGCCGTCCTGGCAGCACCTGCTGGAAGCCCGTCCGGAGTTGGAGCAGCTGTTCGCCGAGGACTCCTCCGGTGACGAGCTCGCCCGCTGGCTGGATTCGGCGCGTGGCCTGGTGGCCAATTACTTCGCCCTGGAAGATCCGACTCGGCTTGAGCCCGAGGCCCGCGAACAGTTCGTCGAGGTGGTGCTGGACGGCCTGCGGCTGCGTGGCTACATCGACCGGGTAGATGTCTCGCCGGCCGGTGACATCCGGATCGTGGACTACAAGACCGGCTCGATCCCGCGCGAGGCATTCGAGGCCAAGGCGCTGTTCCAGATGAAGTTCTATGCCCTGGTGCTGCTGCGGACCCGGGGCGTACTGCCGCGCCAGCTCCGGCTGATCTACCTCGCCGACACCGACACGCTGAGCTATCAGCCGGACGCCGACGAGCTGGCCAAGTTCGAGAAGACCCTGCAGGCCATCTGGAAGGCCATCGCCAACGCCAGCCTGACCGGCGACTTCCGGCCCAACCCGTCGCGGCTGTGCGACTGGTGCTCGCATCAGGCACTGTGCCCGGCCAAGGGCGGGACTCCGCCGCCGTTCCCGCGGGACGCGCTGGCCTCGGCCACTGCGGACCTGCAGGCGGCCAGCAACCCGAGCGAGGTGGTCGAACCTGTGTTGTAAGAAATTCAGCCGACCCGAAGAAATTCAGCCAGTCCGCTGGGACAGATCACTCGGTCGGTCCGGGGAAGCTCAGCCGATCCGGCTGGTGGTCCGCTCCCCGACCAGGGCCTGAAGGTCGGCCAGCTCGATCGGATCCAGGTCGGCGATGATCGTCCGGGTGGCGGCCGGCGGGATCGGTACCTGGTTCGGCACCGCTACAACCACACAGCCGGCCGCCTCGGCAGCGGCTACGCCGGCCGGCGAATCCTCGATGGCCAGGCAGAATCGCGGATCAACCCCGAGCCGTTGCGCGGCCACCAGATAGCACTCCGGATCAGGCTTGCCGTTGCGCACCTCGTCCCCGGTTACCAGGGTCTGGAAGGTGCCTTCCGGCAGCTGCTCGGCGACCGTGGCGGCCAGGTTGCGGTAGGACATGGTGACCATCGCCGAGGGCAGCCCGGCGCGGCCGGTCTCGGCCAGCAGCCGCCGAACACCCGGTCGCCAGTGCACCTGCCGGCGGACGTCGGCGATCACCTCGACAAGCAGCCGATCCACGATCTCGGCCGGTTCCAGTGGCACCCCGCCGTGCTCGCGAAGGTAGGCCCCGGACACCAGCAACGGCTGGCCGACCAGGGCGTGGGCGTGCTCGTCGCTCCAGGTCCTGCCGAAGGACTGCACCAGCCGGTACTCCGCGGCGATCCAGGACGGCTCGGTGTCGACCAGCGTGCCGTCCATGTCCCAGAGCACCGCCTGCAACGGGCCGCTCACTTGGCCGCGAAGTACTTGGCCTCGGGGTGCGGCACCACGATCGCGGAGGTGGACTGCTCCGGAACCAGCTGGTGCTCCTCGGACAACGCGACGCCGATCCGCTCCGGTTCGAGCAGCCGGAACAGCTGTTCCTGGTCCTCGAGATTCGGGCAGGCCGGGTAGCCGAAGGAGTAACGCGAGCCCCGGTAGCCCTGCTTGAAGATCTCGTCCAGGTCTGAGGAATCCTCACCCGCGTAACCGAGCTCACCGCGGACCCGGCGGTGCCACAGCTCGGCAAGCGCCTCGGTGAGCTGTACCGACAGGCCGTGTACTTCGAGGTAGTCGCGGTAGTTGTTCGCCGCGAACAGCTCGTTGGCGAATTCGGAGATCCGCTGCCCCATGGTCACGATCTGGAACGCCACCACGTCGGTCTCGCCGGATTCCCGGGATCGGAAGAAGTCGGCCAGACACAGCCGGCGCTCGCGGCGCTGGCGGGGGAACTCGAAGGACTCCCGCTCGCCGCCGTTGTCGTTGACCACGATCAGCTTGTTGCCCTCGCTGACACAGTGGAAGTAGCCATAGACCACGGCCGCTTCCAGGATGCCCTCGGTCTGGAACCGGTCCAGCCAGTACCGCAGCCGGGGCCGTCCCTCGGTCTCGACCAGCTCTTCATAGCTCGGGCCCTTACCGGCCCGGCCGCCCTTGAGGCCCCACTGCCCCATGAAGGTGGCACGCTCGTCCAGCAGCGTGGCGTACTCGGCCAGCGCGATGCCCTTGACCACCCGCGATCCGAAGAACGGCGGGGACGGCACCGGTACGTCGGCGGCCACGTCGGACCGGGTTCCCTCCAGCGGGTCGACGATGGCCTCGTCGGCTGCCTTGCGCTCGGCCGCGATCCGGGCCGAGCGCTCCCGCCGGGCCTTGCGCTCGGCGAGCTTGCGGGTCTCCTCGTCCGAGAGCTTGGTGTCATCCGGACCGTCCGGGTTGATCGCCACGCCACCCTTCCGGACGGTCATCAGCGCGTCCATCAGTCGGAGGCCGTCGAAGGCGTCCCGGGCGTAGCGGACGTCGCCGGTGAAGATCTCGGACAGGTCGTGCTCGACATAGGCCCGGGTCAGCGCGGCGCCACCGAGCAGCACCGGGAACTTGCCCGATACCCCGCGGGAGTTCATCTCCTCCAGGTTCTCGCGCATCACCACGGTGCTCTTGACCAGCAGCCCGGACATCCCGATCGCGTCGGCGTTGTGCTCCTCGGCCGCCTCCAGGATCGCGGTGATCGGCTGCTTGATGCCGATGTTGACGACCGTATAGCCATTGTTGGACAGGATGATGTCGACCAGGTTCTTGCCGATGTCGTGTACGTCGCCCTTGACGGTGGCCAGCACGATGGTGCCCTTGCCGTCGCTGTCGGCCTTCTCCATATGCGGTTCGAGGTAGGCCACCGAGGTCTTCATCACCTCGGCCGACTGCAGCACGAACGGCAGTTGCATCTCGCCGCTGCCGAACAGCTCGCCGACCGTCTTCATGCCCGAGAGCAGGGTCTGGTTGATGATCTGCAGGGCCGGCTGATTTTCCAGCGCGCTGTCCAGGTCGGCTTCCAGGCCGTTGCGCTCGCCGTCGATGATCCGGCGTTGCAACCGCTCGTCCAGCGGCAGCAGCGCCAGCTCCTCGGCCCGCGAGGCGGCGGTGGACTGGGAAGACACCCCTTCGAACAGCTGCAGGTACTTCTGCAGCGGGTCATAGGTCTCGTTCACCGAGCCGTCGGCCTCGGTGCTCTCCGGCCGGCGCCGGTCATAGACCAGATCCAGCGCGACCTGGCGCTGCTCATCCGGGATCTTCGACATCGGCAGGATCTTCGAGGCGTGCACGATCGCCGAATCCAAGCCGGCCTCGACGCACTCGTGCAGGAACACCGAGTTGAGCACCTGGCGGGCGGCGGGGCTCAACCCGAAGGAGACGTTGGACAGCCCCAGCGTCGTCTGCACCGCCGGGTAGCGGCGCTTGAGTTCGCGGATCGCCTCGATGGTCTCGATCCCGTCCCGGCGGGTCTCCTCCTGGCCGGTGGCGATCGGGAAGGTCAGGCAGTCGACCATGATGTCGGACAGCGCGATCCCCCAGTTGCCGGTCAGGTCGGTGATCAACCGCTCGGCGATGGCGATCTTGTGGTCCCGGGTACGGGCCTGGCCCTCTTCGTCGATGGTCAGCGCCACCACCGCGGCACCGTGCTCGATCACCAGCGGCAGCATCCGGGCATAGCGGGAGGTCGGGCCGTCGCCGTCCTCGAAGTTGACCGAGTTGACGATGGACCGGCCGCCCACCATCTCCAGGCCGGCCTCCACCACGTTCGGCTCGGTGGAGTCGAGCATCAACGGCAGGGTGGACGCGGTGGCGAACCGGCCGGCCAGCTGCATCATGTCCTCGGCGCCGTCACGGCCGACGTAGTCGACGTTCACGTCGAGCACGTGCGAGCCGTCCCGGGTCTGGGACCGGGCGATCTCGACGCACTTGGTGAAGTCGGCGGCCAGCATCGCCTCGCGGAAGGCCTTCGAGCCGTTGGCGTTGGTCCGCTCCCCGATCATCAGCACCGAGGCGTCCTGCCGGAACGGCACGTTTGCGTAGAGCGATGCCACCGACGGCTCGCTGATCGGCGTGCGGCGGGCCGGTTCGAGCCCGGCCACCCGCTCGGCGACCTGGCGGATGTGCTCAGGCGTGGTGCCGCAGCAACCGCCGACCAGGCCGGTGCCGAACTCGGTGACGAAGGAGGCCAGCGCGTCAGCCAGCTCGGACGGGCCCAGCGGGTACACCGCGCCGTTCGGGCCAAGCTCGGGCAGGCCGGCATTGGGCATCACCGAGATGCCGATGGTGGCGTGCTGGGACAGGTAGCGAAGGTGCTCGCTCATCTCGGCCGGGCCGGTCGCGCAGTTGAGCCCGATCAGGTCGATCCCCAGCGGTTCGAGCGCGGTCAGCGCCGCCCCGATCTCCGAGCCGAGCAGCATGGTGCCGGTGGTCTCCACCGTGACGTGGGCCATGATCGGGATCTGCTTGCCCAGATCGACCATCGCCCGCTTCGCGCCGAGGATCGCGGACTTTGCCTGCAGCAGATCCTGCGCGGTCTCGACCAGCAGCACGTCCGCGCCGCCCTCGATCAGGCCGGCGGCCTCTTCGTAATAGGCATCGCGCAGCTTGCGAAAGTGCACGTGGCCCAGGGTCGGCAGCTTGGTTCCCGGACCCATCGAGCCGATCACGAACCGCGGCCGGTCGGCGGTGGAGTACCGGTCAGCCGATTCCCGCGCGATGCGGGCGCCGGCGATGGACAGCTCATGGATCCGGTGCTCGATGTCGTACTCGGCGAGGTTTGCCCAGTTCGCACCGAACGTATTGGTCTCGACCGCGTCGGCGCCAGCCTCGAAGTAGGCGTCGTGCACGCTGGCCACCACGTCCGGACGGGTGACGTTGAGGATCTCGTTGCAACCCTCGAGGTCGTCGAAGTCCGCGAGGCTGAGATCGGCGGCCTGCAACATAGTGCCCATCGCGCCGTCGCTAACCAGGACACGCTGGGACAAGGCAGTAAGAAACGGGCTGGCTGCGGTATCTAAAGGCACCTCTCCAGGTTACCGGCGTTCGACAGCGTTTTTGAGCAGCCTGTGACGGCGACCGCCGCGGCCCGGATCGTCCGGCGTGGATCGGCCTGCCGCGCACGGGGCGGCCCGGCTCGTCCTAAGCTGGACCGATGACGGAATTCGAGAGCTGGCCGGAACTGACCGACCCTGTTCTCGTAGCGGCCTTCGAGGGCTGGAACGATGCCGGCGACGCGGCGACCGGTGCCATCGAGCACCTGGAGCTGACCTGGCAGGCGACCCCACTGGCGGCCATCGATCCGGATGACTACTACGACTTTCAGGTAAATCGGCCCACCATCTCGCAGGTGGACGGGGTGACCCGCCGGGTGAGCTGGCCCACCACCCGGCTGTCGGTGTGTCGGCCGGCCGGCGCGGAGTTCGATCTGGTGCTGGTCCGCGGCATCGAGCCCAATATGCGTTGGCGCAGCTTCTGCGACGAGCTACTCGAGATCATGCGCGAGCTGGGGGTACGCACAGCCGTGACGCTGGGCGCCCTGCTGGCCGACTCGCCGCACACCCGGCCTACCCCGGTGACCGGCACCTCCTACGACACGGCCAGCGCGACCCGGTTCGGCTTGGAACGCTCGCGCTACGAAGGGCCCACCGGCATCGTCGGGGTGTTGCAGGAAGCCTGCGTGCTGGCAGGCATCCCGGCCATCTCGTTCTGGGCGGCGGTGCCGCACTACGTCGCCCAGCCGCCGAACCCGAAGGCGACCATCGCGCTGCTGCACCGGGTCGAGGAGGTGCTCGACATCGCGGTACCGCTCGGTGAGTTGCCGGCCCAGGCCGATGACTGGCAGAAGCTGGTCGACGAGATGGCCGATGAGGACGAGGACGTCCGGGAGTACATCCGCAACCTCGAGGAACGCGACGACGATGGCGAGATGCGTGAAGCATCGGGCGATGCCATTGCCAAGGAGTTCGAGCGATATCTACGCCGGCGGGACAAGGGCGGCCCGCCCGGATCGATGTAGCCGATGATGTTCAGCGCGCAGTGGGGATCGGCCACCGACGTGGGCCGGGTTCGCCAGCAGAACGAGGACAGCGTGTTCACCTCGGCCACCATCTTCGTGGTCGCCGACGGGATGGGCGGTCACGCGGCCGGTGAGGTCGCCAGCCGGTTGACGGTGGCGGGGCTGGCCGGGCTGGCCGAGGCCGACGCGGTGTCGGTGGACGAGCTCGCCACCGCGGTGGCGAGCGCCAACGACCGAATCCTGGCCGCCGGGCTGGCACAGCCCGAGCAACACGGGATGGGCAGCACGCTGACCGGTCTCGCGCTGGTTCGGATGGCCGACCAGCAGCACTGGGCGGTGTTCAACGTCGGCGACTCCCGGGTCTACCGCTACGCCGACGGGGTGCTCAGCCAGCTCACGGTGGACCACTCGGCGGTACAGGAGCTGGTGGACGCCGGCCGGCTCGATCCGGCCGAGGCGCGGTTTCACCCGCGCCGCAACGTGGTGACCCGGTCGATGGGGTCAGACCCGGCCCCGATCCCGGATATCGACGTCTACGAGCCGGTGGTCGGCGACCGGTACCTGGTCTGCTCGGACGGCCTGACCAACGAGCTGTACGACGCAGAGATAGCCGAGGTGCTCGCGCTGTTCGCCGAACCCGACGCGGCCGCCACCGAACTCGTCCGGCTGGCCAACCAGGCCGGCGGTCGCGACAACACCACCGTGGTAGTGGTGGATACCTTGCAATTACAAGGCAATACCCAGTAGCGCGTCCAGCGCCTGGCCGACCACGATGCCGGCCTGTGGGACGTCGGCGTCGCTGCGCTGCTGCAGCGCCTGCTCGGCCCAGCGGTCCACCACGTTGATCGCCGCGACCGTGTCCAGGTCATCGGCCAGCCGCTCGCGGAGCCGGTCGAGCACCGCCAGCGGGTCCGGTGCCGCCTCGGTCGCCACCGCTGCCCGCCAGCGGGCCAGCCGCCGCTCGGCGGTGGGCAGCCGGCCACCGGTCCACTCCCGGTCCGCCCGGTAGTGCCCGTCCAGCAGGGCCAGCCGGATCGCCATCGGGTCCACCCCGGCGCCGCGCAGCTTGGAGACGAAAACGAGATTGCCCCGTGATTTGCTCATCTTCTCGCCATCCAGCCCGATCATGCCGGCGTGGCAGTAGTGCTTGGCGAATGGCCACTGTCCGGTCAACGCCTCGGCATGCGCGGCCGAGTGCTCGTGGTGCGGGAATCGCAGATCCGAGCCGCCGCCCTGCACGTCGATCCCCATCCCGAGCCGGTTCAGCGCGATCACCGAACACTCGACGTGCCAGCCCGGCCGGCCCGCACCGAGCGGGGTCGGCCAGCTGGGCTCGCCGGGCCGCTGGCCGCGCCAGAGCAGCGCATCGAGCCGGTCGCGCTTGCCGGGACGATCCGGGTCACCACCCCGCTCGGCCGACAGCGTCAGCATTTCCGCTTCGGTATAACGGGATTCATAGCCGAAGTGGCCGCTGCCGGTGGTGGTCGCGTAGATGTCGGTGTCCAGCCGGTAGGCCAACCCGTCGGCCAGCAGCTTGCCGACCCCGTCGGCGATCTCGTCCACCGACTCGACCACGCCCACATAGTCATCCGGCGGCAGCACCCGCAGATCGGCCATATCCTCGCGGAACAGCTGGATCTCGCGCTCGGCCAGCTGGTTCCACTCGATGCCGGTCGCGGTGGCCCGCTCCAACAGCGGGTCATCGACATCGGTGACGTTCTGCACGTACCGCACGGCATGTCCGGCATCACGCCAGATCCGCTGCACCAGGTCGAACGCCAGGTAGGTGGCGGCATGGCCGAGGTGGGTGGCGTCGTAGGGGGTGATTCCGCAGACGTAAAGCCGGGCGGTAGCACCGGGTGCGGTCGGCCGGATCTCGTCGGTCGCCGTGTCGTACAGGCGTAACGGCCGGCCGCTGCCGGGCAACACGGGGGGCTCGGGTGTGGACCAGGATCGCATCCACTCACGCTAGCTGCCGGCTGTGATGCCGCCGACGTTTGGGGGCGGGCCAGCGGTTCGGGTTGGCCGAAACCCCGTACACCCGGCACTATTTGGATCATGGGGTCAGACTCGCGGTATCTCGTCAAGGTCAGCAAGATAATTCCGGCCGACCGGCAGACGCTGTTCGACATCGTCGCCGACCCGGCACAGCATCCGGTGATCGACGGGTCGAACTCGGTCAAGGCGCTGCGGTCCGGCGGCCCGGAGCGGCTCTCACTCGGCGCCACCTTCTCGATGGACATGAAGGTCGGGGCCAGCTACAAGATCCTCAACACGGTGGTCGAGTTCGACGAGCCGAACCTGATCGGCTGGCGGCACTTCTACGGCCACGTCTGGCGCTACCGGTTCGCCGAGGTGCCGGGCGGCACCGAGGTCACCGAGGAATGGGACGCGCGCTCGGCCCGTCGGCGGTTACCCCTATGGCTGATGGGCTTTCCCAAACGTAACCGGGCCGGCATGATCGGCACGCTGGACCGGCTGGCCGCGCTGGTGGCCAGCGCGCAGTAAAACTTGCCAGCTCAGTACGGCGGGTACGGGATGGCCGGCCAGTCGGTGGGCGGCATCGGGAACTTCCGCTTGGCCTGCAACCGCTGCACCCGGCGCTGCACGGCACGCACCTCGGTGGTGGTGAGCAGCTCGGCTAGTTGTTCACCCAGCTCACCGGCCAGCTGCTCGGTGAGCCGCGCCAGCATCGCCAACCCGTCGTCCGGGATCGGGTCGCCGGCCCACTGCCACAGCACCGTACGCAGCTTGTTGTCCACGCCGAGGCTGACCCCGTGGTCGATGCCGTAGATGTGCAGCTCCGGCTCGTCCAGTTCCCGGCCGGCCAGCGTGTCACCGGTGACCGGCAGCAGGTGTGAGACCTTGCGGTCGGAGTTGTTCAGCACCGCGTCCAGCAGCACCAGCCGCTGCAGCTGTCGATAGCTGCCGGCGTTGATTGCCGGTATCAGGTCGAAGGATTCGTCATCCTCGATCCAGAGCTGGACCATCCCGGTGCCCAGCGGCCCGGCCCGCAGCACGGTCGGCGGCACCAGATCCCAGCCGGTGGCCTGGCCCAGCAGAAAGCTGGCCACCTCACGCTCGGCCAGCGTGCCGTCCGGGTAGTCCCACAGCGGCCGCTCCCCCGACACCGGCTTGTAGACGCAGGCCGCGGCCAGCTCGTCCAGCTCGATCCGGCAGTACATGGTCGCGTTGGAGGCGGTGGTGACCCGACCCTCGACGGTGATCTCGCCGCAGTTGAGCAGGTTCAGAGCTTCGGCCGCCGGTAGCGGGACCGGCGAGGTCAGCTCAGTCACTCGATCCCAGCCGCACCTGCCGGCGGTAGCCGTTGCTGCGCGGGCAGACGTGACCTTGCGAGTCCAACGGCTGGTTGCACAGCGGGCAGGGCGGCCGGCCGGCGCCGATCACCCGGCGGGCCCGCTCGATGAACTCCGCGGCGGCCTGGTGCGCGAGCCGTACCCGCAGCGCGTCCGGCCCGTCCTCGGTGTCTTCGAGCAGGGTGGACTCGGCTTCCTCGGGCGATTCGGCCGGTGCCTGCGCCTCGATCACGATCAGGTTCGCGTCGGTGTCGTAGGCCAATCCCATCGCCGACACCCGGAACTCCTCGTCGATCGGGATCTCCAGCGGCTCGGTGTCGGCCTGGACCTCATCCGGCAGCTCGACGCCGGCCCGGGCGGTCATCTCTTCCAGCAGCTGTTCCATCCGCTCGATCAGCACCGCGACCTGGGCCTTCTCCAGGGCGACGCTGACCACCCGCCCGTCGTGGGAGGCCTGCAGGAAGAAGGTCCGCTCGCCGGGTTGGCCGACGGTGCCTACGACGAAGCGTCGCGGCTGATCGAAGAAGAAGAACTGGCGGCTCATTGTTACCAGTCTAGTGTCGCTAAACGGCGCCCGAGCCGGCGCCACCGCCGACGGTTGCGTCGGAGGAGGCCGCCTTGCGGCGGCGGCCGGGCTTCGGTGGCGCGGGTACGAACCGGGTCAGCTCACCGCTGGTGTCGTTGGACACCAGCACGAACGGCCGGCCGGCGGTATAGCGGATCGCCGAGACCGAGCAGGGGTCCACCACGATCCGCTGGAACAGGTCCAGGTGCATGCCGAGCGCGTCGGCCAGGATCGCCTTGATCACGTCGCCGTGGCTGCAGGCCAGCCAGAGCGCGTCGGGCCCGTGCTCGGCGGCCACCTGCGCGTCCAGCCCGCGGATCGCGCGCACCCCGCGTTCGGCCATTGCGGCCATCGACTCGCCGCCGGGAAACGCCACCCCGGACGGGTGCGCCTGCACCACCGGCCAGAGCGGGTCCTTGAGCAGGCTCTTGATCTGCTTGCCGGTCCAGTCGCCGTAGTCGCATTCCAGCAACCGGCGGTCGGTCTTGCTGGCCGGTGCGCGGCCGGCAGCCCGCTGCGCTTTCAGCACCGTCTTGGCGGTCTCGGCGCAACGCTCCAACGGGCTGGTCACGATCAGCGACAGCGGCAGCGCGGCGAGCCGCTGGGCGGCCGTTTCGGCCTGCGCCTGGCCGCGGTCATCCAGGTGCACGCCGGGCATCCGGCCGGACAGCACCGGGCCGGTCATCGGCGTCAGGCCGTGTCGGAGCAGGAAGACGGTGGGCATCTAGGTCGCCGAGATGGAGCCGGTCGACAGCAGCGCCAGCAGCACCACGCCGAGCGCGATCCGGTAGCCGATGAAGATGAAGGTGGAGTGCCGCGCGATGTAGCGCAGCAGCCAGGCGATCGAGGCCAGCCCGACCACGAACGAGATCACCGTGGCGACCACCGTCACGCCCATGCCGGGAGCCGCCGAACTACCGATCTTGCGGGCTTCGAACAGCCCGGAGGCGACCACCGCGGGTACCGAGAGCAGGAAGGAGAAACGGGCCGCGGTGACCCGGTCCAGGCCGCGGAACAGCCCGGCCGTGATGGTGGAACCGGACCGGGACACCCCTGGGATCAGCGCCAGCGCCTGCGCGGTACCGACCACCACGGCGTCCTTGGTGGTGATCTCCTCCTCGGTGCGGGTCTTCTTGCCGCGCAGCTCGGCGACCAGCAGCACCAGCGCCATCACGATCAGCGCGGTTGCCAGCACCCAGAGATTGCGGGCGCCGGTCTCGATCTGGTGGGAGAACAGCAGGCCGAACACCCCGACCGGGACGGTGGCCAGGATCAGGTACCACCCCATCCGGTATTCCAGGCTGCTCCGGACGTCCTTGTCGAACAGCCCGCGCAACCAGGCCACCGCGACGTGCACCAGCTCGCGCCAGAAGAACAGCACCACGGCGGCCACCGTGCCGAGCTGGATGACCGCGGTGAACGCGGTGAAGCCGGCCTGGTCGACGTGCGGGTTGAGCCAGGCCTGGACCAGCCGAAGGTGGCCGGTCGAGGACACCGGCAGGAACTCGGTCAAGCCCTGCACCAGGCCGTACAAGGCTGCCTGCAGCGAGCTGATCGGATCGCTCATCGAGCGGTGTCCCGCGCGCTGGCCCGCGTGGCTAGCGAGGTGGTCGGCTGGGAAAAGTTCATTCGCCGGCGCCCGATTCGGCCAGTGCCTCGGCGGCCACCCGCAGGCTGTCCAGCCGCTCTTCCAGGCTGCCCGCGGACGGCATGATGTTGAGCGAGGTAACCCCGGCCGCGGCGAACGCGGCCATCCGCTCGGCAATCCGTGCCTTCGGCCCGATCAGCGAGGTCTTGTCGATGAAATCGAACGGGACGGCTGCGGCTGCCGCCTCGTAGTCGCGCGCCATGAACCGTTCCTGGATGGCGGCGGCCTCGTCGGTGAAACCCATCCGGCTGGCCAGCTGGTTGTAGAAGTTGACGTCCTTGCTGCCCATCCCGCCGATGTAGAGCGCGGCGTAGCTCCGGATCGGGGCGGCGGCCGCCTGCAGGTCCTCGCTGATCACCAGCGGGGCGCTTGCCACCACGTCGAAGCCGTCCAGGCTCTTGCCGACCTTGGCCCGGCCGGCGCTGATCCGTTCCAGCTGCTCGCCGACGAAGTCGGTGGACAGGAAGATCGCCAGCCAACCGTCGGCGATCTCACCGGTCAGTTCGAGGTTCTTCGGACCGACCGAGGCCAGGTAGATCGGGATGTGCTCGCGGACCGGGTGGACGGTGAGCTGCAGGGCCTTGCCCGGCCCGTCCGGCAGCGGCAGCGTGTAGTGCTGGCCCTCGTAGCGGACCCGTTTGCGCGACAGGGCCAGATTGACGATGTCGACGTACTCGCGGGTGCGGGCCAGCGGCTTGTCGAAGCGCACCCCGTGCCAGCCTTCGGACACCTGCGGTCCGGACACCCCGAGACCGAGCCGGAACCGCCCGCCGGACAGGGTGTCCAGGGTGGCGGCGGTCATCGCGGTCATCGCCGGGCTGCGCGCCGGGATCTGCAGGATCGAGCTACCCAGGCCGATCTGCTGGGTCTGGGCACCCACCCAGGCCAGCACCGTCGGCACGTCCGAGCCGTAGGCCTCAGCGGCCCAGGCGCAGGAGTAACCGAGTACGTCGGCCTCCCTGGCGAGCGCGAGGTTGTCGGCATCGTTGCCCATGCCCCAGTAGCCGAGGTTCAATCCGAGTTTCACAGCGTCGCTCCACGTTTCACTCCCGTCACGATACCGAACCGGCCAGTAACTTCCCGACTGCCGCTCTGCGGGCTCCCCGACGGGGTGTTCTGCCCGCTGGGCGTGGGCAGGTCGGCTAAGTTGCAGCGTGTGGAACAGCGTGCGTTAGGTCGTAGTGGCCTGAAGATCTCTCGGCTCGGTCTGGGCACCATGACCTGGGGCAACGGCACCGATCCGGACGAGGCCGCCGCGATCCTGGTCGCCTTCCACGATGCCGGCGGCACCTTCGTGGACACCGCGGTGTCCTACTCCGCGGGTGCGGCCGAGCGAATCCTCGGCGCGCTGATCGCCGACGTGGTGCCGCGCTCGGAGCTGATCATCGCGTCCAAGGCCGGCATCACCCGCTACGGCGACGAGCGGACGGTGGACACCTCGCGCGGGGCGTTGCTGCGCAGGCTGGACGAGTCGCTGACCAACCTCGGCGTGGACTACCTGGACCTGTGGCAGGTGCATACCGTCGATCACACGGTGCCGGCGGAGGAAACCCTGTCCGCGCTGGATGCCGCGGTGGCGGCCGGCAAGGTCCGCTACGTCGGGCTGTCGAACTACTCGGGCTGGCGAACCGCGCAGGCCGCGACCTGGCAGCGGGCGGTCCCGGGCCGCGCGCCGCTGATCTGCAACCAGGTGCGGTACTCGCTGCTGGACCGGGGCGTCGAGCGCGAGGTGATTCCGGCCTGCGCCGAACTGGGGCTGGGCATCCTGCCGTTCTCGCCGCTCGGCGGTGGCGTGCTGACCGGCAAGTACCGGCACGGGGTGCCCTCGGATTCGCGCGGCGCCGCGCAGGGTCGCAACCTGGCCAGCTATTCCGATGCCCGCCAGGTCGGCATCGTCGAGGCGGTCGCCACCGCCGCCGACGGCCTGGCCACCTCGCCGATCAACGTCGCGCTGGCCTGGCTGCGCAACCGGCCGGGCGTGGTCGCACCGATCGTCGGAGCCCGGACCCTCGGCCAGCTGACCGCCGCGGTGCAGTCGTTGACGGTGGAGCTGCCGCTGGAGATCCAGCTGGCCCTCGATGACGTGTCCGAGCCATACACCGGCTACCCCGAGGACGTCCGCTGAGCCGGTCGGACCCTGCCGCCGTCCGAGTGTTCGCGGCGTTCTGCGCGGCCGGGTTGTGGCCTGGTTTGGGGAGCACCCTGGCCGGCGAGCTGGCCGAGGGCGGTATCCAGGGCCCGGACGACGTCACCGCGGCGGCGCTGGCCGGCCTGCCCAAGGTCGGCACGGTCCGGGCCGGCCGGCTGCTCTCGGCCTTCATCGCGGCCAGACCGGCCTATGACGTGGTCGAACTGCTGCTGACGGCCGAGTTGCCGGCCCGGTTGGCCGGCCGTGCGGTCGAGGCGTTCGGGCCGGCCGCGCATCGGCTGCTGCGCGATGATCCGTGGCGGCTGCTGCAGCTGACCGGGGTGGACGTACCCGACGCCGACGCGCTGGCCCGGGTGGCGATTCCCGGGGTGTCCCAGTCCGATCCCCGCCGGTCCCGGGCACTGGTCGGGTACGTGCTGGCGCGGGCCGCCCGCGACGGCCACACCCTGATGCCGGCCACCGAGGTGGGTCACGACCTGGAGCTGTACCGGGTGCCCGATATCGAGGCCGCGATCGCTGGCGCGCTGGCCGGTGAGGACGTCCGGGTCGCGTCGGCCGCCGGTTCGGAGCAGCTGCTGGCGTTGGAGCGGTATTTCCTTGCCGAGCAAGCGATTGCCGATTCGATCCACCGGCTGATCGGGTCCGCGCAGCCGATCGGGGTGGTCAAGCGCAAGCGTGCGAGCAAGGCCAAGGCTGGGGTTGAGACCGCCAAGGCGGTGCCGGACGACGGGCTGGACGCGGTGCAGCACAGCGCGGTGGCCAACGCGCTCGAACACGGCGTCAGCGTGCTGACCGGCGGCCCCGGTACCGGCAAGAGCCGGACGGTGTCGGCGGTGGTGCGCGCGGCCGAGCTGGCAGGCAAGTCGGTGGCGCTGGCCGCGCCGACCGGCCGGGCCGCCAAGCGGCTGGCCGAGCTGTGCGATGCCGAGGCGATGACCATCCACCGGTTGCTGGGCGCCCAGCCACGGACCGCCGGGGACACCGGTGAGGTCGACTTCAGTGCCGGTTTCGCCCGCGGGCCGGCCTGGCCGCTGGACCAGGATCTGGTGGTGGTGGACGAGGCGTCGATGCTGGACGTGGAGCTGGCCGCGTCCCTGCTACGGGCCTGCGCGAACTCGACTCACCTGATGATCGTGGGTGATTCCGCGCAGCTGCCCTCGATCGGCCCCGGTCAGGTGCTGGCCGACCTGATCGCCTCCGCGGCGGTGCCGGTGGTCGAATTGCAGACGCTGTACCGGCAGGACGCCGGTGGCGCGATCGCCCGGCTGGCCACCGCCGTCCGGCAGGGTGAGCTGCCGGCGGTGGACTCCCCCGACCGCGAGGTGGTGGTGGTGCCGGCCCGCGGCTCGGCCGACTGCGCACACCGGGTGGTGCAGCTGATGACCGATTCGATCCCGCGCGCGCTCGGGATCGAGGCCGACCAGATCCAGGTGGTGACGCCGGTGCACAAGGGCCCGGCCGGCACCATCGCGCTCAACGCGGCGCTGAAGGCCAGGCTGAACCCGGCCCCGTTTCGCAAGACGGCCGGACGCTTCGACGCCGGTGATCGGGTGGTGGCCACCGCCAACCACCTGGAAGCCACCCCGACCGGGTTCGCCAACGGCGAGGTCGGCACGGTGATCCGGGTGGTGGGCTCGACGATCACCATCGACTTCGGCTCCGGCGCGGCCGAGGTCTCGGGCAAGATGCTGGCCGACATCACGCACGGTTGGGCGATCACCGTGCATCGGGCGCAGGGCTCGGAGTTCCGGGCGGTGATCGTGGTGCTGGCCCCCGAAGCCGGCCGGATGCTGTCCCGTCCGCTGGTCTACACCGCGCTGACCCGGGCGCAACGCCACCTGTCGGTGGTGCACGGCAGTGGGCCGGCGCTGGTCCGGGCGGTCCGTGAGATCGGCTCGAAGCCACGCCGGACGATGCTGGCCAGCGCCCTGTCGGCAGGTTCCCCGACCGACGACTGATCCCGGCCGGCCGACAAACCTGGCCGGGCTTCGCCACCAACGACTGATCCCGGCCGGCCGACAAACCTGACCGCGCTTCGCCACCGACGACTGATCCCGGCCGGGCCGTGACGCTGGCCCGGCCGGGATCGGCCTATCGCTGAGCTGGGTTAGCTGATCGGGCCGTCACCGATCCGGCGCCGCCGGCCGAGCAGCAGCAGGC
>JALYVK010000064.1 GCA_030853265.1 Actinomycetota bacterium
CCGTCGGCGTGTCGCGGAAACTCCGGCCGCGAAATGCAGCGAGGGGCGGGCGGGGTGCAGACTGGGGCGGTGACGCCACGCCACGCCGCGGAGCCCGACCCCGAAGCCGGATCCGGGGGCCGGCGCGGATCGACCCGGCCCGGTGCCGAGCATGCCCGGTTAGCCGAGTCCCCGGCCGCGTCCGACCCGTGGCGGTTGTGGGGGCCGTACCTGTCCGGCCGGCAGTGGGGCACCGTCCGCGAGGACTACTCCGAGAACGGTGACGCCTGGGGGTACTTCCCGTTCGAGCAGGCCGAGGCCCGGGCCTACCGTTGGGGCGAGGACGGTCTGGGTGGGATCTGTGACCGGTTCGGGTTCCTGAACTTCTCCGTTGCGCTCTGGAACGGCCAGGATTCCCGCCTGAAAGAAAGGCTGTTCGGCCTCACCAACCCCGAGGGCAACCACGGCGAGGACGTCAAGGAGTACTGGTGGGCCGTCGATGCCACGCCCACCCACTCCTATGGCCAGTGGCTCTACCGCTACCCGCAGGCGGCCTACCCCTATAGCCAACTGCGCTCGGAGAACGCCCACCGCGACCGGGCCCAGGCCGAGTACGAGCTGTCCGACACCGGTGTGCTGGCCGACGACCGGTTCTTCGACATCGCCGTCAGCTATGCCAAGGCCGCCCCGGACGACATCTGCATCCGGATCACCGCGACCAACCACGGGCCGGCCGCCGCACCGCTGCATCTGCTGCCGCAACTGTGGTTTCGCAATACCTGGGCCTGGGGCCAGGACGACCGCACACCACAGCTGCGCCGGATCGACCCGCCCGAGCGGGTCGCCGGCCCGTTGCGCGCGGTCGAGGCCGAGCACGGCTTTCTCGGCCGGTACCTGCTGCTGGCCAACGGCGAACCCGACGTCCTCGTCTGTGACAACGAGAGCGACACGGTACGACTGTTCGGGACGGCGGAGAATCCCTCGAAGTTTCCCAAGGATGGCATCGGCCGGCGGGTGGTGCAGGGCGAGCCGGACACGGTGAACCCGGCCGGCACCGGCACCAAGGCGGCCTTCTGGTACAAGTTTGACTCGATAGCATCAGGTGAATCCGTAACCGTGGAACTGCGGCTGAGCGCCGAGGCCTTCGGTGAGCGCCCGTTCGGGCCGTCCTTCGACACGGTGTTCGCCGACCGAATCGGCGAGGCCGACGAGTTCTATGCCTCGGTGATTCCCACCGAGACCACCGCCGTCGACCAGCAGATTGCCCGGCGAGCGTTTGCCGGACTGCTCTGGGGTAAGCAACTTTACCGTTATTCGGTTGCGGAATGGATCGACGGGGATCCGGCTCAGCCGGCCCCACCGGCGGCGCGCGCCGAGCGAGGCGCCCGCAACAGCTCCTGGCGCCAGCTGTCACTTGCCGATGTCATCTCGATGCCGGACGAGTGGGAGTACCCCTGGTTCGCCTCTTGGGACCTCGCCTTTCACTGCGTCACGCTGGCTCACATCGACCCGGCATTCGCGAAGGATCAGCTGGTCCTGCTGTGCCGCGAGTGGGCGATGCACCCGAACGGTCAATTGCCAGCCTATGAATGGGCATTCGGCGATGTGAACCCGCCGGTGCATGCCTGGGCGGCTTGGCGGGTGTACTGCATCGACGGCAGCGGCGACCGAGGCTTCCTGATGCGGGTGTTCAGCAAGCTGCTGCTGAACTTCTCCTGGTGGGTCAACCGCAAGGACGCCGACGGCTCGAACCTGTTCGAGGGTGGCTTTCTGGGCATGGACAACATCGGCTTGTTCGACCGGTCGGCGCCACTGCCGCCCGGGCACCGGCTGGAGCAGTCCGATGCCACCAGCTGGATGGCCTTCTATTGCCTGTCGATGCTGCAGATCGCGCTCGAACTGGCCAGGACCGATCCGGCGTGGGACGACCTGGCCACCAAGTTCCTGGAACACTTTCTGTCGATAGCACAAGCACTTTCGGCCTTCGGTAGTCAGAACGTCGAGCTCTGGGACGAGCAGGACGGCTTCTGCTACGACGTCCTGGTGCTGCCCGACGGCAGCTATCAGCGGCTGCCGGTACGGTCGATGGTGGGCCTGCTGCCGTTGCTGTCGGTGGCGCTGGCCCCGGATTGGGTGGCGACCGAACTGCCTGATTTCACCAGCAGGTTGAACTGGCTGTTCCAGCATCGACCGGCCCTGACCGCCAGCCTGGTCACTGCCCGGGGGACGGCCGGCACCCACCTCACGCTGGCCCTGCTCGACTCCGAGCGCTACCAGCGGGTGCTGCATCGGATGCTGGACGAGCAGGAATTCCTTTCTCCGTATGGCATCCGGTCACTGTCGGCGGCCTACCGCGAACCGTTCAGCACGCAGGTCGAAGGGCATTCGGTCACCATCGCCTACAACCCGGGCGAGTCTGACAGTGGCCTGTTCGGTGGCAACTCCAACTGGCGTGGGCCGGTCTGGTTTCCGGTGAACGTGCTGCTGGCCGATGCGCTGCGTACCTACTGCGCCGGCCAGGGTACCGACCTGTCGGTGGAGATGCCTACCGGATCAGGCGAAACTCGACCGCTGCGTGAGGTGGCCGACCTGCTGCACGACCGGCTGATCGCACTGTTCCGGCCCGGTCCGGATGGCCGTCGACCCAGCGATCCGCGCGATGTCGGCGACGGCCCGCTCTGGTACGCACACCCGACGTTCAGCGAATACTTCAACGGCGACAGCGGAATCGGGCTCGGGGCTTCGCACCAGACCGGTTGGACGGCGCTGGTCGCCCACCTGATCTGCGACCGGCCGGCCGACTGACCTGCTGAGCGGGAGCTACCGCTCAGCAGGTCGGTCGATCAGTACTCGCCGCGGCGACGGCGACGACGGGTGCCCGCCATCAGCATGAAGCCGGCCAGGATCGCGGCCAACGCGAAGCCTGCGGTGGTACGCGGGTCGGTGTCCGGCCCGGTGTTGGCCAGGCTGCCGCTCGCCGCATCGACGCCCGAACCGCCACCACCGTGGTGGACCGGTAGCGCGATGATCAGTGACGTGGCCTCGAGGTAGCGCGGCTGCCCGTTGGCTCCAATACCGGCGGCCACGAAGGTGTGCACCCCAAGGCTGTTGGGCACCCGGATGGTCGCGGTGAAGGTACCGGACGCGGTGGACGTCGCGTGTCCGAGGACCACCGGCGAGGAGTAGACGCCGATCGTGATCGGAGCACCGGCGGCGTAACCGCTACCGCTGACGTGCAGCACCTGGCCGACCACGGTGATCGGCGGAACGCCGTGCAGGACGCCATTGCTGGCCGGCCGCGTGTGCGGCAGGGTGACCGTGACGGCCTGGACGATCTTGAGCGTGAAGCTCTGGGTCGCATCCGGGTTGATGCCGTTGGACGCGGTGATCGTCAGGGCGTAGTTGTGGATCGCGGTCGCGGTCCCGGCCAGCGTGGCGGTGCCGTCACCGTTGTCGTGGAAGGTCACGCCGGCCGGCAGCGCGCCGGTCTCGGTCAGGTGGATCGGCGTGGCCGGCACCCCAGCCCGGGTGGTCACCGAGAAGGTGCCCGGTACGCCGGCGACGAAGGTCATCGAGGCCGCGCTGGTGATGCTCGGCGGTCCGTTCACGGTGAGCGTGAAGGACTGCGTCGCGTCGGTGGTCACCGCGTTGCTGGCCTTGATGGTGAGCGGGTAGACCCCGCCGGCCGTCGCGGTACCAGCCAGCGTGGCGGTGCCGTCACCGTTGTCGTGGAAGGTGACGCCGGTCGGCAGCGTGCCGGTCTCGGTGAGCGCGGGCGGCGTCGGGAACCCGCCGGCCGTGGTCACCGTGAACGTCCCGGCCAGACCCGCGGTGAACGTGGCGTTGTTCGCGCTGGTGATGACCGGCGACTCGCGCACCGTCAGGGTGAACGCCTGGTCGCTGTGGCCGGCCGTGTTGGTTGCGGTCAGCGTCAGCGGGTAGGTACCACCGCTGCCGGCGGCGGGCGTGCCGGTCAGCGTCGCGGTGCCGTCACCGTTGTCGGTGAAGCTGACCCCGGCCGGCAGCGCGCCGGTCTCGGTCAGCGCGGTGGCGGTCGGGTAGCCCGGCGTGGTGGTTATTCCGAAGTTGCCCGCCGTCCCGACGGTGAACGCGGTCGAGTTCGCGCTGCTGAACGCGGGCACATCGGTCACCGTGAGGGTGAACGTCTGGGTGGCGTCCGGCGGCACCCCGTTGCTGGCCGTGATGGTCAGCGAGTACGTACCGCCAGTGCCGGCGGCCGGCGTGCCGGCCAGCGTCGCGGTGCCGTCACCGTTGTCGGTGAAGGAGACCCCGGAAGGCAGGGTGGCGCTGCCGTCGGAAAGCGTGGTGGCCGGTGGCGTGCCCGCGGTAGTGGTCACCGTGAACGTCCCGGCCGCACCGACCGCGAAGGTGGTGTGGTCGGCACTGGTGATCGCCGGGGTGGAATTGACGGTCAGGGTAAACGCCTGGGTTGCATCCGGTGCCACCCCGTTGCTGGCCTTGATGGTCAGCGGGTAGACGCCGCCGACGGTCGGCGTGCCGGCCAGCGTCGCGGTGCCGTCACCGTTGTCGGTGAAGGTCACGCCGGCTGGCCGGGTGCCGGTCTCGGTGAGCGCGGGCGGCGTCGGGAACCCGCCGGTCGTGGTCACCGTGAACGAGCCCGCCGCGCCGAGGCTGAAGGTGGCGTGGTTGGCGCTGGTGATCTTCGGCGCTTCGTTGACGGTCAGGGTGAACGCCTGGGTCGGGATCGGTGCCACTCCGTTGCTGGCCGTGATGGTCAGCGAGTACGTACCACCGGAGCCGACGGCCGGTACGCCGGTCAGCGTCGCGGTGCCATCGGAGTTGTCGTTGAAGCTGACCCCGGCCGGCAGCGTGCCGACCTCGGTAATGCCGGTGGTCGGCGGAGTGCCGGCCGTGGTCGTCACCGTGAACGTCCCATTGGTACCGACGGTGAAGGTGGCATGGTCGGCGCTGGTGATGGTCGGCGGCTGGTTCACCGTCGCGGTGAACGTCTGCGTCGGATCCGGTGCCACCCCGTTGCTGGCCGTGATGGTGAAGGTGTACGTACCGCCGGTGGTCGGGGTGCCGCCGAGGGTGGCGGTGCCGTTGCCGTTGTCGGTGAAGGTGACTCCGGGCGGCAGGGTTCCGGTCTCGGTGATGGTGGTGCCGGTTGGTTGACCCGGCGCGGTGGTGATCGTGAAGCCGGCCGCCGCACCGACCACAAAGGTGGCGTGGTTGGTGCTGGTGATGGTCGGCGGAGCGCTGACGGTCAGCGTGAAGGTCTGCGTTGCGTTCGGCGCGATCCCGTTGCTCGCGGTGATGGTGATCGTGTAGACGCCGTGGCTACCGAAGGCCGGGGTACCGGCCAGCGTCGCGGTGCCATCACCGTTATCGGTGAAGGTCACCCCACCCGGCAGGGTGCCGCTCTTGGTCAGCCCGGGCGGCGCCGGGAACGCACCGGCCGTGGTCACCGTGAAGGTTCCGGCCGCCCCCTGGGCGAAGGTGGCGTGGTCGGAGCTGGTGATGGTCGGCGGCGCGTTTACCGTCAGGGTGAAGCTCTGGGTGGTAGGTGCGGCCACCCCACCGGTCGCGGTTGCCGTGATGGTCAGCGGGTACGTCCCGCCCGCGCTGGCGGCCGGCGTACCGGCCAGCGTGGCGGTGCCGTCACCGTTGTCGGTGAAGGTGACTCCGGACGGCAGCGCGCCGGTCCGGGTGAGCGCGGGCGGCGCGGGGAACCCGCCGGCCGTGGTCACCGCGAACGTCCCGGCGCTACCCGCCACGAAGGTGGCGTGGTTGGTGCTGGTGATGGTCGGCGACTCGTCCACCGTCAGGGTGAAGATCTGGCTGGCCGACGGGCTGAAGCCGTTGGCCGCCTTCAAGGTGAAGGTGTACGTGCCCCCGCTGCCGACCGGCGGGGTGCCGGTCAGCGAGCCGCTGCCGGTGCCGTTGTCGTTCAGCGTCAACCAGGCCGGGAACTGGGCTCCCGTCCGGCTCAGCGTCGCGCTCGGCACGCCGCTGGTGCTGATCGCGAAGTTACCGGCGGTCCCCACTGCGAAGGTGGTGTGGTCGGCGCTGGTGAACGCCGGCGCGGTGCCGACGTTCAGGGTCGCCGCGGTGGTGGTCGCGGTGCTGACCACATTGGTGAACACGGCGCGGTACAGGTTGCCGTTGTCACCGGCCGCCGTGGTGAAGGTGTAGCTGGTACTGGTGGCGCCGGCGATGTTGGTGAACGAGGCACCGCCGTTGGTCGAGCGCTGCCATTGCACGGTCGGGGTCGGGACGCCACTCGCCGCGGCCGTGAAGGTCACCGAGGTGCCTGGGTTCACCGTCTGGTCGCTCGGGTTGGTGGTGATCGCCGGCGCCTGATTGACCTGAATACTCAGCGTCTGCGTCGCATTCGGTGCGACGCCGTTGGTGGCGGTGAGCGTCACCGGGTAGGTGCCACCACTGCCAGCGGCCGGCGTACCAGCCAGCGTCGCGGTGCCATTGCCGTTATCGGTAAAGGTCAGACCGGTCGGCAAGCTGCCGGTCTCGGTGATCGAGCTGACCGTCGGGATGCCCGACGTGGTCACCGTGAAGCTGCCCGCGGTACCCGCGGTGTAGGTCGCGGTGGCCGGGCTGGTGAACGCCGGTGGCTGGCCTACCGTGACGGTCAGGGTCTGGGTCGCGTTCGGGCTCACGCCGTTGTTGGCGGTGATGGTCAACGGGAAGGTGCCACCCGGACCGGTAGCGGTACCTGCCAGGGTCGCGGTGCCATCGCCGTTGTCGACGAAGGTCACGCCAGCCGGCAGCGCGCCGGTCTCGGTGAGCGCGGCGGTCGGGAACCCGGTGCTGGTCACAGTGAAGCTGCCCGCGCTGCCGACGTTGAAGTGGGCGGAGTTGGCACTGGTGATCGCTGGCGCCTGGTCGACGGTGATCACGGCGCTGACGGTGGCGTTGTCGAAGGTGATGTTGTCCGGGTCCGCGCCCACGGTGGTGGTGCCTGAGTGGTAGTCGATGCTGGCCACGCCACCGCTGAAGGCCGCCGTGTGTGAGCCGGCAGCGAGGGTCACGGTGGCATCGCCGGGCGGGTCGGAGAAGGTGGCCGGCAGCGTGTCGAAGGCGTGCAGGTTCGCGCCGCCGACGGTCGCGCCGAGGTTGTCGGTGGTGAACGCCGCGGTGATGGTCGAGGTGCCGTTCGGGCTGACGACGGTGGCCGGGCTGGCGGTGGCCGTCAGCACCAGGCGCGGGGTCACACCGACCGTGCCGGCGACCGTGTCACAGCCAGCGCCGCCGGGACCGGCATTGCAGCCGAACCAGTTGTCGGCCGCGTCCACCGAGGTGGCACCGTGCACCGCGGAACCCGTCGGAGCGATATTGCCGACGAAGCGATCGTAGTGCAGCGTGCCGTTGCCCGAGGTGACCTCGACCGCGCCGCCGTTGGGCGAGGAGCCGCCGCTGACGCTGTTGCCGGTGAAGGTGGTCTGGGTGACGGTCAGGTTGCCGCTCTGGCTCCAGATCGCGCCGCCGTAGGCGGGGCCCGAGCCCCCGACCGAGGTGCTCGTGTTGTTGACGAAGCGCGAGTTGCTGACGTTGTAGTTCGCGCCGGCGCCACCGCCGAACACGGCCAGCGCGCCGCCGTCGGCGGTGCCGGTGTCGCCGTGCGTGTTGGCGGTGGCGTTGCCGCTGAAGGTGGTGTTGGTGACGGTCAGGCCCTCCGGCGAGGCAGCGCCCTGGGCGCCGTACGCGACGCCGGAGCCGTAGCTGGAACCGGAGGTGTTGTTGCTGATCGTCGAGTTGGTGATGCTCAACTGGCCGCCGTAGAACTGCAGACCGCCGCCGCCCTTGTTGCTGACGGTCATGTCAGCGCCGTTGGCCGCGTTGCCGGTGATGATGACGTTGTTCAGGCTCAGCGAATCGGCGGTGCCGCTGTTGGCCGAGCCGCCGATGATGCCGGCCCCGCCGAAGGTCGAGTCCGCGCCACCGGTGACCGTCAATCCTGAAATGGTGGTAGAGATTCCACCGGTCAGGTTCTTGTCCAGGTCGATGACCCGGCTGTTGCCACCGGCGTTGATGATGGTCGAGGCGGCGCCGGCGCCGATCAGGCTGATGTTGCTACCCGCCGCGATACCAGGCTGGATCTCGCCGTTGGCCAGGTTGTACGTGCCAGCCGGAATGCTGATGTTGACCGCGCCGCCGAGGTTGTTCGCGATGCAGGTCGCCTCGCGCAGGCTCAACGGTGTCGGTGGCGTCGTGTTGCTGTTGCCACAGGAGCCCGCCGATGCAGCGATGTCCGCGGTGGTGCTGACCGTGAGGTTGCCGGCGGCTGAAGCCGCGCTGGGCATCAGAACCAGCTGGCCGACCGCCGCAACGGCGAGCGCAAGCCCGGCTCTCGGCAGGATTCGACGGACTGACATCGGACCGGTGTGCTTCATCGCTCATCCTTCGGCTACCGACGCGCGCCTGTACGCCCCGGAATTTGTACTTGCAGACGTTCCCCCGACACGCCTGCACTGCCGAAGCGTGTGATCGAGGTCAAACTTGCGTGCAAACTGTATCCACCAAACCTCGAATAGCCAATACAGCTGGCTACTCGTCTATCGGCCACGGATACGACCTATGGAGCTTTCGGGCTGGCATAGGGCAGAACGCCTAGGCGAAATCTAAGTTATGCGACCGTCTGAGCATAAATGATCTACACGCCAAGTAACGAGGGGAATACGATGTCGGCCCAGTTTCGGCTCCGTCCCGCTGCCCCCGGCGATGCGGATTTCCTGCGCGCGCTGCATATCGACTCGCATCCGGAGCTGCGCCAGCTACCGCTGCCGCCGGCCGCCCAACAGCAATTGATCCAGCTACAAATCGATGCCCAGTCCAGCCAGTACCGAACGAATTACCCGGATTCACTGGACCAGCTGATCGAAACCGACGATGCTCCGGTAGGCCGATGCTGGACTAACCGGTCGGCGACCGAACTGCGGTTGCTCGATATCGCGGTGCTCAGCGCCCATCGCGGTAACGGGATCGGCCGGGCGGTCCTGCTCGAGCTGCGCCGGCTGGCGACCGCCGCCGGCCTGCCAATCAGGCTCACCGTCTGGCAGGACAACCACGGTGCCCAACGGCTGTATACCGACCTCGGATTCGAGGCCGGAACCGAAGCGAACGGCTACCTCGAAATGAGCTGGCCGCCCGAACCGAGCGCCGCGGCGGCGGCGGAAGGAGCCTGATGGCAGAGCCACCACCGAGCTACGAGGCCTTCCTGGCCCACGTCGAACAGCCCTGGCAACTGCGGCTGGCCGACGACCGGGTCATCGAGGTCCTACTGACCGAATGCGTCCGCAATCAGGCTGAAGGCGGCCCAGCCTCCTTCAGCCTGACATTCAAGGCTGGCCCGGACGCGCCGATAGAGCAGGCGACCTACCTGCTCAGCGCCGACGGTTTCGGCCCGACACCGATCTTCCTGGTGCCGCTACGACAACTGCCCGACGGCATGGAGTACCACGCCGTCTTCACCACCTCGACGAAGGATGAGAGCCCCTCATGAGTGACCCCTATGTGGGTGAGATCCGGATGTTCGGAGGGAACTTCGCTCCGAACGGCTGGCTGTTCTGCCAGGGCCAGCTAGTGGCCATCTCCGACTACGACACCCTGTTCAACCTGATCGGGACCACCTACGGCGGCGACGGCCAGAACACCTTCGCGCTGCCGAACCTGGCGTCCCGGATCCCGGTCCACATGGGCAGCGCCCCGTTCGGGACCTACGTGCTCGGCCAGCCCGGCGGCGCCGAATCGGTCACCCTGCTCAGCCAGCAACTGCCGGTACACACCCACACCGCACAGGCCTCCAGCGGCAGCGCCGGCCAGACCACCGCCGGGGGCAACTACTGGGCCACCCCGACCTACCAGGCGTACTCCACCAGCGCACCGAACGTACCGATGGCTCCGCAAGCCCTGGCCCCGGCCGGCGGCAACCAGCCGCACGACAACATGTCGCCGTACCTGGCGATCAACTTCATCATCTCGATGTACGGCATCTACCCGTCGCCGTCCTGACCTGAGCCCCGGAGCTACCACCATGAGCCAACCATTCCTCGGCGAGATCAAAGTGGTCTCGTTCAACTTTCCGCCCCGCGGCTGGGCCTTCTGCAACGGCCAGTTGCTGCCGATCAACCAGAACCAGGCGCTGTTCTCGATCTTGGGCACGGTCTACGGCGGCGACGGCATCACCACCTTCGCGCTACCCAACCTGCAGGGCCGGATGCCACTGCACACGGGCAACGGCATCAACCTCGGTGACCGGGCCGGCGAGGTATCGCACACCCTGACGATCAACGAGATGCCGGCGCACAACCACCCGGCGATGGCACAGTCGGCCGCCGCCCCCACTACTGGTGGCGACAGCCCGAACAACACGGTCTGGGCGACGACGCTCGCTACGAGCTACCTCGGATCTGCCAACGTCGCGATGAACCCTGCCGCGGTCAGCAACGCCGGCAGCAGCCAGCCGCATGAGAACCAGGCGCCCTACCTCACCCTGAACTTCATCGTCGCCCTTCAGGGCATCTTCCCGTCCCGCAACTAAGCAGCGACTGACCGATCCAGGAGCGTTGAAGTGACCGATCCATTCCTTGCCGAAATCCGCATCTTTAGCGGCAACTTCGCACCTAACGGCTGGGCGCTGTGCAACGGCCAGCTGATGCCCATCTCGCAGAACACCGCGCTGTTCTCACTGCTCGGCACCACCTACGGCGGTGACGGCAGATCCACCTTCGGCCTGCCCAACCTGCAGGGTTCCGCACCGATGCAACAGGGCCAGGGGCCGGGCCTCAGCCAGCGCTTCCTCGGCGAGCAGGCCGGCGAGACCTCGGTGACCCTGCTGCAGTCCGAGATGCCGATGCACACCCACCGTGCGATGGGCTACAACGCCAACGGCACCACCGGACCCGCGAATGCGGTCTGGGCCGAGTCCATCAACGGACGCGCCACGGTGAACATGTACAGCCCGACCGCGCCGAACGTGATGATGAATGTGACGACCACCCAGTTGACCGGCGGCAACCAGCCGCACAACAACATGCAGCCCTATCTCGGGTTGACCTTCATCATTGCCCTGCAGGGGATCTTCCCGCAGCGGCCATAACGCCCGGCAGTGAAACCAAACGCTCCCGGCAGGTCATCGTCGACCTGCCGGGAGCGTTTGAGTTTGTGGTTACTTCATAAGGACGATCAGTTAAGCCTGAGCTTCAACGAGGCCAGCTCGTCGCGCAGCGAAGACGGCACCTTGTCACCGATCCGGTCGAACCACTCCTCGATGCTGGGCAGCTCAGTACGCCACTGCTCGACGTCCACGGCCAGCGCATCAGCCAGGTCCGCCGCACTCATGTCCAGGCCGGTGGTGTCCAGCGCGTCGGCGGCGGGCACCCGTCCGATCGGGGTGTCGACCGCACCGGCGGTGCCCTCGATCCGCTCGACGGCCCACTTGAGCACCCGGCTGTTCTCGCCGAAGCCCGGCCAGACGAACTTGTTGTCGGCGTTGCGCCGGAACCAGTTGACGTAGAAGACCTTGGGCAGCCGATGAGCGTCGGCCTGCTTGCCGATCTCGATCCAGTGCGCGAAGTAGTCGCCGGCGTGGTAGCCGAGGAACGGCAGCATCGCCATCGGATCGCGGCGCACGACGCCGGTCTGGCCGGCCGCCGCCGCGGTGGTCTCCGACGACATCGTCGCGCCCATGAACACGCCGTGCTGCCAGTCCCGCGCCTCGGTCACCAGCGGGATGGTGTCGCGACGCCGGCCGCCGAAGATGATCGCGTCGATCGGCACCCCGGCGGGGTCATCCCATTCCGGTGCGACGATCGGGCACTGGTCCAGCGGCGTGCAGAACCGGGAGTTCGGGTGCGCGGCCGGCTCGTCGGAGTCGGGCGTCCAGTCCCGGCCCTTCCAGTCGGTCAGGTGCGCCGGTGCCTCGTCGGTCATGCCCTCCCACCAGACGTCCCCGTCATCGGTGAGCGCGACGTTGGTGAAGATGGAATTGCCTTTCTCCACCGTGCGCATCGCGTTCGGGTTGGTCTTCCAGCCGGTGCCCGGGGCGACCCCGAACAGGCCGAACTCCGGGTTGACCGCGTACAGCCGGCCGTCCGCGCCGAAGCGCATCCAGGCGATGTCGTCGCCGATCATCTCGGCCTTCCAACCCGCCAGCGTCGGTTCGAGCATCGCCAGGTTGGTCTTGCCACAGGCCGACGGGAACGCCGCCGCGACGTAGTAGGACTTCTGCTGCGGGTTGGTGAGCTTGAGGACCAGCATGTGCTCGGCGAGCCAGCCCTCGTCCCGCGCCTGCGCCGAGGCGATCCGCAGCGAGTGGCACTTCTTACCCAGCAGGGCGTTGCCGCCGTAGCCCGAGCCGTAGGACCAGATCGCCCGGTCCTCCGGGAAGTGCACGATGTACTTGGTGTCGTTGCAGGGCCAGCTCACGTCGGCCTCGCCGGCCGCCAGCGGCGCACCGACCGAGTGCAGGCCGGTGACGTAGGCCCGCTCGTTGCCGTCCTCGGTGAACCGGGCCAGCGCCTTCGCACCCATCCGGGTCATGATCTTCATCGAGGCGACCACGTACGGCGAGTCGGAGATCTCGACACCCAGCTGCGGATCGGCAGCGGCCAGTGGGCCCATGCAGTAGGGAATGACGTACATGGTGCGACCGCGCATCGAGCCCCGGAAGCGCTCGGTGAGCAGCGCCTTCATGTCCTCGGGGTCCATCCAGTTGTTGGTCGGCCCGCAGTCGGCGGCGTCCCGCGAACAGATGAACGTACGGTCCTCGACCCGGGCCACGTCGGTCGGGTCGGACGCGGCGTAGAACGAGTTGGGCTTCTTGTCCGGGTTCAGGCGGATGAAGGTCCCCGACGCGACCAGCGCGTCGGTCATCCGGGTCCATTCCTGATCCGAGCCATCGCACCAGAGCACCTCGTCCGGCTGAGTCAGTTCGGCAGTTTCACGCACCCAGCGCAGCAGTTCGGTGTGCGTGGTGGGTGCGGCTTCGAGTCCTGCGATTGCGGTTGTCATATCGAAACTCCTTGTCAGTCCACGTCGACTGGCGGATGCCCGAGCAGACGCCGACTGCTCGACGCCACGGTCCCAGGGGGATGAACGGACATTAACGCTCGGCAGCGCTTACATGCAGGCCGATTGGTTGCGTTGCCGATCACAACAGCAAAACGATTGCTGAATGCCGCGCGCTAAGCCTGGATTACAAGCAAAAAATTACAAACTCGGCCCGGACGAGTGGCCTGGGTCACTTGGCGGTCTATGAGGCCTGGCTCACAGTCGACATGTTGAAATCGGGCACTCGGACCGGTGGCATCGCTGCTCGGGTGAAGAAATCGCTCCACTCCCGGGGCAGCGTGAGCTCGGTGGCGCCGACCTCGGAGATCCGGCCGAGCAGGTCCACCGGCGACTCGTTGAACCGGAAGTTGTTGACCACTCCGGTGACCTCGCCGTCCTCGATCAGGTACACCCCGTCGCGGGTCAGACCGGTCAGCAGCAGGGTCTGCGGATCGACCTCGCGGATGTACCAGAGGCAGGTCACCAGCAGGCCGCGGGTGGTGCTCGCGATCATCTCGTCCAGGGTCTTCGTGCCGTTCGCCTCGGACAGGATCAGGTTGTCCACCAGCGGGACGTGCGGGTCACCGGTGCGCGAGGCCCAGTTGCGGGTCCGGTGCAGGTTGGTCAGGGTGCCGTCGGTGATCCAGTTGGTGGCGGTCACCGGCGCACCGTTGTCGAACACCGATTCCATCCCGCCGGTCGGGGTGATCTCGAACGGTGCGCACTGCATGCCGGCCTCGGTGGGATCCGAGCGCAGGGTCAGGGCCAGCGGCGACAGCGTCTGGCCGATCCGGGTATTGCCGGACTTCGCGGTGAAGACGTTGCGGCCCTCCTCGGCATCGCGCGAGGACGCGGTCCAGTACAGGTAGACCATCAGGTCAGCCATCGCGGTCGGCGGCAACAACGTCTCGTACCGGCCGGCCGGCAGGTCGATCTTGTTCGCCGACCAGCTCAGCCGCCTGGCCAGATCCGCCGTCAACACCTCGACGTCGATGTCGGAGAAGTCCCGGGTCTGCCGGCCGACCCAGGCCGAGGCGCTCAGGTCCGCGGATTTGGCGTTCAGCTCGATTCGGCCGGTCGGCTGGTCGAACCGGCGGCGCACGCCAGCGGAGGTGGCCAGGTAGGTCGAGGTGAGGATGTGCTCGGCGAAGCCGTACAGCAGCCGGCCGGCCGCGGTGGCCTCGGCGAAAGCCCGGCCGAGCGCGGGCGCGAAATCGGCGAAGACCTCGATGCCGGTACGCGCGGCCGGCGCGTCCCAGTCGTCATCGTGCTCGGCCGGCTCCACCAGCGGAGCCGCGTCGTCGGCGACCGAGGCAGCGCGGGCGGCAGCCTCACTGGCGGTGACCAGCGCGGCCAGCTCGGTCTGCGGGTCGGCACCGGTCACCGGTCCGGACACCACGCCCGAGCTGGGGCCCTCGGCGCCGTTCAGGATCGAGATGACGCACAGCTTGCGCGAATGCATCTGGCCATTCGTAGTAAGGCTGTTCGCCGCCCACCGCAGGTTGGCCTCGGTACGTTCCTCGCCGATCACGACGCAGTGGTCGGCGGTCGACAGCGCCAGTGCCTGCTCGACCAGCTGCTGGATCCGCACGCCGTCGTCGGAGTCGCTCGTCGCCATCATCGTCCGCCTTCGCTCACCGTGTTGAGTACGTTCACGCCGCGAAACAGCGCGGACGGGCAACCGTGCGAGACCGCCGCGACCTGGCCCGGCTGGCCCTTGCCGCAGTTGAACGCACCGCCCAGGACGTAGGTCTCGCGACCGCCGGTGGCCGCCATCGAGCCCCAGAACTCGGTGGTGGTGGCCTGATAGGCGACGTCACGCAGCTGACCGTCCAGCTGGCCATTGGTGATCTTGAAGAACCGCTGGCCGGTGAACTGGAAGTTGTACCGCTGCATGTCGATCGACCAGGAGTTGTCGCCGACCACGTAGATGCCCCGTTCGACATCGGCGATCAGGTCTGCTGTCGAGCCTTCTTCCTGAGCCGGCTGCAGGGACACATTCGCCATTCTTTGCAAGGGGATATGACCCGAGGAGTCTGCAAAGGAACAGCCGTTGGATCGGCCCAGGCCGTTGGCCTGTGCCATCTGCCGGTTGAGCTGGTAGCCGACCAGCACGCCGTCGGTGATCAGGTCGAACTCGCTGCTGGCCACCCCCTCGTCGTCGTAGCCGATGCTGGCCAGGCCGTTGGCAACCGTGCGGTCACCGGTGACGTGCATGATCGGGCTGCCGTACTGCAGCGTGTTCAGCTTGTCCAAGGTGGCGAACGAGGTGCCGGCGTAGGCCGCCTCGTAGCCCAGCGCCCGGTCCAGTTCGGTGGCATGCCCGATGGACTCGTGGATGACCAGCCACAGGTTGGACGGATCGATCACCAGGTCGTACCGGCCGGCCTCGACCGACGGAGCCTTGACGTGCGCGGCCAGCAGTTCGGGCAGCTCGGCAAGCTCGGCGTCGAAGTCCCAGCCGTTGCCGTTCAGGTACTCCCAGCCGCGACCGGCCGGCGGTGCCAGCGTCCGCATCGAGGAGAAGCTGCCGCTGCCCAGATCCACCTGCACGGCGGTGAATTCCGGATGTATCCGGACCCGCTGCTGAGTGGTGACGGTGCCGGCGCTGTCGGCGTAGTACTTGTTCTCGAGCACCTGCAGCAGGCTGGCGTCGACGTGATCCACCCCGTCGGCCGCCATCAGCCGCTCCGACAGCTCGGACAGCCGGCCGATCCGGTCGGCCTGCGGAATGTCGAACGGGTTGATCTCGTAGGCCGAGATCCAGGTGGCGTCGCGGTACACCGGCTCCGGCGCCAACCGCACCGGGTCGGAGCTGAGCACTCGGCTCAGCTTCGCGGTGGCTACCGCCTGCTCCGCCAGCCTGGCCGCCGCCGCCGGAGTCCGCTCGATGCCGCTGGCGAAACCCCAGGCGCCCTCGTGCACGACTCGGACCGCCAGGCCGAGGTCCTGATCGTCGGCGGTCGAGTCCAGCTGGCCGTCGCGCAGGCTGATCGCGGCGGTCCGGATCCGTTCCAGCCGGAAGTCGGCGTGCTCGGCACCGAGCTCTCGGGCCCTGCTCAGCGCCGCGTCGGCCAGCTCGGCGGCGGGTAATGCAAGAAATGCGGCGTCCAGATGTGGCATAACGGCTGATGGTAGTGGTGCCTTGAACGGCGCCTTCAGTGGCACCGAGGACGCTCCGTCCGCCAGCGACAGGTTGCTGCACCGCACCCGAAAACTTTGCCGAGACGGCATGGCTGAGAGGGTTTAAGCTCACCGATGATGAGAGAGGTGTGGGTGGCGCCGCTGAACCGCATTCTCATCGCCGGAGACGGCACTTTACTGGTCGCGGACAACACGCTGACCGAGCCCCGTCCGGTCACCGAAGCCCTGCCGCCCGACGAACCACTGCGGACCGCGGCCGAAGCCGTGCTGGCCGGCCGCGAGGTCGACCCGAGTGGGCCGGCGGTGCTGATCCGGCGAATCCGGGCACCCCGCGGGCAGCTGTCTGCCGTCGAGCTGCGGACCCCCGCCAGCACGCTGCGACCGCTGCCGTTGGGCGGCTGGATCTACCCGGCCGAGCTAGGTGAGCTGAGCTGGAATCCGGAGCTGGCCACCGTCGAAGAAGCGAGTGAGCATCGACCGAGGGACGAGGGAGGAGCGGAGCGAGTTGGTGGCACAGCGAGTGAGCATCGACCGAGGGACAAGGGAGGAGCGGAGCGAGTTGGTGGCACAGCGAGTGAGCATCGACCGAGGGACAAGGGAGGAGCGGAGCGAGTTGGTGGCATAGCTGCCGACCGGCCGAGCACCGGCCACGGCGCCTCGCTGCTGCTGCCCGACGTACCGGTCTTCCTGTCCGGTATCCGCGAACTGTTCCGGGACCGGCGCGCGATGCGCGACCTGCGGATCGTCGACCGGGACGCCGAGGTGATCCGGACGATCCGGCTCTACGGCTGGATGCCGGATCCCGAACCGGGCACCCGGCCGATCGGGATCACCATCGACATCACCGAGCTGACCGGTGCACCGGAGGAGTCCAGCCGGTTCTTCGAGGCGCTGATCTCGGTAGCGCCGGACAGCGTGCTGGTTCTGGACGTGCTCCGCAGCGAACTGCTCTGGAGCAACCGGCGACTGGCCAGCCAGCTCGGCTACCCGGCCGATCGGCTGAACCGCTACAACGACATCCGGCGAGCGGTGCACTGGAGCGACCGGGAGCGCCTGGATCAGTTGCTGGTCCAGGCCCGGACCGACAGCGCGCTGACATTGCGCGAGCTGCAGTTCCGGATCCGGGACGCGGCCGGCCGCTGGCGGTGGATGCACCTGTGGTTGACCCCGTGGCTGAGCGGGCCGGCCGGCACCGGGCAGGACGTGGTCGGCGAGGTGGAACAGATCGTCTGCACCATCCGCGATGTCGACGAGTCGGTCCGTACCGAACAGCGCCTGCAATGGGAGGCCCGGCACGACCCGCTCACCGGCCTTGCCAACCGGCGGGTGATCACCGAGACGCTGCAGCGGGTCGCCGATGATCTCGAGGATTCCCGGCGCTATGTCTACTTCCTGGATCTGGACGACTTCCGGCGGGTCAACGACGCCCTCGGCCATTCCGCCGGCGACGAGCTATTGCGGACGCTGGCGGCCCGGATCACGGTGCTGGTACACAGCGAGGACGTGGTGGGTCGCTTCGGCGGCGACGAGCTGATCGTCGTCTCCTCCATCGAGCCGGACCGGCTGGCCGGCCGGCTGCTCGCCGCGGTCCGGGGCCGGACGATGCTGGCCGGCTCGGAATTCACCGTCTCGTGCAGCATCGGCGTGGCCACCGTAGGTGCCGCCGAGATTCCCGGCGATGTGATCCGCCGATCCAACGACGCGATGTACCGGGCCAAGCGCGCTGGCCGCAACCGCTACGAGGTGGCCGGACCGCTGAACAGCGGCCCGGCCCAGCAGCGGGTCGAGCTCGAAGCGAGCCTGCGCCGGGCCGTCACCGAGTCGAGCCTCGAGTTGGATATGGCCTTTCAACCGATCGTCGACCGCAACCTGACGCCGGTGGCCGCCGAGGCGCTGCTGCGCTGGCGGCACCCGACCCGCGGGCCGCTGTTGCCGGCGGAGTTCCTGGGCATCGCCGAATCCGCCGGGTTGATGACCGACCTGGGCAAGCTGATCATGCGCAGGTCGGTGACCGCGGCGGCCGGTTGGGCGGCGGCCGGCCACCCGCTGCTGGTCAGCGTGAACGTCGGTGGCCGGCAACTGGGCAACGGCCAGCTCGAGCAGCTACTGATCCCGCTGCTGGAAGAGACCGGCATCCCGCCGAGCCTGCTCTGCCTGGAGGTGACCGAGTCGGTGCTGGTGGATGCCGACTCACCCGAGCTGGCCGAGCTGGTCCGGTTGCGCGAGCTGGGGCTGCAGATCGCGCTGGACGACTTCGGCACCGGCTACTCACCGCTCACGTACCTCAAGCGGTTGCCGGCCACCACCCTGAAACTGGACAAGTCCTTCGTGGCCGGCCTGGGGCTGGTGGTGCCGGATCCAATCGACGTGGCAATCGCCCGGTCGGTGTTGCAGCTGGCCGCCGACATCGGCCTGCAGGTGGTGGCCGAGGGCGTCGAGACCGAACAGCAGATGCACCTGCTCTGCGAGCTGGGGTACGAGTACTTCCAAGGTTTCTGGGCATATCCGCCGATGCCGGCCGACCAGCTCGGCGCCTTGCTCGCACAACCCGACACCATCCGTGAACCCGTGGCGTAATTTCGTCGTTGTGTTGATTCTGCTCGTGTTGCACAGCTGCCCGTCCGGATGACCTCACTCGAGCTCCGCGAGCCCGCGAACCTGGTCTGCCGCCGGGCGCTGTGGTACTGGACCGCCCGGGCGCTGGGCTGCTGGTTGGTGGTCATCGCGATCGAGGTGTTCGTCCTGATCAAGACCCACGGTGACCGCGGCCCGAACGTCGTGGTGCTCACCATCACCACGGTGCTCGGGCTCGTGCACGTGCTGGTGATGCCCACCTGGCGCTACCGGGTGCACCGGTGGGAAGCGACCGATGTTGCGGTCTACACCCGCTCGGGTTGGTTCAACCAGGAGCGCCGGATCGCGCCACTGTCCCGGATCCAGACTATCGACACCGAACGTGGGCCGATCGAGCAGCTGTTCCGGCTGTCGAATGTCACCGTCACCACCGCCTCGGCCGCCGGGCCCTTGAAGATCCACGGGCTGGCGCCGGCCGTTGCAGACCGGCTGGTTGCCGAACTCACCGCTATCACTTCGGCCAGCACCGGCGACGCGACGTGAGCAGACCGGTCGAGAGCGCGCGGGACGGGGTCGCACCGGCAGCACCGGACGGGGTCGCACCGGCCGCGCCGGACGGGCTTGCGCCGGCCGCACCAGACGGGGTCGCACCGCCGGACAGGCTTGCGCCGGCCGGGCCGGTGCCGGCAGATCGAGAACTGCCGGAGGCCGCTGAGGCCGGGCCGGTCGAACCGGCCGCTCAGTGGCGCCGGTTGGATCCGCGGATGCTGCTGATCCATCCGATCCGTGAGGTGGGCCGAGCCGTCCCCGCCCTGATCGGTCTGCTGTTCGCCGGCTCGTCCAGCGGGCACGGCCACTGGTGGTCACTCGGCGCGGTGGCGCTGGTGATCACCCTGAGCGTGCTGCGCTGGTTCACCACCCGCTACCGGATCACCGCCGATCAGGTGCAGCTACGCACCGGGCTGTTCCGGCGCCGGACGATCACCACCCCGGCGGACCGGGTACGGACCGTGGACGTCACCGCGCATGCCCTGCACCGGGTGCTCGGCCTCGCCAGGGTCGCGATCGGCACCGGCATCTCCGACCGCAAGCGCGAGGGGCTGGTGCTCGACGGCCTGACCGCGCAGGCGGCCGGCACCCTGCGAGCGGAGCTGCTGCACCGCGCCGGTCGGCTGGCACCGACCGCGCCCCCAGGCTTTCCGACCCCGGGTCAGCCGCCGGTGGTGGTCGAGCGGGAGGAGCCGGTGGCGGCGCTGGATCCGAGCTGGATTCGCTACGCCCCGTTCACGCTGTCCGGCGCGGTGACCGCACTGGCGATCCTCGGCTTCGGCTGGCGGATCATCGACCAGGGCCAGGTCGATGCCAATCGGGTCTCGGCGGTCCGGTCGGCTACCGATCACCTTCGCGACACCCCGGTCTGGCTGGACGTCATTCAGGTCGCGATTGCCGCGCTGATCGTCGTCGCGCTGCTCTCGGTGCTCGGCTACATCCTGGCGTTCTGGAACTTCCGGCTGACCCGGCATCCGGGCGGCAGCCTGCACGTCTCGCGCGGCCTGATCACCACCCGGGCCACCAGTATTGAGGAACGCCGGCTGCACGGCGTCGAGCTCAGCGAGCTGCTACCGCTGCGGCTGGTGGGCGGCGCGCGGCTGCTCGCGGTAGCCACCGGCCTGCGGGTCGGCCGGGGCTCGGAGCGCGGCGGCACCCTGCTGCTGCCGGCCTGCCCGGTGACCGAGGCCCGCCGGGTGGCCGGCGTGGTGCTCCGAGAACCGCGCGGGCTGGTCGCGATTCCACTGCGATCACATGGCTTTCCGGCTCGACGGCGGCGGCTGATGCGGACCCTGCCGTGGGCGCTGGCCGTCACTATCCTGCTGATCGCCGGTTGGCTGGCCGGCGACTTGCCCGGCTGGCTGGCCATCGGCTCGGTGATCCTGCCGGTACTCGCGGTGCCCCTGGCGCTGGATCGCTACCGCAGCCTCGGCCACGAACTTACCGGCGGCTACCTGCTGACCCAGTTCGGCTCGCTCGCCCGGCGGCGGATCCTGCTGCGGACCGATGGCGTTATCGGTTGGAATGTAAGGCAGTCCTTCTTCCAGCGCCGGGCCGGGGTGGCTACCCTGACCGCAACCACCGCGGCTGGCCGGCAGTCCTACCGGATCACCGACCTGGCCCTGCCGAACGCCCTGCAACTGGCCGACGCGGTGGTGCCCGACCTGCTCGCCGAATTCCTGGTCAGCCACTAGCAAAGGATCCACTACCGATGCCGCCACCCGACCTGCACCTGGTGCTGCTGTCCGAAGCTCACCTCGATGACGTTCAGGCTGCCGCCAACGACCCTGAGGTGGCACGCTTCACGATGTTTCCAGTACCGGCCCCGGCTGATTTCTCGACCCAGTTCTATGCCCGCTATCAGGCCGGCCGCGAATCGGGGACCCGGGAGGCCTTCGCGGCGGTAGCTGCCGACGGCCGGTTCCTCGGGCTGGCGCTGGCACCGGAGATCAACGTCGAGGGCCGCGAGATGGAACTCGGCTATCTGGTCGCCGCCGCCGAACGCGGCCGGGGAGTGGCAACCGAACTGCTCCGCCAGCTGACCGAATGGGCCTTCGGGTCAGCCAATGCGCTGCGGGTAAGCCTGACCATCGCCGCCGACAACGCCGGGTCGAAGCTGGTCGCCACTCGTTGTGGCTACCAGCGCGAAGGAGTGTTGCGTTCGAGCTACTTCAAGCAGGGGACGCGCACCGATGCCGAGTTGTGGGGCCGGCTATCGACCGACCCGCTGCCAGCTGCTGTCTGATGCTGTCTGGCGCTTCTGATGAGCGCTGGCCATCACCGAGGATCAGCAACGGCGGGTCGGGACGGCCCCGGCTGGTGCAGGTCGTGGGTTGGCCTTGCTTCGTGGGTTGGCCTTGCTTCGTGGGGTAGTCCGATCCGAAACTGGTAGGGCGTCTTTTACGTTTCAGATCGGACCACCCCACTACGCACTGATCAACGGGTTAGAAGGGTGACTTGGTGGGGTCTGCTCGGTGTGCGAGTTGGCGTTGTCGTTGGACTTGAGCCGCGGTGATTGCCTGTTCCGCGTTGGTGATTCTGGTGTGGTCGCCGGTTTCGGTGGCCTGGTTTAGTTCGTGTTGCCAGCGTTTCTGCAGTGTGGCGTAGGCAGTGTCTTCGTTGGTGTGGATCTCTTCCAGGGTTGCCTGGCGTGGTGGTTCTGGTCGTGGTTCATGGCTGGGGTGGGTCCAGCGTTCGGGTGGGTGGCTGGTGTAGGGGTGGCCGGTGTCGGTGGTCCAGGTGAACGTTCCGTCGGGGTTTCTGGTGTAGTCCCAGTCGCTGTTGATCTTGCAGTTGTTGTGTCTCCGGCGGGCTAGTGCTGCGTTGCATCGACAGGTCTCACCACCTTGCAAGTACGGGGTGATGTGTTCGTAGTGGCAGCGGTAGCCGGGTTGGTGACAGGTCGGGAAGCAGCACACGTTATCCCGTGCATTGATGAAATCGCGCAGGCGTTGGGAGGGTCGGTAGCGGTCTTGGCTGATATCCAGCAGTTGCCCGGTGTCCGGGTCGGTCAGCAGTCGGCGCCAGGTGCCTGACTTGTCGGCGGCGAGCCTGCGGGCGGTTTCTGCGGTGATCGGTCCGTAGCCGGTGAGGTGTGCGGGTTGGTCATCCAGAGTGAGCAGGGTGTCGGCGGACACCACGACCTGGATAGATGGTTTGCGGCCCTGCATGTCCGGTAACGCATCGATCGGTAGGCCGGACAGCACCGCGTCCACCAGGAGGTCGGCGCGTTTCTGATCCATGCTCCGTGGATCGTGTGCGGGGAGCAGAGTCGCGGCGGCGGTGAGCCGGGTGTAGATCAACTGTCCTTCCACCGCACCCACCAGGACAGGTAGCTGGACCATGCCGTCATCGCCCGGTTGGAACCCGACTTTGCGATCAGCCAACGCCCGTTGAT
>JALYVK010000065.1 GCA_030853265.1 Actinomycetota bacterium
ATCATCTCGCGTGGAGGTGATCAACGGCTCTACGTTCCCGCCCGACGGGACGGGCGGGAGTTCAGAAATTAGCCGCCTGCGATCATCGGCCCGTCCTGAGGCAGCTTCACCCGGGGTAGCCGCACAACCAGCAGCAGCGTTAGGAAGAACGCGCCGACGTGCCACCACAGGGTGTCGCGCAGGGTCGCACTGAAGTCCGCCTTGCGCGCGGCAGGCAGGGCTACCTCGGTGGTCGCGTGCATGACTTGCTGGGTGACCGCGGCCGGAAGCTGCCCGGATTGCATCTCGCGCTGCGCCGCGGCACAGCTTGCCGGTGTCGATGACAAGTCCTTGGCGTGAGTCTTGTCATGAAAACACTGGTCAAAGTTGGCCACGATCTGCTGTTGGACGACCGCCGGCACGCCCGCATTGGCGAGGTTGGCTCGCAGCTCGTCATGGGCAGAGCGAGACGCCGCCGTGGAGTTCGTACCCAGGAAGGCGAAGAAGATCACGCCGACACAGGCGATGCCGACAGCGGCACCCACCTGTTGCGCGGTTGCCAGCAGCCCGGAGGCCGAACCCGCGTCGTCGGTCTCGACGCCGGCCAGGATCACGCCGGTCACCGGTGCCAGGAACAGCCCCGCGCCAGCGCCGGCCACGAACAAGCTGGGAATCAGGTACCAGCCGTGCAGTCCGCTGCCCATCCAGGTCAAGGTGCTGATCACGCCAAGCTGGCCGATGATGAGCAACACGCAACCGACCGCGAGCACCCGGACGCCGATTCGCTTGACGACCTCCGACGAGCGGGCGGAGCCGATGGCAACCGCCAGTGCGAAACCCAACGTCACCGCCCCGGCGGCGACCGCACTGAAGGCGAAGCCGGCCTGCAGCGTGAGCAGCAGCACGTAGAAGAAGGACGGAATGCCGGTGAAGAACATGATGCACGAGATCAGGCCGAGGGTGAAAGGACGTTGCCGGAACAGCTTGGTGTTCACCAGCGGGCTGTTGTTGGCCAGGGTTCGTCGGTGCTCGTAGGCGCCGAAAGCGGCGATCACCAGCACACCGCCGGCCATCATCAGGAAGGACCAGAGGGGCCAGCCCTGGTCGCGCCCGACCACCAGCGGGAACACCAGCATGAACAGGCCGATGGTGATGAGGCCGGCTCCCAGCAGGTCCAGACGGGCGGCGCCGGATACCTTGGACTCCGGGATCCGGGCGATGCCGAACGCGATGGCGATCACGCCGATCGGAACATTGATGTAGAAGATCGAGCGCCAGTCCGAGTGCGCGATGTTCAGGTCGATCAGGAAGCCGCCGGTCACCGGGCCGAGGATGGTGGCCAGGCCGATGGTGGCGCCGTAGATCGCCAGCGCCTTGGCTCGCTGTACCCGCGGGAAGACCACCTGCAGGATCGAGAGCACCTGCGGGAACATCAGAGCCGAGAAGGCGCCTTGGATCAGCCGGGCGATGACCAGTGTCGTCGGGTTCGGGGCCGCACCGCAGATCGCCGAGACGATGGTGAAGCCGGTCATCCCGATCAGGAACAGCCTGCGCCGACCGTAGATGTCACCCAGCCGGCCGCCGGTGATCAGCGCGCAGGCGAAGGCCAGCGAGTAGCCGGCGAGTACCAGCTGGATCTCGGCCGAGGACGCGCCCAGCTTGCTCTGTATCGATGGCACCGCGACCGTGGTGATCGTGGTGTCCAGCAACTGCATGAACACTGCGGTCAGGGTGATGACCAGGACGAACCAGCGTCCCTTCACCTGCATGCCATGGTCGGCGTCTGCCGGCTCATCCTGCCGCAGAGCGTTGGATCCTCCTGGTTGGTCGAAGTCACCTTGGTGTGTCGCGGATCTGGCCATGTCTTAACCTCTAATTCAGCAGTTGATGAGCAAACTCTACGCTGAGTGAATTGTTGCCCGCAAGGGGCATCGAGCGACGTGGACGCGGGTAGTATGATCTTTCTAAATTCAACGATAGGTGAATTTAGGGAGGTGGGAATGCGCGCGGCAGTACCAGCAGGCGACGCGAAGCCGATGAGCATACGGGAGCAGATCATTGAGGCTGCCCGCTGCCAGCTCGCTGCCCATGGTTTCGCGAGCATGACGATCCGGCAGGTCGCCCGCGAGGTGGAGGTGGATCCGGGCACCGTGCGTCACTACTTTCCCAGCAAGGACCGGCTAGCGCAGGCCGCGGCCAGCACCGAGCTGGATATGACCGACGGTTACGACCTGATCCGCTCCGAACTCGACGCAAGCGCATCGGCCGGCTCCGGGGTAGTGGCTGCCGCGCATCGCTACCTTCCCTATGACGATGTCACTCGGGCCGCGGTTGCGGTATGCCTGACCGGTGGAAGCTACGACAGTACGGTGTTTCGGAACTTCGACCGTGACATCGTCAGGCCTGCCACCGAGCAAACAGTCTTCGGACATGTCGAGGAGCGCACGGCGCTGATCATGTCGACCTTGCTCGGGGTGCACGTGCTGGAGGCGCTGGCGCCAGGAATCGGGCAGCGCTTGCTGGACGGGCGGGCCGACGAGGCGATCGCGACCGCTATCGACGGCTACCTGGGCCGCAGGTGAGGCTGCCCTGGACGAGCCGCGACGAGTGACTCAGCGGGCCCGGATTCAGCAATAGAAGCCGGGTCGTTGAGCGCTGGGGCCTTACTACCAGGGTGATTCACTGGCCTCGCGCAGCACCAGGGTCAGCTGCCAGGCGATGTCGTGCCCGGAGTCCTCCCAGGAGAACTCGTCGTGCAAGGCAACCACCGATGGGGATTGACCACGGAGCTGCTGCCACTCTCGCAGGTATTCGGCCGCGCTGGTGAGCGCGATATGCAGCTCACGCCCATAGAACCGGACCGCCTCGCAGGGGGCTGCGGCCACCGCGTCCACGCTGTCCGGGTCAATGAGACTCTCGGTGAGATAAGACTGTTCTGTCATGCTGCCTCCTGATCATTGCAAGTTTCCTGGTCCAGAGCCGAGTCAGTCGGTGCCCCGTTGCTCGTCGCCCACTCAGTCGCTGCGCCGCTCGTCGCCCACGGACTAGTGCTGCGCACCGCGATGAGCGGTTCGTAATTCGACTTCTCCTGCTACATCTGGATCGGGAACTGCAACTTCTGAGCTCGGCGGCTGTGTGGACTTGGAGGATATGGACTTCGCCGAGTTCGACGTGGTGAGCCGCCGAATTACTCGCGACCAGCGGCTGTAAGGATCGGAAACTATCTCGTTGTCTGGGTAGAGCTTTGCCATCAGTGGCCCGGTGACGAGCGTCGTGGTGACCGCCATCGCCGCAAGTATCGTGAACATCCGTGCCGACAGCACACCAGCTGTCCGCCCGACATCCAGTATCACCAGCTCGGTAAGCCCTCGAGTGTTCATGAGCAAGCCCATTCCCCAGCTGTCCTGCGAGGTAAGTTTACACAATTTACCCGCTATGTACACACTCAAGACTTTCCCGACACTGGCGGCAATTATTACGATAAATATTATCCAGATGTCACGCTCCCCGAAACCTGTCACGCTCATCGAGAGACCGGTCATGACGAAGAAGACCGGCATCAGGATCCTGCTGGCATCGGCCAGCTTCGATTCGAGTTCCGGTGCCGTGGCGCGCACGATCTCACGAGGACAAGCGAAACCGAAGGCGAAAGCTCCGAAGATCGGATGGATGTGCATTGCGGTTGTTGCCCACGAACTAAGGAAGATGCCGACCAGGACCACGCTGGTGGTCAGCTGCTCGGAATGCCTGCCAGCTCGCGATCTGCCCAGTAACAAATACATGATCGGCCTGGTGGCGTAGCGCAGGATCAGGCCAAGGCCAGCCAGTTCGATGAGTAGCAGCACGGTCGGTCCGACGCCCGACCTGCTGGTGATGGCGACGACCGCAGCCAGCATGGTCCACGACGCCACGTCGCCGGCGGCCGCCGCGCTCAGTGCCAGACTGCGAATCCGCAAGCGTCGCAACGAAGGTTCGTCAAGTATCCGGGCCAGCACCGGGAATGCCGTCGCAGAGAAGGCAACTCCGATGAACAGCGCCTTGACGATCCGGGTCGAGGCTGGCCCCGAGGTGGTTCCCGACAGCGGGTTGAGGATCCAGCCGGTCGCCATCCCGATCCCGAACGGGACAAGCACCGACGCGCATGCCACCGAGACCGCGCTTCCGCGCATCCTGCCGATCGCTGGCAGATCGATCTCGAAGCCGACCACAAACATGAACAGCACCAAGCCGACGTTCGCGATGACATTCAAGAATGGCCTGGAACTGATGGGGAAGAGGAACTCCGGGAGGTGGCCCGGCAACCAGCCCAGTGCCAGCGGGCCGAGTGCGAGGCCGGCCAGGATCTCGGCGATGACCGGCGGCTGATTTCGCTTGCGCAGCAGCCATCGAACGATCAGGCAGGACGCGGTCACCACCGCGAGGCCCAGCATGACGTGCGTGGTGGCGGAGTCACCGGTGGGTGCGGTCGGAGAGGACATCGGAGACGGCACCTCATCAAGTAATGAAATCATCAGGTGATGAAACATAGGCACCCGCAACCGCTTTCGGCAACCCCCAATCCATATCAATGTCGGGTGAATCGACCAAATCCGAGGTGCCGGTTGCGCCGAAACTCATCAACGGTAGAGTTTTGCTATGCAGACCGAGCAGTGTTCCCGCAAGCACGCCCTGGTGACCGGCGCCAACTCCGGAATCGGCCGCGCCACCGTCAACGCGCTGGTGGCTCAGGGCTGGCACGTCTTCGCTGGCCTGCACCACGCCGACCACGCGGGCGATGCCTTCGACGAGCAGTGCGTGATCACTCTCACTATTGATGTGACTGACGAGAATCACCTTGTTTCAGCGGTGAAAAGCGTCTCCGAACATGTGGGCGACAGCGGCCTGGACGCGCTGGTGGACAACGCGGGCGTAGGCGTGGCCGGCCCGCTCGAGCTGATCCCGCTGGACCGGCTGCGCAGCCAGCTGGAAATCAACGTCGTCGGGCAGGTCGCGGTCACCCAGAACTTCCTGCCGCTACTACGATTGGCGACCGGCCGGATCGTGTTCATCAGCTCGATCGGGGACCGGATGGCGCTGCCGTTCGCGGGCCCACTGACCGCCAGCAAGGCCGCGCTGTCGATGATCGCGCACAGCTGGCGGCAGGAACTTGCTCCCTGGGGCATCCGGGTCTGCATCGTGGCCCCAGCCCTGATCCATACCGACGCAGCCGACAAGCTGCAGCGCGACGCCGACGCCCTGGTGGACTTGTTCTCCGAGGACGGCCGCGCCCGATACGCAACCACCTTCAGCACAATGATCAAGCACGCCGTCAAGCAGGAGAAGGGCGGCAGTCCGCCATCAGCTGTTGCCGATGCGGTCGTGAAGCAGCTACTGGCCCGTCGGCCCGCGCCGCGCGTCGTGGTGGGCAAGGGCGGCCGGGCGATGTCGATGCTCATCACGTTGCCGATTCCGATGCTGGATCGCTTGCGCCGCAAGCTGTTCGCTCTGCCCGCGCCCGGCTCGGCGCGACGGTAGCTGAGCGGGCGCTCGGGCTGCCTTTCCTGCTTTAGTAGCGGTCCTCGTTCTTAGTAGCGGCCCTTGTTGCACAATGCAGCTTTAATAGCTGCTCTTGTTGCACAATGCAAACCTTGGGTTGGTAAAAGACTAGTTTCGGCATATTTTAATGCCTTATCGTTTGCATACGCAATTACTGCAATTAGTACTTCAATGCGACTAAGTTCCGTGTTACCGTCCCTAGACACTTTAACTATGACAAGTGGTGTTATTAACTAGGGGAACTTTCATGGGGTCGATAGCTCGCGCGCGGTTGATTAATGCTGCGGAATGTGGCGATACATTGGTGGAGCTTGGGCGTCGTGCCGGTCTGCTCCCGCTTGACCGGACTCCCAGGAGCTGAACGTGCTGTCAAACTTTGGATACCTTCTTCATCAGCGGCGCCGGCTGGTGGGTTATCTCGCACTGGCATTCGTGATTGTGTGCGTCGCCTGGGGCGGCGCCGTGCAGAGCAAGCTGAGCGTCGCGCGCGATGCCTTCGATGCCCCGCACTCCGAAAGCGTGGTCGCCCAGAATCAACTCCAGCAGGCCAGCGGGTCCAGCCCGGAGCCCGATTTCGTGGCGCTGGTGCGCAACCCGCAGGGGATCGCCAGCTCGGAGGGCCGGGCGCAGGTCGCCCAAGTGGTCGCCGCGGTCGGCTCGCAGGGCGCGGTAGCCCGGATCGCTGCCCCGTTCGCCACCACCGACTCGCTGCGCACCCCAGTCTCGGCCGACGGCCAGGTGACCTACGTGGCCGCCTTCTTCAAGCCGATCGACGGCAGCACCGCGCAGACCGATGCGCAGCAGATCAAGCAGGCGCTGGCCGGCGTGCCAGGCGTCGAGTCCGGTGGGCCGCAGTTGATCTACAAGCAGATCGATGATCAGGTCAAGAGCGATTCGAACCTGGCCGAGATGCTCGCCTTCCCGTTGCTGTTCCTGCTCACCTTTCTGTTCTTTCGCAGCGTGGTGGCGGCGCTGCTGCCGCTGGTCATCGCCGCGGTCTCGGTGCTGGGCTCGTTCGCCGTGCTGCGCACCGTCACCGAGTTCACCAGCGTGTCGATCTTCTCGGTCAACCTGGTCACCGCGCTCGGCCTGGGGTTGGCGATCGACTATGCCTTGTTTATCGTCAACCGCTATCGAGAGGAGCTGGTGGCCGGCGGGCCGCCCAACGCGGTGCTTGCTCGCACGATGACCAGCGCCGGCCGGACCGTCGCGTTCTCCTCGGCCACGGTGGCACTGGCGTTCGTCGCCCTGCTGGTCTTCCCTCAGCAGACCATCCGCTCGATGGGTATCGGCGGGCTCTCGGTCGCGGTGATCTCGGGCATCACCTCGCTCACCGTCCTGCCGGCCCTGCTGGCCGCGCTCGGCGGCCGGGTCAATTCACTGGCCCCCGCCCGCCTGCAGCGAGCCGCTCGCCGCAGCGCGCAGCCGGACAGCAATGGGGCCTGGTATCGACTCGCCGCGTTCGTGATGCGCCGGGCCGTCCCGGTGGCGGTGATCACCGGAGTGGTGCTGATCGCGGTCGGCCTGCCCGCTCTCGGGGTGAAGTTCGGCCGGCCGGACGCGACGGTCCTGCCCGCCAGCGCCAGCGCCCGGCAGGTCTCCGAACAGCTCAACACCACCTTCGGGGCCAACGCCTCCGCTCCGATCATCGTCGCCGTGCACGGACCGGCCGACGCCGGCGCGCAGGTCGCCTCGCTCGCCAGCTCGGTCGCCTCGCTGCCCGGTGTCGCCGCGGTGCAGCCTGCCCAGCAGGTCGGGCCCGGGCTCTGGCAGCTCAACGTGATCAGCCGTGGTGACGCGGTGTCGGCCGCAGCCCAGTCGGCCGTCCGAAGCCTGCGTTCGATGTCGGTGCCGCAATTGCAGCTGAAGGTCACCGGCGAGCCGGCCCGCTACATCGATCAGCAGACCTCCATCGGCCATCGGCTGCCGCTGGCGTTGATCGTGCTGCTGGTGACGTCGCTGGCGATGCTGCTGCTGATGACCGGCTCGATAGTGCTGCCGATCAAGGCGGTGGTGATGAACCTGCTGACGCTCAGCGCGATGTTCGGCGTGCTGGTGCTGATCTTCCAGGACGGGCATCTGCAGGGCCTGCTCAACTTCACCAGCTCCGGATCGCTCGAACCCGAGACGATGGTGCTGCTGTTCGTGGTCGCCTTCGCGCTGACCACCGACTACGGCGTCTTCCTGCTCACCCGGATCAAGGAAGCGCACGACTCGGGGATGGACAACACCGAGGCGGTGGCGCACGGGCTCGAACGTACCGGCCGGATCGTCACCTCCGCGGCGCTGCTGATGTGCATTGCGCTGGGAACATTGACGATTTCCAAGATCGGCTACATCAAGGAACTGGGCCTGGGTGCGGTGGTCGCGATCGTCGTCGACGCCGCGCTGGTCCGGCCGTTGCTGGTACCCGCTCTGATGAAACTGCTCGGACGCTGGAACTGGTGGGCACCACCGGGACTGCGCGCGATCGGTCAGCGAGTCGCCGTCGAACCACCTGTTCAGACGCCCGTGCACACGTCCGTCGGGACGTCCAGCTCGTAGCGCTAGGCACCACCCCGCGCTGATTTCACACCACACCTGTCGATTTTTACCCTCACGGAGGAACGATGAAACACCTGGGCATTACCGAGCGCGTCGATCTTCCGATCGACCGGATTCCGACTCGCTGGTACAACGTCATGCCGGATCTGCCGCGGCTGCCGGAGAAGTACATCGACAACTCCACCGGCGAACCGGTAACCCAGGAGTACATGGAGCGGCTGCTGGTCAAGGCGATGGCCGCCCAGGAAAGCTCGCTCGAACGCTGGATCACGATCCCCGACCCGGTGCGCGATGCCTACAAGCTCTGGCGTCCGACGCCGCTGGTCCGGGCGTTGGCCCTGGAGCGGGAGCTCGATACGCCGGCCCAGATCTGGTTCAAGTACGAGGCGACGTCCCCCAGCGGCAGCCACAAGCTGAACTCCGCGCTCGCGCAGGCGTACTACGCCAAGCGCGAAGGTCACACCCGCCTGGTCACCGATACCGGTGCCGGGCAGTGGGGTAGCGCGCTGGCGCTGGCCTGCAAGCTGATGGGCTTAGATCTGCTGGTCTTCATGGTGCGAGCGAGCTACCACCAGAAGCCCTACCGCCGGCACCTGATGGAGACCTACGGCGCCGAGGTTCGTCCCAGCCCGAGCGACACCACCGACTTCGGCCGCGCCCTGCTCGCCGAGTCCCCGGACCACCCGGGCAGCGAGGCGACCGCCGTCAGCGAAGCTATCGAGTGCGTATACGAGGACGAGGGCAGCCGGCTCGCGGTCGGCGCGTTCTCCAACCACAACCTGCTGCACCACACCGTGATCGGGCAGGAGCTGCGCGAGCAGCTGGCGATAGTCGGGCGGACCCCGGACTACCTGATCGCCTCGGTGGGCTGTGGTTCCAACCTGGGCGGCTTCGCGTTGCCGTTCCTGGAAGACAAGCTCAACGGAGCGGACCTCACGATCCTGGCTGCCGAGCCGGAGGCGTGTGCCCCATTGACCTATGGCGAATACCGTCTGGACTACGCCGACGCCGGCGGTCGGGGACCAGGGGTCTACACCTATACCCTCGGCCACGACTTCATCCCGCCACCCATCCACGCCGGCGGCCTGCGCTATCACGGCTGCGCTCCGCTGATCGGGTTGATCCGGCACGAGGGCCTGCTCGATTCGGTCGCCTACCCGCAGACCTCGGTCTTCGAGGCCGGTACCACGTTCGCCCGGTTGCACGGTTACCTGCCGGCTCCGGAGAGCGCGCACGCGATCCGGGCAGCTATCGACGTGGCACTGGACTGCAAGCGGACCGGACGCGATGCCACCATCGTGTTCAACTACAGCGGACACGGCCTGTTGGATCTTGAGGCCTACGGCCGCTACAACTCCGGCTTGTTGCGGGACGTCGAGAAGGAAGACTTCACCGCTCCCAGCATGGAAATGCTCGGGGTATGAGGTCCTACTCCCTCTACATCGACGGCGAGGACGTCGAGGGCCGGCGGTGGACCTACATCGTGCGGGCCTCGGCCTTCCTGCGCAGCGCCGAAAAGGCGTTCAACCACAAGCGGGCGCTAGAGACCGGCCAGCCGGTCGAGCCGAACTCCGACGTCATCGCTCGCTGCGCCATCGGTGGTCCGGAGGACAACGAGCGGGCGCTACACGCCGCACGCCGAGCGAGTCGTACTTTCCGGTTGCTGCCGCAGGCGATCCGCAGTCAGATCGTGATCGAGTTCAACGAGACGCTCGCCGCCCGATCGGATGAGCTGATCGAGATCCTGATGGCCGAGGGCCACCCGCTCAAGCTCGCCCAGTGGGAGGTGAGCGGCATGCTGCGCGGCTGCGACGAGGCGACCGTCCGGTGGTATGAGACCCAGCTGCACCAGTCCTTCGAATCCGATGGCCGCAGGCTCGATCTGATTCGCAAGCCCGACGGCGTGGTCTGCGTCAACCCGCCGCAGAACGCGGCCGGTTCCAATGCCGGCCTCGGAGTGCTCGCGATCCTGGCCGGCAACGCGATCGTCGTGAAGGCACCGCGCTCGGCACCGCTGAGCGTGATGTTCGTCTTCCGCGAGATCCTGGCGCCGATCCTGGACAAGTACGGTGCGCCGGCCGGCACGCTGAACCTGATCAGCGGCAACACCGCCGCCATCCTGCGCAACTGGGTCAGCAGCCCGCTGGTCGACGACATCCTGTACTTCGGGGACAGCCCGTCGGGTCTCAAGCTTGGCCAGGAGTGTGTCAACAACGGCAAGAAGGCGATCCTGGAGCTGGCCGGCAACGACGGTTTCGTGGTCTGGCGGGATGCCGACCTCGCGGCGGCGGCCCGGGCGCTGGAGGAATCCTTCTATGGATCAAGCCAAATCTGCATGGTCCCGAAGTACGCCATCGTGCATCCGGACGTTGCCGACAGCTTCCTTGAACTGTTCCTGGAACGCGTTGCCAGGCTTCGACCGGGCTACCCGGAGGATCCGGAGGTCCTGCTCAGCCCGGTGCTGAAGGTCGATCGCTTCTTCGACTTCCTGGCCGAGGCGCGTGGCAGTGGCGGCGAGGTGCTCTGTGGCGGCGAGCGGGTGGACGTCGACGGGGTGCCCTCGACCACCGGTGCGTTCTTCCAGCCCACCGTGATCCGGGTCGACGGCTTCAAACCGGCCAGCGGCCTGTCCTGCGTACGGGAGGAGACGTTCTTCCCGATGCTCTCGATCGTCGTCCCGGAGCCGGCGCCCGATGGGCAATTGCTCGAGGAAACCATCGAATTCCTCAACGACAACGAGTACGGGCTGCGCAACTCGGTCTGGACCGGCGACAACGCGATCGCGCACCAGTTCGCCGACGGGGTGATGAACGGTGGCCTGTTGAAGATCAACGACTCGCACATCGGTTTCATCTCCTACCTGTCCACCCACGGTGGCACCGGTCGAACCGGCGGGCCGTACGGAGAGCTCAACTACGTCGGCCTGCGCACCACGCATATGCAGGGCATTTCGTGGGGTGACGGCGATCCGCGGCCGCTGGATCCGCGGGTCGTGTCGGTCGGCGAGCCGGCGGGGAGTTAAGGCGATGGCGACCAACGGCTGGCCGGCAAGCCGGTTCGGGAGCAAGCATGCGGCCGGCGAGCACTACGACGTGATCGTCGTCGGTGCTCGCTGTGCCGGCTCGTCGCTGGCCACCCTGCTCGCCCGCCAGGGCCTGAAGGTCGCCGTGGTCGAGCAGGCCACCTTCCCGAGGCCGACGCTGTCCTCGCACCTGATGGAGGCCGACGGGCTGCTGTTCCTGAAGCGGCTCGGCGTGCTCGACGCGATCCGTCAGACCGGTGTGCGCTTCATGACGCGGGTCGATATGAAGCTCAACGACTTCGAGATCAACACCCGCTGGCCGCTGCGTTTCGACGACGTCGGCGGCGCTGCCTTCCTGCGTCGGCACCTGCTCGACTCGATCCTCGCCGATGCCGCGGCCGAGGCGGGCGCCGACGTCCGGATGGGCACCAAGGTCGTCGAGGTGCTCTGGGACCGTCAGCGGGTATCCGGCGTCCGGGTCCAGCACGAGGGGACCGAGACCAGGCTCTACGCACCGCTGGTCGTCGGCGCCGATGGCCGGACCTCGACCGTGGCGTACATGTGCGGTGCGCGCAAGTACAACATCAACCCCAACGAGCGCTCGTACTACTTCACCTTCTTCGAGGGTGCGGACCCCGCCTATTCCGACACCTTCGTCTTCCACCGCTGGGGTGACCGGATGGTCTGGGCCGGGCCGGCCGACGGCGGGCTCTACCTGGTCGGGGTGTCTCCCGAAACGCACGAACGCGAGTACTTCCGGGGCAATACCGAACTGGGCCTGCTCGCGCACATGCGCCGGTGCCCGCCCACCGCGGCGGCGCTGGCCGACGCGCGGATCGCGACCCCGATCTCCGGTATCCGGAAGTTCGACGGGTACTTCCGGCAGCCGTCGGGCCGGGGCTGGGTGCTTGCCGGTGACGCCGGGCACTTCAAGGATCCCTCCGCCGGACGGGGGATCGGCGACGCCTTCATCCAGATCGAGGCGCTCGCGCCGGCAATCGTGACCGGCCTGGACGGTTCGGGCGATGATCTGGACACCACGCTGCGCCGCTGGGGCGAGTGGCGCGACCGGCGGCTGAGCGGTTACTACTGGCTGGCGACCGACCTCGGCCGGGCCGGCGCCTTTCCGACGATGGTGCCCGAAGCCGTCCGGCGCCTGGAGGAGCGCGGCGAGATCGACCGCTTCTTCGACCTCTTCAGCCACCGCACCGACTACTACGACGTCTTTCCGCTGCGCGATGTGGGCCTGGCCACCGGCCGGATGCTGCTGTCCGGTGAGGCCAAGCGGTTGCCGCTGATCAGGGAGGCCGTCTCGTTGCTGGCTCGCGAGCCGCGCCGTCGGTGGATCAACCGGCGACCGGACCTGGCCGCCTCCGACGTCACCGTGGCCCCGACCGACCGGCTGCGAGCGGTCGAAGCGAAGGGAGTGGACCGGTTGCGAGCCGTCGAAGCCCCCGCTGTCGAGGTCCCCGCTGCTGAAGCCGAGGAAACCGCGCCGAGTCGGGTCGCCGATGAACGGCGATGAGCTGGGCTCGGCCATGCACGTAACCGACGAGCCGCGGCTGGAAGCGGACGCGATCGTGATCGGTGCCGGCCTGGCCGGGCTGACCGCGACCCGCGAGCTGAAGGAGGCCGGCTGGAGCGTGCGGCTGCTCGAAGCGCGCGATCGGGTCGGCGGCCGGCTCAAGGGCTACTCGCTGGGCGATGGCAAGGCGGTCGATCTCGGCGGCGAGTACTACGGCGACAAGAGCACCGCGATCGCCGAAACCGCCCGGTCGGTGGGGGTCAGCGGGTTCCGGACCTTCGACAAGGGCGAGCGGATCACCTTCATCAACGGCCGCCGGTTCGACTACACCGGGCTGTTCCCGTGGCGGATGGGGCCGGCTGTGCTCGCCGACTTCGGACGGGCGATCCTCAAGATCGAGCGGCTGGCCCGCACGGTTCCGCCAGAGAGCCCGTGGAACGCCCCGAACGCCGAGAAGTTGGACAGCCAGACGTTCTGGTCGTGGTGCCAGCGCAACGTGGCCACCGCCACCGCGCGGGCGTTTCTCACGATGGCGACCGAGGCTGCCTACTGCGCGTCGCCGGCGGATCTGTCGCTGCTGCACGTCCTGTACTACGCCAACGCCTCCGGTGGTTTCCGCTACCTGATGGAGATCAGCGGTGGCATCCAGCGCTACCGCTTCGACGGTGGCGCGCACAGCATTCCGATGAAGCTGGCCGCCCGGCTGCCCGACGAGCTACGCCTGGGCGCGCCCGTCCGGCGGATCGAGCAGCGGTCGGACTCCGTGGTGGTCAGCGGCCCCGGCTTCCAGGCGCGAGCCCGCTGGGTCGTCGTCGCGGTGCCGCTGACGCTGGCCGGCCGGATCGACTATGCACCCGCGTTGCCCGGCTACCGCGACCAGCTGACCCAGCGGATGCCAGCCGGTGCCGCGATCAAGTGCCTTGCGATCTATGACGAACCGTTCTGGCGCGCCGCCGGACTCAGCGGCCAAGTGACCAGCAATGACGGGCCGTTCCGGGTCGCGTTCGACACCTCACCACCGGACGGCAGCCCCGGCGTCCTGTCGGCGTTCGTCACCGGCTCGGCGGCTCGGGCGATGACCCGGCTGTCGCGGGCCGAGCGGCGTGCCGCGGTGCTGGAGGGGCTGGTTCGTGGCCTCGGACCGCGGGCCGGCAAGCCGGTCGACTTCGTCGAGCAGAACTGGCTCGATGAGGAGTTCACCCGCGGCTGTTACCACGGCTTCGCCCCGCCCGGGGTGTACACCGTCTACGGGCCGGCGCTGCGCGCGCCGATCGGACGGATCCACTGGGCGGGTACCGAGACCGGTGTCCACCAGATGGGTTCGATGGGCGGTGCCATCGACTCCGGACGGCGGGTGGCCCGCGAGCTGCTCGCCCGCGCGGCGGACGACTTCGATCCGCTGGCCGTGGTGGCTCATGCCTAGTCATTCGAAGCCGCCGCTGCTGATCGTCGGCGGGTACGGCCTGGTCGGGACGCACGTGGCGCGGCTGCTGGCCGCACGCCATCCCGAGCTGTCCATCCTGCTCGGCGGTCGCCACCCCGAGCAGGGTCGCGCGCTGGCCGCCTCGATCGGGGCTCGCGCCGTCGCCATCGACGTCGGGTCACCGCAACCGCTGGCCTCGGTCACCGAACGTCCGGCCGCGGTGCTCGCGGTGGTCAGCGACCCGCATGATCACCTGCTGGTCGACGCGATGCGACGGGGGATTCCGATCGCGGACATCAACCGCGCGGGCCATGCCGGCATCCTCGATGTCGCGGTCGCCGCGGCCCGGGAGCAGCCGGCTGCCCCGGTGCTGCTGTCCGGCAGTTGGCTGGCCGGGTTGTCCGCGCTGCTGGCCGCCGCGGTGGTCTCCGAACTCGGGCAGGTCGAACGGCTGGACCTCACCGCGCTGTCCTCCTCCGATGACCGGGTCGGCCCGGATTCCTGGGGTTTCAGCGACCGGTTGGCCTGGCCGTACTACGCGATGCACGACGGCAGACGGCAGCCGGCCCACCCGCTGACCGGGTTGCGCCACGTCCAGTGCGCCGATGGCGTCGAACGTCCCGCCGTGCTGGTCGGGACGCTGGAGCAGACCACCTTGCCGCTCACCCTCGGCGTGCCGACGGTGCAGACCCGGATGGCGTTGCAGAGCACGGCCTCGCTGTACGGGCTGATCGGGCTGAAGCGGTCCGGTGCCCTGCGCGCGCTGGCCCGGCCGAGGCTGCGCAAGGTCCGGACGGCGCTGCTGCAACGGCCCGGCGGCGGCGACTTCGCCGGCATCACGGTCACCGCGCAGGGACCGGCCGGCACCGCGTCGGTCGACCTGCTCGACCCTCGCGGCCAGGCGCACCTGAGCGCGGTCGGCGCCGTCTGCGCTGCCGAGCGGGTGCTCGGGCTGGTCGGGCCACCGCTGTCGTCCGGCATCTGCTTTCCCGAACAGTCAGCGCGTCCAGCGGCCGATCTCGAACTGTTGCGGCTAGCCGGCGTGGTGGTCCGGCTGACCGGTTTTACCAATGATTTTCAGCGTTCCGTTGCGATGGAGGTTGCCTGATGAACAGAAGTGACACGCCGGCGCTGCTGCTCGGCACGCTGCGCGCGGTCGGCGGTGCGGCGTTCCTGGCGCCGACGATGGGGGCCAAGACGTTCGGCATCCCCACCGATGCCGAAGGGACCTACCTGGTCCGCCTCTTCGCGGCCCGCAACGTGGCCCTGATCGCCGGCCTGCTCGCGAGCAAAGGTGAGGCACGCCGGCTCTGGTACCAGGCCGGTATCGCCTGCGACGTGCTGGACATCGTGGCCGGCCTGCTCGGCTTCCGCGCCGGCAAGGACCGGTCCTCAGCGACGGTCGACACCGCGGCCTCGGTCGCCGCGACCGCCCTCGGCGTGGTCGGGCTGCTGGCGGATCGGGGCGCTCGATCCCGATGACGACTCTGCAAGCGCCCACCGATCTTCGGGACAAGGTCTGCGTCATCGGCGCCGGGTCCGCGGGCATCACGATGTGCCGCGCGCTGGTGGTGCGCGAGATCGCCTTCGACTGCTACGAGCGCGGCCCGGCGATCGGCGGCCTGTGGCGCTATACCCAGGGCAGTTGCGGGTACCCGTCGCTGTTCGCCAACACCTCAAAGTCGGTCATGCAGTACCCGAGCTATCCGATGCCGGATGACTATCCGGAGTACCCGCACCACACCCAGGTGGCGCGGTACTTCGACGACTACGTCGAGCACTTCGGCCTGGCCCAGCACATCCGGTTCGATACCGAGGTGACCCGGGTCGAGCCGGCGGCCGGCGGCGGCTGGGCGGTAACCCTGGGCGATGGCAGCACCCGGCTGTATCGCGCGGTGCTGGTGGCCTCCGGCGGACGGCACGGGGTGCCGGTCCGCGGGCAGTTCGACGGGACCTTCACCGGTCGTGAGCTGCATGCCTTCGACTACGACGGCCCGGCCGAGTTCGCCGGTAAGAAGGTGGTGATCCTGGGCCTGGGCGCGACCTCGGCGGATATCGCCACCGAGGTCTCGCGGGTGGCCGAGGCCACCTACCTCTCGGTCCGGACCGGTCACTACGTGGTGCCCAAGATCCTCGAAGGGCGCCCGATCGACAAGCTCACGCCGTTGATGAAGAAGCTGTCGGTCGAGCAGCGCCGGCCGCTGCTGTCGCTGATGCTCAAGCTGGTGCACGGCAACATGACCGCCTACGGCCTGCCCGCGCCGCCGTACAAGCCTGGCCAGGGTCCGCTGATCTCCACCAGCGAGTTCCTGCCGGCCATCGTGCACGGCCGGATCGCTCCCAAGCCGGTGATCGAGTCTGTCCAGGGACAGACCGTGCGCTTCGCCGACGGGCAGTCGGTCGAGGCGGACGTGATCGTCCACTGCACCGGCTACCGGATCGCCTTTCCGTTCCTGGACGATGCGCTGGTCGGCGCCGGCGACGACGCGCCGCCGCTGTATCAACTGGTCGCGCCGCCGGAGACCGAGGGGCTGTACTTCATCGGCCTGCTGCACTCGATGATGTCGCTGATGCCGCTGGCCGAGTTCCAGTCCGAATGGGTCGGTGACCTGCTCACCGGGGCGGTCAGGCTGCCCTCGCGCGGGCAGATGTGGTCAGAGATCCGCCGCTCCCGGCGCCGGCAGGACAAGCGGTTCTACGACTCCTCGGGTCACCTGCTGGTGGACCCCAACGAGTACCAGCGGCTCATCGAGGCCGAACGTCGCACGTACGCGACGACCGATCGCACGGGTGCCGGCCTGGCAACCGCCAAGAAGGGATGAGTCGCAATGCTTACGCTCACGGGTAACCCGACGGCGCGGTCCACGATCGCCGGCTCCGACCGGCGCACCGATCCGCGGAAACTGCTTCGCGGCCAGTTCCAGCCGCAGCGGGTGTCGCTGCGCAAGCCGGTCAACGTCGGCCTGATGGCCGAGCTCGCCGCCGAGCGGCATGGCCGGGTCCCGATCTACCTGGATCAGCCCTGTACCTGGGATCCGGAGCAGCGGGTAGAGCTGGACTACGTCGAGTACGCGAAGCTGGTCGATCAGTTCTCGGCGGTGCTGAAGCAGGCCGGCGTCCGGCCGTGGGACCGGGTGGCGATCGTCAAGACCCCGAACTACGACATCCAGGCGCTGGCCTGGGCGGCCGCCCGGATCGGCGCCATCCCGGCGCTCATCTCGGCCCGGCTGGATCCCGACATCATCAACATCCTGCTCGACCGGCTGCAGGCGAAGTTCCTGATCACCGATCCGGACGTCGCCGAGTACGCGCGGCTGAACCCGGCCCGGCTGCGCGAGCTGTCCTGCCTGACCATCGCCGACATCGACGGCGGGGTACCGGTGGCTGACCTGTGGGGCGGTGCGGTGCCCGCGCCCAGCCCGCTCAAGAACGACGAGCCGATGATGATCACCCACACCTCCAGCACCACCGGGGTGTCCAAGCTCGCCGAGTGTTCCGCGACCGGCGTCAGCTTCTCGGCCCTGATGGAATCGATCTTCCCGTTCGTGCACTCACCCGACGAGCTGTTCGCCAGTGCCATCTCGCACGTGCACGTCAGGGCCGCGGTGACCCAGCAGGCCTCGTTCTCTCGGGGCACCCCGCTGCTGGGCATCGGCAAGCACGACGACGAGACCATCCTGCGGCTGTTCAGTCGCTACCGTCCCACCATCGTGGAGGCACACCCGAACGCCTTCGTGGGCTGGGAGGAGCTGATCGACGACCCGTCCGAGCCGTTCTCGTCCGTCCGGGTCTTCTTCAACACCTTCGACGCCATCCACCCGCGCACCATCCAGCGGTTGCTGGACGCCTCGCAGCGCAGTTTCCCGGTCTGGCTGCAGTGCTATGGGATGACCGAGACCCAGGTCGTGACGACCCGCGCCTACACCAGGCGTTCGGTGCTCCGGCAGGGCAGCAGCGATTCGCGCAGCGTTGGCTGGGCAGTTCCCGGAGTCCGGGTCCGGATCGCTGATCCGGAGACCGGCCAACGCAGGTCTGACCAGAGCGAGCCCGGGATGATCCAGGCCAAGACCCGCGCGCGGGCGCTGTCGTTCGTCGGTACGCCGGAGAAGTTCGCCCAGCGCCGGCACGGCAAATGGTTCGACACCGGTGACTGGGGCCGGCTGAACCGCTGGCGTCAGGTCGAGGTGCTCGACCGGGTCGCCGATCGGATCGAGGGCGTCGAGAGCTGCCTGTGGCTCGAGGACGTGCTGCTGAGTCGGATTCCGGACGCCGAAGAGATCGTGGTGGTCCCGGACGAGCACGGTAAGCCGGTCGCGGTCGTCTGCATGCGCGACGGCAAGCCGCTCGATGACCAGGCCTGGCGTACCGCGTCCGCCGGCCTGACCGGGCTCGGCAACCCGTTCGTGGTCCAGCCGGACCAGCTGCAACGGACCGCCACCGTCAAGCCACGGCGCTACCTGCTCACCGAAATGATCAAGAACGGTATGCACACGGGCGTCGAGTCGGTCCGTCCCGAGGTCATGCTGCGCGACGGAGCGTAAGCAGCCCAGATCGTCATTCGAATAGTTGGAGGGGCTTTGCACGACATCAGCGAGAACCCATCGATCGAGGCCGACGTCATCGTGGTCGGCGCGGGTTTTGCCGGGATCTCAGCAGCGCGTGAGCTGAAGCGGGCCGGCAAGACGGTGGCGCTGCTCGAAGCCCGCTCGCGCCTGGGCGGCCGATCGCTCAGCCAGTCGATCGGTGACGGCAAGGTGGTCGAGCTGGGGTGTGAGTTCCACGGCCAGGACGACTCGGTCAGCGCCCAGACCGCCCGCTCGGTGGGCATCGCGTCCCACAAGGTCTATGACCAGGGCCTCAAGCTGATCGACAATGGCGGCAAGTTGGCCCGCTGGAAGGGCGCGATCCCCAAGGTCAGCCCGCTCGCGCTGGCGGACTTCGGCCAGGCGGCGCTGCGTATCGAGCGGATGCGGCGCGAGGTGCCCCAGGAAGCGCCCTGGCAGGCTCCACATGCCCAGCAGTGGGACAACGAGACGATGTGGTCCTGGACGCAACGCAACGTGCGTACCCGGGAAGGCCGGTCGCTGATGCGGCTGCTCATCGAGAGTGGGATGGGCGCCTCGCCGGCCGAGGTCTCGGTGCTGCACGTCCTGAACTACTCCAACGGCACCGGCGGTTTCCGGGCGACCACCACGGTCACCGGCGGCACTCTGGAGAACCGCTTCGTCGGTGGTTCGCAGAGCCTGGCGCTGCGGCTGGCCGAGAGCGTCGCGGCGGAGACCTACGTCGGCGCCCAGGTGCGCCAGATCCAGCACCCCGGCGACTACGTCCGGGTCAGTGGGCCCGGGTTCGAGGCGGTCGGCCGGCGGGTGGTCGTCGCGGTGCCGGTGCCGCTGGCCGGTCGGATCGACTATGACCCGGTGCTGCCGGGCTATCGTGACCAGCTCACCCAGCGGATGACGATGGGTTCGGCGATCAAGTACCTCGCGCTCTATGACGAGCCGTTCTGGCGCGCGGACGGGATGACCGGCCTGGCGATCAGCCACACCAGCCCGATCCGCGCGGTGATGGACGGCAGCCCGCCGGACGGCACGCCCGGAGTTCTGACCGCCTTCGTCACCGGCCCGCCGGCCCGCGAGGTCGCCCGGCTGACCGAGGCCGAGCGGCGGGCGTTGCTGCTGCGCCAGCTGGTGCACTACTTCGGCCCGCGCGCCGGCAAACCCTACGACATCATCGAGCAGAACTGGATGGCCGAGCAGTACACCCGGGGCTGCTACCACGGCTACGCCCCGCCCGGCCTCTACACCGAGTTCGGGTCGGCGCTCAAGGATCCGATCGGTCGCATCCACTGGGCCGGGGCCGAGACCGTACCGGTCGAGTTCGGCTCGATGAGCGGGGCGATCTACTCCGGCCAGCGGGTCGCGAAAGAGATCCTCGGCTGCGACGCCGGCGAGGACCCGGCACGGCTGCGGGCAGTCGAACAAGGAGTCGCGTGATGTTGATGTCCACCCACATCGTCGATGTCGGCTACCGCAAGGCGGTTACCGCGATGCGGGCCCGGCCCGATCCGAAGGTGATCGATGGCCTGCGCTACGCCGAGACCTGGCTGATGAGCCCGCTGCGCACTGGGATCCTGCCCTCGCCGGAGGTCAATGGCGTCGCCATGATCGCGGCCTGGGACGACGACGACGCGCTCGACCGGTTCCTGTCGCACCCGCTGGCCAAGCCGTTCGAGAACGGCTGGCGGGCCCGCTACGAACCGGTCCGCACCGTCGGCGCGTGGCCTCCGCTACCAGACCTGCCCAGGCAGGAACAACCGACCGATGACCAGCCGGTCGCGGTGCTCACGATGGCCCGGATGCGACTGCCGCGGGTCCGGGCATTCGCGGCGGCCGCCGCCCCGGCCGAGCGGGAGGCGCAGAACCACCCGGCATTCCTGGCCGGTGCCTCGCTGATGCGTCCGCCCAGCCTGATCAGCACGTTCACGTTGTGGCGCAACGCCCGCGAGATGCGCCAGTACGTGGTCGGTTCCTACCCGGGCGGCCACCGGGAGGCGATGCGCAAGCACGAGGAACGGGTGTTCCACCACGAGACGGTGTTCGTACGGCTTCGCCCGTATGCCGTCGAAGGCCAATGGAACGGCCGTAACCCGCTCGATATGCTCGAACCGCTACCAGCGGGCTGATCGATGGGAAACGGATGACCACCGAAAAGATCGAACTCTCCTCCGGAACGATCGAGTACCAGGACACCGGCGGGGACGGGCCGGTGGTCGTGCTGCTGCACGGGCTGCTGATGGACGCCACGCTCTGGACCGACGTGGTCGCCGAGCTGGCGCCCGGCTACCGGTGTGTGGTGCCGACGCTGCCACTGGGTGGCCACGTCCAGCCGATGCCGGCCGATGCCGACCTGTCGATGCGCGGGATCACCCGGTTGGTCGCGGAGTTGCTCGAACGCCTCGATCTGACCGACGTGACCGTGGTCGGCAACGACACCGGTGGCGCCCTGGTCCAGTTGCTGGTCTGTGACGGGGCCGATCGGGTCGGTCGGATCGTGCTCGCCTCCTGCGATGCCTTCGACAACTTCCCGCCTGGCCTGACCGGCAAGACGCTGGTGCTGACCGGCAAGCTCTCACCCGGCATCTTCGGGCTGTTCATGCAGCAGTTGCGGCTCAAGCCGTTCCGCCGGCTGCCGATCGTCTTCGGCTGGCTGACCAAGCGCGGCGATGCGACGACCGCCCGCTGGTTGAAGCCGATCCTGAGCCAACCCGCGATCCGCCGCGACACGGTGCGGGTGCTGCGCTCGATCTCGGCCGAGCGCAAGCTGCTGGTCGAGGTCGCCGAGCGGCTGCCGACCTTCGGCCGGCCGGCCCTGGTGGTCTGGGCCGAGAAGGACCGGGTGATGCCGCCCGAGCATGGCCGGCGGCTTGCCGAAATCCTTCCGCGGGGTCAGCTGGTCGTGGTGCCGGACAGCTACTCGCTGCTGCCGCTGGACCAGCCCGTCAGCCTCGCGAAAGCTATCCGGGAGTTCGTCGGGTCCTAAACTCGCGCCTGTGGTGAATCCCAGTCATCGACAGGGCGGCTACCGGGTCCGGTTCGACTGGGGCCTGACCGGCGCGGTCGCCATCGCTGACGGTGCCGAGGTCGCGGTGGTCGTCGACGTCCTGTCGTTCACCACGACGGTGAGCGTTGCGTTGGACCGTGGCACGGCGGTGCTGCCGTACCGGTGGGGCGATCGTGGCGCCGAAAGCTACGCGCGCCAGCACGATGCCGCCTTGGCGGTCGGCCGGTCCCAGGCCGCGACTGGTGGGTTGAGCTTGTCTCCGCTGACTGTTCGTACGCATCCGACACCGCCGAGCCGGCTGGTACTGCCGTCACCGAATGGGTCAAGCATCGCCCACTACCTTGCGACCGCTGGTTCCGATTGCCTGGCCGGGTGTCTGCGCAATGCGGTGGCCGTGGCGAGCTGGCTGGACGCTGCCGATTCCGCCACGGTGGCGTTCATCGCTGCCGGTGAACGATGGCCGGACGGAGGCCTTCGGCCGGCGGTGGAGGATGCCTGGGGAGCCGGCGCGGTAATCGGCGAGCTCGTCCGGCTCGGCTGGACCGGCCTCTCGCCCGAGGCGGAATTCGCGGTAGCGGCGTACGAAGGTGTCCGCGGCCAGGAGTTGAGGGCCCTCCAGCGATGTGCCAGCGGGCTGGAGTTGGTGAATCGGGGCTATCGCGGGGACGTCGAGATCGCGGCGGAACTCGACCAGAGTTCGTCCGTGCCCCGATTGAGCGATGGCCAGTTCATCACGGCCTAAACTCTGCACGTGTCCTCCTTCTATCCACCGCTCGAACTTGCCGTGCGAACGCCCCGACTGGAGTTGGTGGGGGCGACCGACGAGCTGTTGCACCGGCTGCTGCCGGTAGTTCGGGCCGGCGTGGTCGGTCCGGACGATGCTCCGTTCGACGATCCGATGTCGCTCTACGCCGACAGCCCGGAACGCGAATGGCGGTGGCTGCGGGCAATCTGGGCCGGCCGGGCCCGAGCGAGCCCTGATCAGTGGCGGTTGTACTTTGTGGTGCTGGTCGACGGCGAACCGGCCGGCATGCAGGACCTGATCGGCACCGACTTCTCGCTGTTCGGCTCGGTTGCCAGCTTCTCCTGGCTCGGG
>JALYVK010000123.1 GCA_030853265.1 Actinomycetota bacterium
CACCGTGGTCGTCGACGCCCTCGGCGCCGAGATCGAGCGCGTCAAGGCCGACAGAGAGTTCATGGCCCTCCTCCACGAGATCATCGAACGCGACAAGGAGATCCTTGACCGGCTCGCCCAGTGAGATACATGAGCCTGGCCGAGGCTCTCGTCATAGCCGAGGCCGTTACCGGCATCGACCAAGCCGTGCTGGCCAAGTCAGCCGGCGTCGGCCAGCTCGACTCGGCTCTGCACGCCCCGCAGGCCAGCTTCGGCGCCCACGAGGCATACCCGGACTTCGTCACAAAGGCAGCCGTGCTGACCGTGCACGTCGCCCGCAACCATCTCCTCCCCGATGGCAACAAACGACTGGCCTGGTCATGCCTGCGGATGTTCTGCCTGCTCAACGCTCACCGTCTTGACGTGAACGACAACGACGCCGTCAACCAGACCCGTGCCGTCGCCGCCGGCCAAGTCGATGAGGCATCCATGGCCCTCTGGCTGACCGAGCGGGTCGATGGACCCAGCTGACGGCAGTCATCTACTACGAGGAACCGCCGTTGGTGAGGACGCTCTGGGTGTTCGCGGAGCGCGACGATCACGCCCCCCGTAATCCGATCGGCACTGACGGCCCCTGAGGAACATCCGAGCCGAAAGTCACGGTAAGGGCCACCCACGGCAAACCAGACGGGAGCTCCTGTGCGCCAGGGCCCGATCAGGATGGGCGGTCGCCGTCCTCGGGTTGGCGTAAGCGGCCCATCAGCACCAGGTCGACGTATGCGCCATCACTCCAGACGTGCTCCCGCAGGCGCCCCTCCTCAGCGAAGCCGACGGCAGCATAGGAGCGGATGGCTCTCTCGTTGGACGCGTGGACGGCCAGGTGGACCCTGCGCATGTTGCGTAGCCGGAAGGCGTAGTCCACAAGTAGAGCAACGGCCTCCCGTCCGTAGCCACGGCCCCAGTAGTCGCGGACGCCGATGGTGATGCCCAGCTCGACGGTTCGACCGAGCTGATCGTGTCGGAACAGTCCGCATTGGCCTATCAGCTTCCCTTCGTCGTCATTGGCCGTGATGGCGAAGTTGATTGAGTCGGGGTTCTCCCTCAACTGCTCGTAGCCTGCGGCGACCGACGCCTGAGGTTGTGGGGTTGGCGGATCACCGCCGCCGAAGAGTTCCACCTCGACGTCGTTGGTGAACGCCGCCAGAGCGGGGTAGTCGTCAGGCTCGATGGGGCGAAGCGTGACGAGCGCGCCGGTGAACATGGAGGATGACTCTGCTTGCCCTGTCAGGCGACCGCAAACGAATAGACGCAGGCCAGGGTGCCCTTGCATCACGAACGATGGTTCACGGACACGTCGGCCTGACCAGGCGTTCTCCCAGGTCGGACTTGCAACGAATGCCGTGTCCGCACCTACGTAACGGCTACCCCCGTTGTCGAGACGGTTGGAGGGGCGTCACTTTGGGCTGGCCTTGCTCGGGCAAAGCTCCGCAGTGGGGCTTAGCGGGACTTTCGGCTCGGATGTTCCTCACGGGCCTGGATCCCCCGGAGTTCAGCCGAACTGAAGGGGTTTCACCGGGAACCCAAGGGTCTGTCGGTGCCAGAGCCGAGGTTAGCCCTTGGGTTCGTCGGAACTGCGGATGCGGCGGATGCGCGAGCGGGCGGGTGTGTGCTCGTCGCTCGGTCATACTGTTGCTCGTGTTCGTCGCCGATCATTGCCCAGGCCCGATGATCGGCGGGCGAAAGTTCAGGTGGTGCCATGCCGATGCCTGATCCGCTGGGGCGCATCGACTACGCGGACACCTACTCCGTCGGCCTGCCGGGCCCGATGGACCCCGAGGAGTTCTGCTCGAGGATCCTGCAGGCCGCGCCGCGCTGGCTCGACTTGGTTCTTTCGATCCGCGACAGCGTCGCCGGCCCTCTCGGCTTCAACACCCAGGAGCGCAACTACGGGAAGGGCGTTCACCTGGCTCCCGGGGCGAAATTCGGTCCCCTTGTCGTGGATTCCGTGACAGCGGACCGGGTGGTCTGCGCGGACGCTGACCGGCACCTCGCGTTCAGGGCGATCTTCCAGACGACGGATCGTCCGAACCCCAGGGGGCTGTTCACCACCGAGGTCCAGTTCAACGACGCGGTCGGGCGGCTGTACTTCGCCGTCGTCAAACCGTTCCACCAGCGGGTCATCCCCGCGCTGATCTCGGCTCCCTTCAGCTCGGCGCGGGCCCGACTGGTGAAGGACTGAGCCAGGTCGGGCCTCGACCCGGTGCGCCAGGCGTGATCGCAATCTTCGCTCCCGGACAGGCTCATCACCACCTACTCGACGCCAACGGCCACATCACGCCTTGCCAGAGCAGAGGGCAAGCCGCGAATATCCACCCCGTGCTGCTCGGCGGCGGTTTCGAGGAGCTGGCGTGCCGAGGCGGCGTAACGGATCGCAGTTTTCTGGTCGAGGCCGAACACGGCAGCAAGGTGGAGGGGGTCGGGTCCCTGCGTGAGGGCCTCTTCGAGCTGGCGGTCGACGCGGAGACCTTCGAGAGTCGCGGCGTGGCCGCGCAGCGACTCTTTGGCCCAGAAGGTGCTGACCGGGCCGGTCTCCATGGCGGTCTGCTGGTTGATGATCAGGTGCGGGTTGGCGGTGTTCGGCCACCGGGTGCGCCGATAGTCGAGCCAGAAGCCGAGGGCTTGGCGGGTGAGGTCGTCGAGGGGGCGGACGCGCCCGGCGATCACGAGTCGGCGGTTGCCGACGTCGATCTCGTCGAGTCGCAGCTTGCGGATGGCACCCGGCCGCGCGGCGTGAACGGCAGAGAGCGCCAGGACGAGACGGGCCGCCGGGGTCGTGGCCGTAGTGATCGCGTCGTCGAGCTCGCTGGGCGACAGCGGTTGGATGACGGTGTAGCGGTGTTCGCCGACCTTGATGCGGGCGGTGGGGTTGCGAAAGACGGTGCCGTTCTTCTTGGCGAAGGCGAACAACGACCTGAGCCCGCCGAGGGTGTTGGCGCGCCGTGACCCGACCAGGCCGCCAACAACGGCCACGACATCGTCGCGGGTGATCTCGCGCAGATGGCCATGGTCGACGGACCACGACAGCAGCGTCGGTCGGATGGCGTTGAGGTAGTTCCACACCGTGGCTTGGTGGCGGGCACGGCTCCGGGGTCCTCCGTCGTGCAGAGCCCGCGCCCACGCTTCGACCTCACGGCTGATACCGGGGACCAGTCCGTCGAGCTTGCGTTCCAGCCAGCCCTCGAAGGCGGGGCGGCGGTCGTCGACCAACACGCCCATCTCGTCGAGGACCTCGCCGACACGTTCGACGGGACTATCAGCGGTTCGCAGGCCCAAGATCATCTCCGAGTAACGGATGGTGTCGCCCTCGACATGGCCGGACAACAAGATAACCAGGCCCCGCCCGACCGCGAAGCGGACCCGCCTTGTCCAGCCCCGGGCCTGTCCGCGTCGGTGGGCCAGGTAGTGCGCCCAGATCAGCCACGGGTTGGTCGGGTCGGTGTCTCGGCGGCCGTCGAAGCGGGCGAAGTCTCGGCGGGCGTCGAAGAGCCTGAGCTGGACGCCGGGACCGCCCGGTCGGACGACCGGTGCGAGCGCGGGTTTGGGCGGCCGGCCCCGGCGGCCGTGGTCATGGACCGGCGGGTGCGCCCGCCGGAGCTTCATGCGATCGAAGAACAGCTGGTGATGGCCGAGCCGCTGTCCGGTCCCGAGGATGCTCACCGCCCCTCGGGGGTGCCCGCCGGCGGTGTTGACCTCGAGGCTGGTTTGGCGCCAGCACAGCCGGCAGCAGCCGTCCTTGACCGCCAGGGTGCGCCCGCAGCCGTTGCAGTCGCTCTCGCCGGGATAGTGGTGCTTGAACACCGAGCATGACGAGCAGAACCGCCCCGAGAGCACACCCCACGCGAGACAGGCAGCGCAGCTCGCCGGCGGTTTGTGAGCCGATACCCGGCCCATCACGCGGGGGGCAGGGACCGTCCTTTCCGACGCTTGGGTCTCACCGTCGCCGGTCCGGCCACCGCCGCGGCGGGCTGGTCGCCGGCCTCGGCCGGTGCTGCCACCTGGTCAGGCTCGGCAATGAGGAGCTCTTCGACCCCGCAGCCGAGCACGGTGCAGATGACGTCGAGGTCCTCAAGCTTGATGCTCGCCGGACGGCCCGACCACAGGCCCGACATCTTCCCGGCGCTGACGACCAAGCCCCGCTCGGCGAGGAGACGCTGGCACTCACTGGCCTTCCAGATACCCCGGTTGGCTGCCGCCAGACGCAGGTTCCATCTCATGGCATCAGCCCTTTCAGTCGGCCGGCGGCCCGTTGGTGGCCGGCCATCCAGGCGTCTTCGATGTGGGTGCGGTGCACATGGATGTAGCCCATTGTCGTGGCGATCCACGCATGCCCGAGGGTCTCTTGGATGGCGATCAGGTCCATGCCGTTGCCATAGAGCTGGCTGGCGCAGAAGTGCCGAAGCACATGGGGCGTCACCCGGTCGGTCCACTCCGGCAGGTGTCGGGCGGCGGCGTCGACCAGCGAGGCCCGCAACGCCTCGTCGCCCACCCGGGCCGAGGTGCCATCGGCGTTCTTGCGCTCCGAGGGGAACAGCGGGGCGCCATGGCGGCATGCGTCGTCATCAAAGTGGCCCCACACGTCCTCCACGAACCAGCCCAGCGTTGCTCGGGCGTTGTTGATCAACGGCACCATCCGCTCACGTGGTCCCGACCCCCCAGCGCCCTTGCCCATCCGGACATGGAGCTTGCCGAAGCGTCCCAGATCCCACTTCACATCGGCCACGTCGAGGCTGCGGGCCTCGTTGACCCGAAGGCCGACCTCGGCCATCAGCCGGGCCGCGGCGTAGTTGCGGGCGGTCGGCGCGAACTTCCGGCACGACGCCAGCTCCTCGCGCCACCCGGCGAAGAGTCGTCCGACCTGCTCGGCGCTCGGCGGGATGCGCAGCGCCGCGCCACCGCCGCCCCGGGGCCGGTTCATCTCGTCGATCGGGCACTCCACCACCCGGCCGGTCAGGTTGTGGATCTCGACCTTGTGGCGTAGTTCAAGGAACAGAAAGTACGTCCTCAGCGCCTGCGCCCTCGACAGCCGGGTGCCCTTCGCTACTCCGCGCAGAACCTTCCCGAAGTAGGCATCCGCGTCCGAGGGCTCCATCTCCCACAACGGCCGTCCCAACCACGCCCGGACCTGCTCGACGTGCATCACATCGGAGCTGATCGTGCCATCGGCCAGCCCCGCCGCAGCGCGGGCCAGCACGAACCCGGCCAGCACGTCAGTCTCGAAGTCGACGAGCTCCTCCGGGCCCGCCGGAGCACGCACGTCACGAAGGTCTCTCACCGCAGCCAGACTCAACCCACGCTCCTCGTCTTCACGTTGAGCCCAAGAGTAGGCACAGCCTGATCGAACTTCGGGGATGCTGAAGAACGATCAAACGGGCCCACCGACGCCACCGACCACGAAGACAGCCTGGTCCAAGGCAGAAGACGCCCGTCGTCACCCTCAACCAGGAGCGGGAACCCCAGGGTTATTTGTTACATGGCCTGGAACATCCACATCACCTGCACCGGCGGCGGTTCGACAACGCCGCCGTGAAGCCCGGCACCCGAGGCCCAACTCCCCTTGTACCTCATTCAGCGGGCGTCTAGTTCGCGTGAACGAGGTTCTTGGACCTGAGCGGGCGTGGGTGAGGATTTGGTCGGCGGTCTTGGTCCACGAGAGGAAGCAACACACTGAATCGCGTTCGGAGTTGACCATGCCAACTTGGCAAGTCGCGCCAGCAGTTTCGGCCTCAGAGTCGGCGTAGGAAGACGCCCTGCCTCGGTATGGGTCGGCTCCGGGAATGACCTTGGGAACAGTCGTCGTGACCGTCTGCGCCGATTCGAACCGTTGACGGCACCCCGCTCGATTATGTCTGCCTGCGGCCGGTCAGCAGCGAAGGGCGGGTTCGGCCTACTCGGCCTACCCGGCCATCTGGCCCATGCGCTGCGCCATCTCGTCGGGCGAGAGGTCCTCAACGTGGGTGGCGATGCTCCAGCGGTGCCCGTATGGATCTTCGAACTCGCCGCCGCGATCCCCGTAGAACTTGTCCTCCACCGGCCGGAGGACCGTCGCACCAGCCTTGATGGCTCGCTCGAAGGTGGCGTCCACGTCCTCGACGTAGACGTGGACAGTTACCGGGGAGCCGCCGAGAGACTTCGGTCCGCGAGCACCCATATCGGGGAACTCGTCAGCCAGCATGATCACTGAGTCCCCGATGGTCAGCTCCGCGTGGCCGACCTTGCCGTCGGGACCAGGCATCGTCATCCTCTCCCTGGCGTCCAGGACCGAGGCGTAGAACTCGATGGCGGCCTTGGCACCGTCGATGTAAAGGTACGGGGTAACGCGGGGGTATCCGTCAGGGATTGGTTTCGCCATTGTCCTTCCTCCTGTCTCCTGCTGCCGACCTATCTTCCCTCATCTTCGCACTGCAACAAGCGGCGCGGAAGGCCTGATTACCGACCGGCCGGTCGTTTCTGGGGCCACTATGGGCGAGCTTGGTGGAGACCCTCGTCACGACAGGCAGGCTCGCCACGTCTTGGACATGATTCCCAGGCCGGCGATCTGGGACGCACTCCGGGCGCCGTTCGGGCTCAGTGTCAAGGCCACAGCGAAACGCCCGAGGTGCCGTCTGCGCTGCCTGCCTTGCCGTCGTAATCGGGATTCTGCGTGTCTGATCTTCGTGTATGTTCTGGTCAGCTGCGCAGTTGTTGGCCCGGCCGCCAGGCGGCATCCGGGGACCGCCGTTCGGGGCGGCTTCGCTGCAAGTCCTCACGGCACCGGCGTGCCCGAGTGCCTGTTCTTCAGCCGCACTGACTCGTAGGATTGCCGACGTTCGCCCGGGACCAACGTCTCGGAAATTCTCCTGAAGTGCTGCCTATCGCGAGCACTTAGGGGAGGTCGGGGCGTCCTAAGGGGCATCCCTCGGGGGCCGCGCCTGGTGGAACCTGCATCGCTGTCCTGTCCCGTATAGCCCCCGGTTACCGGGCCCTTTCTCGGGCGGGGCATTCGGGCACGGAGCTCATGCTCAGGGCGGCAGGTCGGGGAACCCAAGAAGGTTGCCGTAGGTCGTTCTGCTTGCGGCCGGCGCACGCGGGTCAGCCTCGGTGGTGCATTCGGTGCTGGCCGGGGTCGACTGTCGCGCGATGGGGTGAGCGCGTGGCGCCGGCGGCTTCGCTGAGTATCCGAACGGTCACCGATCGGCCGAGCTCAAGTGGCCGTCGTGGCAACGGATGGGCACACTGGGCGTGG
>JALYVK010000066.1 GCA_030853265.1 Actinomycetota bacterium
TCACCGAACCCGGCGCGACGGCACCGGTCGCGCCGCGTGCCCGGGCCACCCGCGGCAAGCCCGGCCAGGCCGGCGCGGGCACCTACCTGACCCTGATCGTGCTGACGCTGGTGTCGGTCTTTCCGCTGTATTACACGATCGTGATGGCATCGCACACCAATGCCGAGCTGGCCCGGCGCACCCCGCCGTTGCTGCCCAGCGGCGCGCTGTTCGGCAACATCAGGAAGGCATTCCAGCTGGCGCCGCTGAACAAGGGGCTGCTGAACTCGCTGATCGTCTCGACCTGCATCACGCTGGGCACCGTCGCGTTCTGCACGCTGGCCGGATTTGCCTTTGCCAAGCTGCGGTTTCGCGGTAGCAACCTGCTGCTCGGGCTGTGCATCACCACCATGATGGTGCCGATGCAGATGGGCATCATCCCGCTCTACATGATGATGGCGAAGTTCGGTTTCGCCAATCATCTGCAGGCAGTAATCCTGCCGACCCTGGTCACCGCGTTCGGGGTGTTCTTCATGCGCCAGTACATCGCGGCGGCGGTACCGGACGAGTTGATCGAGGCCGGCTTCATGGATGGCGCCGGAACCTTCCGGATCTTCCGCTCGATCATCGTGCCGGCGGCCAGGCCGGCGATGACGGTGCTGGCGATGCTCACCTTCTTGACAGCGTGGAACGACTTCTTCTGGCCGATCATCGCGCTCAGCTCGCAGAACCCCACCATCCAGGTCTCCTTTCAGAGCCTGGCAACCGGGTATGCCCCGGAACAATCCATCATCATGGCCGGGACGCTCTACGGCACCATCCCGGTTCTGATCGTCTTTGCCCTACTGGGCAAGCACATCGTCGGCGGAATCATGCAGGGAGCAGTCAAGGGATGAGCATTCAGACAATCGGTGCCGAGCAAGCGACCAGGCGCCTGGAGTTTCCGACCGGGTTCGCTTGGGGGGCGGCCACCGCGGCCTACCAGATCGAAGGTGCCATCCACGCCGATGGCAGATTGCCCAGCATCTGGGACGTGTTCTGCCAGACGCCCGGCCGGGTGGCCGGCGGTGACACCGGTGAAATCGCCTGCGATCACTACCACCGCCTGGACAGCGACCTGGACCTGATGGCCGAACTCGGGCTGCAGTCCTACCGGTTCTCGGTGTCCTGGCCGCGGGTGATCCCGAGCGGTTCCGGACCAGTCAATCAAGCCGGCCTGGACTTCTACCAGCGACTGGTCGACGGCCTGCTGGCCCGCGGCATCGCGCCACAACTGACCCTCTATCACTGGGATCTGCCGCAGTCGCTGCAGAACGAGGGCGGCTGGACCAGCCGCGAAACGGTCGATCATTTCGTCGACTTCGCGGTAGCGGTGGCCACCGCGCTTGGTGATCGGGTGCCCGGCATCACCACCTTCAACGAGCCCTTCTGCAGCGCCTTCGACGGCTACGCGGTCGGCCAGCACGCGCCCGGCGAGCGAGACCGGCACGCGGCACTCACCGCGGCACACCACCTCAACCTGGCGCACGGCCGGGCGATCGGAGCGTTGCGCTCGATCACCAAGGCTCAGCTGTCGATCACGCTCAACCTGGCGCAGCTGTACCCGGCCAGCGACAGCGAAGCCGACCGGGCGGCGGCCGAACACGTCGACCGGATCGCCAACCGGATCTTCCTCGACCCGATCTTCACCGGCGGCTACCCTGCGGAGTTGCTGGCCGAGACCAGCCACCTCACCGACTGGGCCTTCATCGCCGATGGCGATCTTGCCGAGATCAACAGGCCAATCGATGCCCTTGGGGTGAATTTCTACAGCCCGGCAAGCATTGCCGCGCCAACCGATGACCTGCGGGCGCAGGCCACCGCTTCGCTCCTAGATGACGGCTCGGGACCAGCCGAATGGCCGGGCACCGACCTGGCGTTCACCGTCCCGCTGCCGCCGCCGCATACCGGCATGGGGTGGCCGATCCGGCCGCAGTCATTCACCGATCTGCTGTTGCGGGTGCACCGGGACCTGCCCGGCACGCCGATCTACATCACCGAGAACGGTGCCGCCTTCGACGACGAGGTCACCGCGGATGGCGCAATCCACGATGTGGATCGGATCGCCTACGTCCGCGATCATCTGGCCGCCATCCACACCGCGATCGCGGCCGGCGCGGATATTCGCGGGTACTACCTCTGGTCGTTCATGGACAACTTCGAGTGGGCGTGGGGGTACTCCAAGCGGTTCGGCATGGTGCACATCGACTACCAGAGCCTGCAGCGCACCCCGAAGGATTCGGCTCACTGGTATGCCGACGTTATCGGCAACAATGCCATCGAGTTACCGTTGCAATGATGCCGAGAACCGGCGCTGGAACCGTGACTGATGTCTGACCCGGTTTAAAGTCGTACGCGATAAAAGTCCATTTCCTACTGCCTTGACAGGCATGAGCACCTAAGTCCAGGATGGCCCAACCTATCAAGGTGCTCTCAAAGGAGATGGCGATGAAAACTGTTGTTCGAATTGCCGATCGGTTAGCCCGCAAGGCAATCGGCGGGGTCGACGCGGGCGCGTGCGATGCGATTCGCGGCTGCTGCTGCAACGCCGCGCACACGTATGGCTACGACTGCTATGCCAACTGCGTCAAGAACCCCGAATGCACCGTCAAGTACAGCGCCTACCACCAGCTCTGCTCGCTTGCCGGCGGCTAGCCTCACCGTGCCGATCAGCTGTCGCCGACCAGAGCCAAGGCAGCACACATGTCGGTGATAGCTGATTGGGCGGCCACCACGATGGTGCTGGTCTTCGGCACCGCCTTCGTTGCCAAGGCCCGCTCTCGGCTGGCCTTCGAGGACTTCGCGGTCTCGCTGACCCAGTTCGGCCTTCGAACCGTCCTCGCCCAGCGGGTTACCGCGACGGTGGTGCTGGCACTCGAGGTCGCCGCCTGCATCGGGCTGCTCCTGCTGGGCGGCCACCCGATCGCCCGCTTCGCATTGCCGATCCTGCTGCTGGTCGGCTTCGGCGTCGGGATCGGGCTGACCGCGCGCGGCGGCCGGCCCTCGGCCTGCCATTGCTTCGGCACCTCGACCGAGCTGCCGGCCGGACCGCACCTGCTACTCAACGGCGCGTTGGCGGTACTGGGTTGCCTGGCCGCCGGCGCTGGCGGGCAGACCGGCTCGACCGGTGACTCGGTGCTCGGAATCGGACTGGGCATTATCAGCGGCGTCCTGTTCGTCGGCGCCGCAGACCTGCACACCGCCCTGTTCAGCAAGGCCGCGGCCGGCGCCAACTCAGCGGCCGTCGAGAGAGTTGGTTGATGACGTGGCGATCCTGACCGCCGTTGGCATCTTGCTGTCCGTGCTGATCGCGCTCGACCTATTGCTCACCGTCGGAATCCTGCGCCGGCTGCGCAACGGCGCGGACGGCGTGCCGACCAAGCCGACCGCCGTCCCGGTGCAGGGGCATCGGATCGACCTGAGCCTGGACGGCCTGCCCTGGCCGGACGGCGCGGCGGCTGCGCTGGCCGGCACCGCGTTGGTTGCGATGGTGGTACCGGGCTGCTCGACCTGCGAGCGCTTGCACCGAGCCATCGACGAACTCGACTACGGGGTGCCGATCCCGTTCATCGCGCTGGGCCAGACCGAACCGGAAGATGCCGCGGTCACTGCCGGGTATTTGGCAAGCTGGCAGGGCGCGACCCCGATCGTGGCACCGCGCGCCTTCGACGAGCTCGATTCCTTCGGTCGGCCCGATCGCTACCCGGTGATCATGGTTGTCGAGAACGGCCGGGTAGCGGCCAGCGGCTACCGACTGCACGAGGTAACAGCGGCGATGTACCGGGCCGCGGACAGCCTTCATGCCGCGACGCACCAGCACTGAGCCAGGTTCGACAAGGGCATTCCTGGTCGCTTGCCGGCTGGCATTCCGAACCGCTCCGGTGAGCTTGCTGCTCATCGTGGTGTCCGGCGTGCTGGCCGGTGCGGTGCTGGCGCCGGCGGCCGTGCTCAGCAAGCGCCTGATCAACGAGTTGGGACGCGCTGACGCCCACCAGCACCTGCGGACCCTGCTGCTGTGGGCCGTCCTGATCGCGTTGCTGACTGCCCTGTCATTGATTGCCAATTCGTTGGCCGCAATTCCCGCCTACCACCTGACCGGGCGCCTGCGGGCAGTCACCGAGACCGAGCTGGCCCGGGCCTGCGCGCGCTTTCCGGGTACCGAGATGCTCGATGACGCGGCGCTGCAAGATCGGCTGACGCTGGCTCGCGAGGGCGCGCACGACGGGCCGTCCATGGTCGCCAGCACGATTGTCGGCGTACTGACCGCGCTGACCCGGCTGGGAACCTTCGTCGGCGTGCTCTGGGCGACCTCACCGGCATTACTGGCGGTGCTGCTGGCCACCGTGCTGCCACTGGTCGCACTGCGCCGCTACACCACCCGGCGATCAGTGCACTATGCCGAGTTGGCAAGCAGATCCTACCGGTGGCGGGACTACTTCGCCGAGCTGTTCAGCACGCCGGCCGCAGCCCGTGACATGCGGCTGTACGGGGCGCAGGAGGCGCTGCTCGGCCGGCTTCAGGTGCACCTGCAGCACGCGATAAAGCAAGACATCCGCCGGTCGACGCTGCAATCGTTGACCCAACTGCTCTTCGGGCTACTGAATGCGATGATCGCCGGCGCGGGATCGGCCTGGGTGGTCTGGCAGATCGCCGAGGGCCGGCTCAGCGTCGGTGACTTCCTGCTGTTCACCAGTGCGATCGCGGCAGTCCAGACCGCCATCGCCGGCCTGCTGTACGCGTGGGTCGAGGTGGATACCTACGGCACCATCTTCGGCCGCTACCTCGACCTGATCTACCGGTCGGAGGCCGCACAGACTGCCGGCGGCACGACGCCCGCGCCACCGCTGCGTACCGCGATCGAGTTCCGCGATGTGTGGTTCCGCTACCCCGGCTCGGCCGACTGGGTGCTACGCGGGCTGAACCTGCGACTGGAGGCCGGCGAGTTCACCGTCCTCGTCGGGCTCAATGGCGCCGGCAAGTCCAGCGTGATCAACCTGCTGCTGCGCTTCTATCAGCCGCAGCGTGGCGAGATCCGCTGGGACGGTATCGACCTCGCCACCTTCGAGCCTGCCTCACTGCGAGCGCGGATCGCCGGCGTGTTGCAGGATCACACCAGTTTCGAACTCACCGCGCTGGACAACGTGCTGATCGGACAGGATGGCGCGACGCCGGAACAGGCCAGCCAGGCCGCCCGGTCCGCCGGAATCCTGGACGCGATCCAACGACTACCGCAGGGCATGCAGACGATGCTCAGCCCGCGCCGGGCCAATGAGCAGGGCGAGGCGGGATCCTCGCTGTCCGGCGGCCAGTGGCAGCGCCTCGCGCTGGCCCGGGCCCTGCTTCGCTCCAATCGAGATCTACTCGTGTTCGACGAGGCAAACTCACGGCTGGACGTCACCGCCGATGCCGAGTTGAACCGGTTGCTGCACTCGCTCGACACCACCACCCGGCTGGTCGTGAGCCACCGGCTGCATGGTATTCGGGACGCCGACGCGATCTACCTGATCGCCGACGGCACCGTGGCCGAGCACGGCAGCCACCAGCAACTGATCGCCAACGGCGCCGGCTATGCGGCACTGGCCAGCAGCGAGAATGACCAGCGGGTGCCGGGGTGAACCGCGTTGTAGCCGTGGCTGTCGGGCTGGCCACCGGCGGCCTGCTGCTGGCCCGCCGATGCTGCACCCTCGCCACCGTCCGCGGCTACAGCATGCTGCCGACCCTGTCCGACGGCCAGCGAGTGCTGGCAATTCGCCGCCGCCGGTACCGGGTCGGGGACATCATCCTGTTCTGGGTGCCGGTCGGCTCCGGGACGGCTGGCGATCCAGACTTCAGGGTAAAACGGGTGATCGCGACCGCTGGGCAGCCTCGACCCGCACTCTTCGCCGACAGCGCCTTGGCGGACCTGGTTCCGGCTCGGCACGTCGCGGTCGTGGGCGACGCCCCGCGTAGCGAGGATTCCCGCCAGCTCGGCTATCTCCCGCTGCACAACGTGCGCGGCCGGGTCGCGGCCGGCCCCGGACCCCTCAGCTGGTCCGGTACCGCTCGGTGACCGTGCCGTGCCCATCGGCGTAGCGGTATACCTCGTGGCCACCGATGAAAACCCGTTCGGCGCGCTGCAGGACGTCCAGCGGGTCACCGGACCAGATAACCAGGTCGCCGTCCTTGCCCTTGGTCAGCGAACCGACCCGGTCATCGAAGCCGAGGATGCTCGCCGGGTTGATCGTGATGGAGCGCAGCGCGTCCACCCGGGACATTCCCTCGCGCATCGCGAAGGTCGCCTGGTGCACCAGGAAGTCGATCGCCACCACCGGGTGGTCGGTGGTCAGCGCGACGGTGACTCCGGCGTTGGCCAGCTTGCCGGGGGTGGCCAGGCTGCGGTTGCGGACCTCGACCTTGGACCGGGTGTGGAACAACGGCCCGACAATGCAAGGAATCCCGCGCTCTGCCAGCACGTCGGCGAGCAGGTATCCCTCGGTGGCGTGGTTGACGATCAGCCGGTAGCCGAACTCGTCCGCCAGCCGGATCGCGGTGGAGATGTCATCGGCGCGGTGGGTGTGTTGGCACCAGGGCAGCTCGCCGGTGAGCACCCGGACCAGCACCTCCATCGACGGATCGCGGTCGAAGGGATCCTTCTTCTTGGCGGCCGCGTCGCGTTTTGCCTGGTAGTCCTGGGCCTTGGTCAGCGCGTCCCGGATCACCGCGGCGACCCCGAGCCGGGTGGACGGCAGCTTGCGCTGATCGCCATAGGCACGCTTGGGATTCTCGCCCAGCGCGCTCTTCACGCTGGCCGGCGACTTGATCACCATCTCGTCCACGATCCGGCCCCAGGTCTTGATCGCCACCGTCTGGCCGCCGATCGGGTTGCCGCTGCCCGGCTTGACCACGCACGAGGTCACCCCGCCGGCCAGCGCGTCGTCGAAGCCCACGTCGGACGGGTTGATCGCATCCAACGCGCGCAGCCGGGCGCCGACCGGATCGGTCATCTCGTTGACATCGTCACCGGCCCAGCCGATGCCCTCTTCGACCACTCCGAGGTGCGCGTGCGCGTCGATGAAGCCGGGCAGCACCCACTTGCCGCTGGCGTCGACGGTCTGGATTCCCTTGGCAAGGCGCACCTTGGCGCCGACTGCGGTGATCCGGCCGTCGGTGACGACGACCGTCCCGTTCTCGATGGGCTCGCCTTCGATCGGCACCATATAGCCACCGACGATCGCCACGCTGCCTGTCCGCTGAGTCATGAGCCGACCCTATCCCGGCGAATTGCCCTAACTCAGCCGAGGTCCCACCGATGCCGAACGATCCGGACCGGGGTGGCCTCGCCCGCCGCCAGCGCGCGCAGCGAGGCATGCCGGGCACGCAGCCACCAGCGAACCATCTGCACCAGGCCGATCAGTTGCACGCTGACCGCGACCGCGAAGGCCAACCGATAGGCCGCCCGGTCCGGTGAGCCGGCCAGGTCCAGCGTCCAGCCGACCAGCAGGCAGGACGCGATCGCCGCGCTGAAGCCGGCCACGTTGACCACCCCGGTGGCGGTGCCGACGATCGACGGGCCGTTGTAGTCCCGGGCCAGCGCGAAGCCGATACCCGAGATCGGCGCACCGGTTCCGGTCAACAACACCAGCGCGACCAGCAGCAGCCGGGGCACCGGACCGCTGAACGCGGCCAGCACCGCGTACCAGCCGAGCACTGTGGCCAGGCAGGTGCCGATGGCCAGTGGCACCCGGGTCGCCGGATGCCGAGCGATCAGGTAGCCGACCATCGGCCCGACCACGATCGCCACCAGCACGCTGGCAAGCAGCATCGCGCTGGCGCCGTCCCGGCTGTAGCCCTGGCTCTCGACCAGGAACGGCACTCCCCACAGCACCCCGAACATCAGCGAGGTGCTCATCGCGGTGAAGTGCACCCAGAAGCCGACCCGGGTGCCGGCCAACGACCAGGCCGTCCGGACCCGCCGACCCACCCGGCCGGCCGACACCCGCAGCGCGACCAGGTCCCGGGACTGCCGCGAGGTGCGTGGTGCCCTGGGCAACAGCAGGTAGACCGCGGCGCCGCTGATCAGCGACAGCAGGCCGGCGGTCAGGAAGGTCGGCGTCCAGCCCGCGTCGTGCAGCATCGCGGTCAGTGGCAGGGTGGCGGCCACGTTGCCGATCGAGCCCAGCGTGCCGGTGATCGCCACCACCACCGGGTACCGGCGCGGCGCGAACTGGCCGGCCGCGAAGCGCAGCACGCTGACGAAGGTGAGCGCGTCGCCGAGACCGAGCAGCGCCCGGGCCAACAGGGCTATCGGATAGCTGTGCGCCAGTGCGAACATCGACTGGGCGACGCCCATCGTGACGGCGGCGAGGATCAGCAGCCGGCGCGGGCCGTACCGGTCGACCAGGATCCCGGTGGGGATCTGCATAACGGCATAGACACCCAGTTGCAACAACACGAAAATGCTCAACTGGCTCGGGCTGATCCCGAACCTGGTGGCGGCTTGCAGACCGGCCACCCCGAGCGAGGTCCGGTGGAACACCGCGATCAGGTAGACCGCCACCGCAACCGCCCAGCGGCGCAACGACACCACCCGGCGACGCCGGATAGCGGTCAGCCTCGCGGCGCCGTCAACTGATGACGTTGCCACGCAACACGATTCGCTTCGGGTCATGCAGGGTCGCCAGCTCTGACCTGGGGTCCTCGGCGTAGACCACCAGGTCGGCCGGCCCGTTCTCGACCAGGGAGTCCAGACCGAGCCAGGACCGCCCACGCCAGGACGCCTGGGCGATCACCTCGGCCTGCGGGATGCCCGCCTGCACCAGTGCGGTGAGCTCGTCGCGGATCAGGCCGTGCAGCAGCGAACCGCCGGCGTCGGTGCCCGGGTAGATGGCGATCCCCGCCTCGTAGGCATTGCGGATTCGCTGCCGGGAGGTGGCGTGCAGCGCGAGCATGTGCGCGGCATAGCCGGGGTACTTCTCCGCGCCGGCGGCGGCGATCCCCGGGAAGGTGTCGATATTGATCAGGGTCGGAACCACCGCGATCCCCCGGCGGGCCACCTCGTCCAGCAGGTCCTCGGTCAGCCCGGTGCCGTGCTCGATGGAATCCAGGCCGGCGTTGATCAGACCCGGCAACGCGTCCTCGCCGAAGACGTGTGCCGCGACCCGCACGCCGAGTTCGTGTGCCCGAGCCACTGCCGCGGCCAGCGCGTCATCGGGCCAGGTCGGAGCCAGGTCGCCGACCCCGCGATCGATCCAGTCGGCGGCGAGCTTGATCCAACCGTCGCCGAGGGCCGCCTGCCGCTCGACCTCGGCGACCAGTTCTTCAGGCTCAACCTCGACCCCGAGGTAGCGGATATAGCGCTTGGGCCGGGCGATGTGCCGCCCGGCCCGGATCAGCCGCGGCAGGTCGTCCCGATCCTGGATCGCCCGGTTGTCCACCGGCGACCCGGCGTCACGGAGCAGCAGCGCGCCGGCATCCCGATCGAGAATCGCCTGCTGCACCTGCTCATCCTCAGTTGCCCAGCCGTCCGGCTTCAGGCCGATGTGGCAGTGCGCGTCGATAAACCCGGGCAAGACCCAGCCTCGGTCGGCGATGGTCTCGGCACCGGCGACCGGTTCGAAGGTGAGCCGGCCCTCGACTATCCAGGCATCGCGTTCCCGCTCGTCGGGCAGGAAGATCCCGCGCAAGTGCAGGGCGGTCATCGGCGGCCGCCCCTGGCCGGGCCGCCGATGGCGTGGCCGGCTGCGATCGTGCCGGCGGTGTCGGCTGCTGCTTCGGCCATCTGCGGCTCCCTGGTAGCGGTCCGGTGATCGCCAGCCAGCCTATCGGTCAGCTGTAGAGGCAACCCTGACGATCCGTTGGGCCGGGGCCGTGGGGGTGACCAGAGGGCCCGCAGAAATGTCTAGCAAGATTGACTTGTAACTGTCTAGCCTGATTGACTATTCTGATGGTCACGGAACAACCTACCAAGACAATGATCAAGCTGCTCCGAACCGCCTGGAAGCGAGGACGAACCGTGGGTTCACATACGAAGTGGTACTGCCCTGGAATGAGTCACCAGGTCACGCTGCCGGACGGACACCGAACGATCTCGCCAGGTGTCGTCCGAAAAGTTCACTCGGCGGTCGCCGGGTGCAGCTGCCGGGAGGCGCTATGAACAGCTACCGAGCGAACGTCAGCCGCGAGGGCAAGTGGTGGATGGTGTCGATACCTGAGCTTGGCGAGTTGACGCAGGCCCGCAGGCTTTCCGAGGTCGAATTGATGGCGCGCGAACTCATCGCGGTGAATCTGGACGTGCCGCTGTCCACCGTTCAGGTGGACGTGGCGCTTGCCGACGTCGGCCAGGTGGCTCTCGAGCAGCGGGTGGGTCATCTGCGAGAGCAACGTGCGACGGCGGTGACCGCGGAGCTTGCCATTCAAGCCGAAGCCGGTCGACTGGCCAAGGAGCTAGCCGCGGAGGGAGTGCCAATGCGAGACATCGGGACGTTGCTGGACGTGTCTTTCCAACGCGCCCATCAGCTCGCCAGTTCCGGCTGAGGCGTTAGGACTTGGGGAACTTCAGCTTGGAGATGTCGGGCAATTCGGTGCCTGGCGGCAGCGGGGACGGACCGCCGAAACCAGCCGGACCGCCCTGGCCGAACGCGCCCGGCATGCCACTCATGCCGGGGAAGCCGGCAGGCATCCGGGACTGGGTCGGACCGCGGCCGCCGCCCTTGCCCTTCTTGCCCTTCTTGCCCTTGGTATTGCGGTTGTTTCGCCGTCCGCCGGGCATCATGCCGGTCATCCGCGACATCATCTTGCGGGCCTCGAAGAACCGGTCGACCAGGTTGTTCACCTCACTGACCATCACCCCGGAACCGTTGGCGATCCGCAGCCGGCGCGAGCCGTTGATCAGCTTGGGATCGGCCCGCTCGGCCGGGGTCATCGACCGGATGATGGCCGCGGTGCGGTCCAGGTCCTTGTCATCGACCGCGGCCAGCGCCTCTTTCATCTGGCCCGCGCCGGGCAGCATGCCAAGCAGGTTGCCGATCGGTCCCATCCGCCGGATCGCCTGCAACTGCTCGAGAAAGTCCTCGAGGCTGAACTCGTTGCCGCTGGTGATCTTGGAAGCCATCCGCTCGGCTTCACCGGAGTCGAAGGTCTTCTGCGCCTGCTCGATCAGGGTGAGCATGTCGCCCATACCGAGGATCCGGGACGCCATCCGGTCGGGGTGGAAGACATCGAAGTCCTCCAGCTTCTCACCGTTGGAGGCGAACATGATCGGCTGGCCGGTGACATAACGCACCGACAGCGCGGCACCACCGCGGGCATCGCCGTCGAGCTTGGTAAGCACCACCCCGCTGAAGCCGACCCCGTCGGCGAAGGCCTGCGCGGTGTTGACCGCGTCCTGACCGACCATCGCATCCAGCACGAAGAGGATTTCTTGCGGTTGCACGGCATCACGGATCGCGGCAGCCTGCTGCATCAGCTCACTGTCGATGCCGAGCCGGCCGGCGGTGTCGACGATGACCATGTCGTGCTGGGCCCGGCGGGCGAACTCCAGGGAATCCTGCGCGACCTTGACCGGATCGCCCTGGCCGTTGCCCGGCTCCGGGGCGTAGACCGCGACGCCGGCCCGCTCGCCAACGACCTGCAACTGGGTCACCGCGTTGGGCCGCTGCAGGTCACAGGCCACCAGCACCGGCGCGTGACCCTGCTGCTTCAGATGGTGGGCCAGCTTGCCGGCCAGCGTGGTCTTACCGGCACCCTGCAGGCCGGCCAGCATGATCACCGTCGGCGGGTTCTTCGCGTACTGCAGCCGGCGGGTCTCGCCACCGAGGATCTCGACCAGCTCTTCGTTGACGATCTTGATGACCTGCTGGGCCGGGTTCAGCGCCTTGCTGACCTCTTCGCCCGCTGCCCGCTCTTTGACCGCGGCGATGAACTGGCGCACTACCGGCAGCGCGACGTCCGCTTCCAGCAGCGCGATCCGGATCTCGCGGGCGACCGCGTCGATGTCGGCCTGCGACAGCCGGCCCTTGCCACGCAGGCCGGTGAAGACCTTGTTCAACCGGTCGGACAGTGTGTCGAACACGCCTTCAAGCCCCTAACGTCGAACTACGGGTCGAGTCAAGGCTACTGGATCGACGACGCATGGCCTCGCGCCGAAGCCGTCGGCTCCTCAGCTAAAGAAAAAATTAGAGCCGTCGCTAGAGTCCCTCCCTCGCCTGTCCCAGCGACGAACATCAAGCGTTACCAGACTAAGGTTCTCCATACAAGTTCTGACAGATGCACTTGACACGAGCGAGAACATCCCGCACTCTTCCATCACCTCCAGCAGATTGTCTCGAAGTCTTATTTCGATGCCTGACTCGCCAAGAGCTTCACGCTGGTAGCGTTCCTCATTCTGAGAAATGATTCCAAATAACCAGGCGCGCACCCAGTCCACGACGTTATTGGGAATACTCTCATCGACCGGTTGGACAGTGTGAAGTTCATGACATGGAAGCACCAGCAGTAGCCCGTGACATTTCACCAAATTGGCGTCAATTCCATCAAATACTATAGCATCTGGCCTGGCAAAGCGGATCATAGTAGGACCGAAAGCCATGCGGTCAAACGCATTGACGCGCTGAAGGAGCGTTGTCACTGGCGCCGGCAACTCGGTCACAGGAGATAATTGAGACCAGCGCGGCACCATGTCTACGGGCTCCCATAGTGCTCGAAGCATTCGAGAGTCCGCATCTGTCGATAACTCCGAAATTTCTCTCTCAGTCATGAAAAGATCGCCAAAAAAATTCCCGAAGCTCAAGTTGCAGATGAGAGGCGTATCCCTTGCCAAGAAGTCCGGTACCCCCATGGCATCCAGGATTTTCTGCAGAGATGCGCCCTCGGCGCCGCGAACCGTGGTCAAAACGGCTTCTAGCGAATTTACCATAGTGCTTTCAACGCTTAACAGCCGTGGGTATTCCTCGATGCCATTAAGTGAAGTCCGAGCACGCACCCCCCCACTTTCGAGAACGATGGCAGGAACTTCACGGAGCATAGCGTGCATTATCTCCTCGGACTCAAGCTGGGAATTTCGGCCACCTGAAAGGTCTGACGCTAAGAAGGATGCTTCGGCGGCCGCCCTGGACACCGAGAATCCTCTATTGCTTTCAAACTGGTCCATCTCGTCGGACACATGCATGGAAAGACTTCTGTAGATAGCGGCGAGCATATTTCTGTACTCATCCGTTTTCTCGATCGCGGTACGCGCAACGTTCGTTCGTGGCGCACTGCCGCCCGTCGCGTTCGCCATCGTGATCACCCCGCCCACGGCAAACCCTGCCGGGCTGTCAGTCACACGCACCCCGCCAATGCAAGTGCCAAACACCGGCGCGACCGGCGCTCCTGTACGCGCGCCGGCCTGCTGACCCGACAGGAAGGCCCATTCTTGAAGCCATCGATTCCAACGCACTGTATAGGCAAGCTCTATACCCTCGATAGTCGCGCTGCGCACTTCGACCTTACTTCCGAAACTGTCAACGAGTTCGGAGCCGCTCTCGCGAAGGATTTTAGCCGCTAACAGCTCTGCTTTTAGAGCGTTCGCCACCGTGTCATAACCTAGCCTGTACGGCTCTTGATCGTCGATTTTCAACTCAACCGAGCAGCCAGGAATGACCACCCAATGCTTCAAAGTTTGTAATAGATCACCAAGGGACGCACTGGGTCTTAGCTTTAGCCGAACGGAAGTACCGTGCTCTCTTATATCTGATGGTATATCACTCGATTGCTTATCGATCAGGCGCACTAAGTACTTGCCATGTACATCTCGAAGACTCATCTGGCGCGCTTTGTCCTCAGCCGTACTAGAAGTGGTTACAGAGACAGAATCAGCTACCATGAAGGCCGACAATACACCGATTCCAAATCGACTTATCGGAAAAAAGTTGGGATAAGACTTTTTGAACTCTGGATCTTGGTACCGAGAAGAACCGACTTTCAGAAAGTTCGACTCGATAATCTTTTGGGTCATGCCGACGCCATTATCTCGCACATCTATAACTTTTGAAGCGCTATTCCACTCAATCCAGATTCGCGGTTCAAACTCCTCATCATTTTCCGCCGATATTCGCGATTGCAACCTTACCGCGTCTAAAGAATTCTGGACAAGCTCACGAGCAACCACGCGTGTATCGTTGTATAGCGTATGCCCAGTCAGCAGATCAAGAATTCGACCTTGATCGATAGAAAATTCGAACGGTTCTGATACAAAGCCTTTGGCCTCGATATTTGAGGTGTCTATTCGGCGCCAAGGAAAAGAGTAGCCCACGCCTGCTGGCTTACTTTCGCTATCACGCGCCCATGCGAAGCTCTGGGCTAGCTGTTGCGATGCATAATTTAAGTAGGAAGTGAGCCCAAAGAAACCTTCCGAATCTTTGAAGGTGGCGTGAACCTCGATTGTGTCTGAAGTCTTAACACTTACTTCCGCCTCATCGGGCTCTGCCTCTATCATCTTGGGCCGAACCGTTCGAACGGCTGCTTGCTTTGCCCACTCGAGCTGACTCTTCGGATTTCTTGGATTAACAATCAACGCCGCAATCGAAGGAACACGGTCACTTGTAATGTGAAGCAGGTCCGCCGTCCTTAGGAGGATGGCGACATATTGCAGGTTTACTTCCTCGCCATGGGTAGATCCATAAGGGCGGTTTAGTGGGTACTTTGACAAATTCTCAAGATCGTTTTCATGATGACTCTCGCAAACCAGTCCAAGGTCTTCCTTGAATACATCTCCGACACCTATCAAGAGATCCTTCAATTTTCCGACAATGCGGTCGTCGAAGCCGAGCAAGGGATCCGGTTTGTCGCCGAGCCAGCTCTTTATTCTACGTGCGTGATTACTCCGGACGAATTCTTGATATATGAATCGGTCGAGTGCATCCGAGCCTAGCTCCTGGAGTTGTGCACGGTAATCCTTATGCGCCGCATCGTCCGTATCAAAAATGACTTGCTTGAACTGATTGAAGGACGTCGTTGATCGACGGTCATATTCGTCCCGAGTCACCAGAAGCCCGAAGTCGTGGAAGTACGTCCCAAGCGTGAGCATCAGCCAGTCAGCGCTAGTCATCACTGCTGAGGTGCTAGCGGGAATCAGCTTATCGTATAACCGCAGCATCTCATCCAAGTGGGAGATGTCGTGCTTTGTGTACTCTTCGAGAAATCCGAAACTACCGAATGATTTAAGTGCTTCGGAGACATTACCTCGAATGTTACTCAAATTTACGGCGGCGAATGCAGGCAGTTTGCTAACCAGTTCCGCGTGTTGTTCCGTATCCGTCACCAATGCCAGATCCATCTGATGCCTCCACACGTGTTAGCGTCAGAGCAAGGTACCTCAGCATGTTGGCGCGTGTCTTTCGATCGACCAAATTCAGGGCTAAGTTGGGCGCGGGACGTCAGAGCAGTCCGCGACCGCCGTCGACGTAGATGACCTGGCCGGTGACGTAGCCGCTCTCTTCACCGGCGAAGAAGGCCGCGGTGTTCGCGATGTCCTCGGGTACCCCGCCCCGCCGGACCGGGACGGCGGCGGCCACCCTGGCCCGCATGTCCTCGATGGTGCTGCCGGTGCGCTCGGCGGTGGCCTTGGTCATCGCGGTCTCGATGAATCCTGGCGCGATGGCGTTCACGGTGACCCCGAACGGGCCGAGTTCGATGGCCAGCGTCTTGGTGAAGCCCTGCAGGCCGGCCTTGGCGGTGGCGTAGTTGGCCTGGCCGCGGTTGCCCAGCGCCGAGGTGGACGACATGTTCACGATCCGGCCGTACTTGGCGGCGACCATGTGCTGCTGAGCGGCCTTGCTGCACAGGAACGCGCCCTTGAGGTGGACGTTCATCACCAGGTCCCAGTCATCCTCGGACATCTTGAACAGCAGGTTGTCGCGCAGCACGCCGGCATTGTTGATCAGGATGTGCAGGCCTCCCAGCTCGGCAACCACCCGGGCGACGGCCGCCTCGACCTGGTCGGCCTGGCTGACATCGGCACCGACCCCGATCGCGCGGCCACCCAATGTGGCAGCGGTCGCGGCGGCGGCGTCCTCGTCCAGGTCCAGCACCGCGACCGTGGCGCCACCGGCGGCCAACCGGGCGGCGATCGCGGCGCCGATGCCCTGCGCTCCCCCGGTCACCAATGCGACCCGATCCTGCACTCCAGCCATCTGGCACTCCCTCAACTCTGTGTCGTGCCGCCTCAACGGGCGGCTGTCCTGCCGCCCCAGTGGCGGTTGTCATTGGCGTTTCGACGGTTGTCCTACAGCTTCAGCGGGTGGTTCCGGCGGTCGCGGCCAGCGCGACCATCCCGTCGAGCCAGTGATCGATGCCGGCGGCCTTGCCTGCCCAGAACTTACCCACCTGGGGATGCGGCAGGATCAGGAAGGTCTCGGCCGCGAGGCCGGCCACCACCGCGTCGGCGACCTGGCTCACCCCGATCACGTCGGCCGAGGCCGCCACCGCCTTGGCCGCGGCGCTGCCCGCGTTCAGCCCGTCCATCAGCAGCGGGGTGTCCACCCCCATCGGGCACAGCGCGCTGACCCGGATATTGCGGTCGCGATATTGGTAGGCCAGCCACTCGGCGAACCCGACCGCGGCGTGCTTGGTCACCGAATAGGGTGCGTCGCCGGGCGAGCTGAGCAGTCCGGCGGCCGAGGCGGTGTTGAGCAGGTAGCCGCCGCCGGCCGCCACCATCGCCGGTAGGACCGCCCGTGCGGCATAGACATGCGCCAGGACGTGCACCTGCCAGGCCCGCTGCCAGGCATCGTCGGCGAGTGGGCCGTCCTCGAGGCCGGTGCCGGTGGCAATCCCGGCGTTGGAGCAGAACAGGTCGATCCGGCCGTGCTCGGCGAGCACCGCCGCCACCAGCTCGCGGACCGCCGCCTCGTCGGTGACATCGAGCGCCACCGCCCGGGCCCGCTCCCCCAGTCCAGCGGCCACCGCCTCGGCCGGGGCCAGGTTGCGGTCGGCCAGCACCACCGCGGCGGCCCCTTCGGCGACGAACCGGCGGCTCAGCTCGGCACCGATCCCGCTACCGGCACCGGTCACCACCACGATCGAATCGGCAATCCTCATCGGCCTATTCCCTTTCTAGGATGGTGCGAGCGAAGTCGTGTGCCGGCCGGCGATCCGGCCGTAGGCGGTAAACACCCGCGACATTAGGAAGCGGCCGGGCCGAGCCCGGCCAGGATGGCAGCCAGGCTTGCCGCATCGGTCATCTCCGGGGTGGGCAGTACGGCCAGCACCGGCACTTGAACGCCGGCCTGGACGTAGGCGCGGACCTGCTCGCGGCAGCTGGCCGGCGAGCCGTGCAGCACCAGCGCGTCGGCAACCTCGTCCGGCACCGAGGCGGCGGCGGCCTTGCGGTCACCGGCCGCCCAGAGCTGCCACAGCGGCCCGAGTGCCTCGCCGCGGCCGAGCCAGCGATGAAACTGCGCGTACGCCTCGACGGTCAGGTACGCCGCGATCATCCGGCGGGCGACCGTGCGGGCGTAGGCGGCATCCTCGGTGGGGCAGAGAAAGATCCGCGCCACGATCCGGCTGGCCGGATTGGCGATCTCGGCCAGGCAGGCCGCGACGTCGGTGGCGGCCAGCCAGTTCAGGATCGTCCCGTCGGCCTCCCGGCCGGCCAGCGCCAGCATCTGCGGGCGCAGTGCGGCCAGCAGGACCGGGACCGGTTCAGCTGGCGGCTGATCGAGCCGGAACCGGTCCACCGAGAAGGTGTCGAAGTCCCCGCTGACCTGCTCGCCGGCCAGCGCGGCCTTGACGAAACGCAGCACGTCGCGGGTTCGCCGGAACGGCTGGTCGAAGGCGATCCCGTTCCACTGCTCGACAATCGCCGGGCTGGAGGCGCCCAGGCCCAGGCTGAACCGGCCCGGGGCGGCGGCGGCCAGGGTGGCGGCCGACTGCGCGATCAGCGCCGGCCCGCGAGTGAAGGCCGGCACGATCGCGGTGCCCAGTCGCAGCCGCGGCTCCCAGGCGGCGGCCAGCGCCAGCGGGGTGAAGGCGTCCGGTCCGGACACCTCCGAGGACCAGGCGTCGGTGTAGCCCCAGTCCGGCAGCGCCCGGTACAGCTCGGCGTGTTCGGCCAGGCCAACGCCGGGTACCGGTACGGTCAATCCCCAGCTCATCGCGATGCCTTTCCGCTATATTTTCCAGGTGCTTCTCGGCCGGATGGTGCTTCTCTGCCTGGCGGCGCCGCGGCCGGACGGTAATCCTCGACTGGACGCAACCCGGCCAGGATCAGCTCGGTCAGCTCGCCGGCAAGTTGCGCCGGCCGTTTCGGACCGTCCGGGCGGTACCAGACCGGTAGCTCGTTGATCACGCCGAAGACGGTGAAGGTGACCATCTCCGGCGAGGCCGCCAGCCCGAACTCACCGCTGGCCTGACCGGTCCGGACCAGGGCGCTGAACGCGTCGTGGATGGCTCGCCGGGCGGCCCGGACCCGGGCCTGGTTGGCGTCGCCCAGCCGATGGCCTTCCCGGGCGAACACCTTCGCCTCGGCGGCGCTGGCCGCGGTGGTCTCGACCATGTCGGCGATCAGCGCGCGCAGCGTCCCGGTCGGGCTCAGCCGGCGGGCCAGGATCGCGTTCAGGCCGGCCAGTTGGCGATCCACCAGCTCGCGGTAGACCTCGTAGAGCAGGTCGTCCTTGGATTCGAAGTGGTGATAGAGGGCGCCCTTGGCCACCCCTGCCCGGGCCACCACCTGGTTCACGCTGGTGGCATCGAAGCCCTGCTCGGCGAACAGCGCCACCGCGGCAGCCACGATCCGCTGCCGGGTACCGGCTTCGGCCACCACCGTCATCGGTTCACCGTGCCCGCACGGTAGGAACTCACGATGCCGGCCGAGCCGACCGGCGATTGAGTTCTACCCGCGCCACGCTGCGTAAATGCACCTCGTCCGGGCCGTCGGCCAGGTGCAGGGTGCGTAGCCCGGCCCACATCTCTGCCAGCGGTGTGTCGCCGGATACCCCGGCCGCGCCGAAGGTCTGGATGGCCCGGTCGACCACGTAGGAGGCCGCTCGCGGCGCGGCCACCTTGATCGCGGCGATCTCGGTGGCGGCCTGCTTCACGCCGGCCGTGTCGATCAGCCAGGCTGCCTTGAGCACCAGCAACCGAGCCTGCTCGATGGCCAGCCGGGACTCCGCAATCCATTCCCGGACCACCCCCTGGCGGGCCAGTGGCGAGCCGAACGCGGTGCGGTTGGACGCCCGCTCGACCATCAGCTCCAGGGCCCGTTCGGCCATCCCGAGCGAGCGCATGCAGTGGTGGATGCGGCCCGGGCCGAGCCGCGCCTGCGCCATCGCGAAGCCGCTGCCCTGCGGGCCGAGCAGGTTGCCGGCCGGCACCCGGACGTCGGCGAAGCTGATCACCCCGTGGCCACCGTGCGGGCCGTCGTCATAGCCGAACACCGTGGTCGAGCGCTGCACGGTGACTCCCGGCGCGTCCAGCGGAACCAGGATCATCGAGTGCCGGGCGTGCCGCTCAGCGTCCGGGTCCGACACTCCCATCACGATCGCGAGCCGGCACTGCTCACGCATGGCTCCGGTGGACCACCACTTCTGCCCAGTGATCAGGTAGCTGTCGCCGTCCCGGACGATCCTGGTGGCGATGTTGGTGGCATCGGAGGACGCCACGTCCGGCTCGGTCATCGAGAAGCAGGACCGGATCTCACCGTCCAGCAACGGCTGAAGCCATTGTTCGTGCTGGGCATCGGTGCCGAACATCGCGAGCAGTTCCATGTTGCCGGTGTCCGGCGCCGCGCAGTTCATGACCTCCGGCGCCAGGTGGATGGACCGGCCGGACAACTCTGCGATCGGGGCGTAGTCCAGCACCGAGAGGCCGGCACCGAACCGGTCATCGGGCAGGAACAGGTTCCACAGACCGCGGCGGCGCGCCTCGACCTTCAATTCGCCGACGATCGCCGGCGTCGCGAACGGCTGACCACTGTCGCGATTCGCCTTTTCCTGCCGGTGGAATTCGGCTTCGGCCGGGTAGACCAACTCGTCCAGGAAGCTGGTCACCTCGGCCTGCAGCCGCTGGGATTTCTCGCTGTGCGTGAAGTCCATTCGTCCCTACGCTCCGATCTTGTTCAGTCGGTCCGCGGCGGCGTCGAGCGTCGAGTCGCGCAGCGCGCCGAATACCTCGAAGCCGGTTCCGATGGTCTTGCCCTGCAGGTAGCGGGCGTGGATGCCGGCGGCGATCACGCCGAGCTTGAAGTAGCCGAAGCAGATGTACCAATCCAGTTCCGACAGCCGGGCACCGGCCTGCTCGGCATAGCGCCGCACCATCTCATCCGGTGACAGAAAGCCCAGCGTGGACGGGAAGTTCGGCATCACCGAGTCGGTCATCGCTGCCCGTTCGTGGTAGACGTAGAGCAGCCCGAGGTCGGTCAGCGGATCGCCGAGGGTGGCCATCTCCCAGTCCACCACCGCCTCGATCCGGCCGAGGTCATGGGAGAACAGGACGTTGGTCAACCGGTAGTCGCCGTGCACGATGCCGGCCCGCGAACTGGTGGGCAGCGCCGCCTGCAACCCGGCGACCACCGTCTGTTCGACCGCGCTGCCCTCAGGCACCGAGGACTGGAACTGCTTGTGCCAGCGGGCAACCTGGCGTTGCAGGTAACCCTCCGGCCGGCCGAAGTCGGCCAGCCCGACCTGTCCCGGGTCGACGGCGTGCAGCGCCACCAGGGTGTCCACCAGCAACCCGGTGACCTGGCCGGCGGTGGCCGCGTCCGGCACCAGCTCCGGACGTTCGAGCACCACGCCGTCGACGAAGGACATCAGGTAGAACGGCTCGCCGAGCACCGTCCGGTCGGTGCACAGCTCGATCGGCTCGGGCACTGGGACCGCCGAGCCGTGCAGCGCCGAGATCACCCGGAACTCCCGCGCCATGTCGTGCGCGGTCGGCAGCACGTGCCCGAGCGGTGGTCGGCGCAGTGCCAGGTCCTGGGTTCCGTCGGTGAGCCGGTAGGTGAGGTTGGATCGGCCACCGGCGATCACCTCAGCGCTCAGCTCGCCCTGGCGCAGGCCGGGCCGGGTCGCGTCCAGCCAGCGGGTCAGCCGGGCCAGATCAACACCGGGCGGATCAACACTGGGCGGATCAACACCGGGTGTTGATCTGGGCTGATCGACACCGGGTGTTGATCTGGGCGGATCGCCCGGATCGGATTCGGTGGTCGCCACGTCCCGGACCCTAATGTCCGACCGACCGGTCGGTCAAGAGTGTGGGCAAGTTTCAGGCGGAGCTGCCCAGCGCGCTGGTCATCGCGACCTCGACCGCATCCTGGTGCTCCATCGACAGCGGCTTGCCGTCGGAGTCGGTGAGGTAGAACGCGTCCACCACGTGCGCACCGAGTGAGGAGATCCGGGCCGAGCGGATGTCCACCCCGCACCGCTCCAGCGCCACGGTTATCCAATGCAGCAAGCCGATCGCGTCCCGGGTGCGCACCTCCAGGACGGTCGCGTCGGTGGCCTCGTCGTCGAACCAGAGCAGTCTCGGCGGTGCGACCGGCTGCTGCTCGGCGACCCGGTAGGTGGCCTCCTTGGCGCGCAGCCGGCGATCCAGTTCCACGGTGCCGGCCAGGATCCGGCGCAGGTCGGAGTTGAGCAGCGCCGGATCGGGCAGCTCGCCGAAGCGCGGCGAGACGGTGAACCGGTTGACCGCCATCCCCTCCTCGGTGCGTACCTCGGCGGCCTGGACGTCCAGTGAATGCAAGGCCAACAGGCCGGACGCGCTAGAGAGCAGGCCCGGCCCGTCCGGCGCCACCACGATGATGTCCGAGCCCTCGATGGCGACCCGGGTCTCACCGCGCCGGGCCAGTTCCAGCACCGCGGCCGATGGCGGTTCGGCGGCCGGCAGCGACCCGCCGCCGAGCACCTGGTGGGTACGCCGGACCAGTTGCGAGATCAGCGAAGCCTTCCAGTCGCTCCAGGCGGCCGGCCCGGTGGCGGCGGCGTCGGCGATGGTGAGGGCATGCAACAGGTCGAGCAACTCGGCCGAGCCGTCGATCGCGCCGACCACGATCTGCACGGTGGACGGATCGGCCAGGTCACGCCGGGTGGCGGTGTCGGGTAGCAGCAGGTGGTGTCGGACCAGCGCCGCGATGGTCTGGGCGTCCTCGGCCGCGAAGCCCAACCGGGTGGCGATCGGCAACGCCAGCGCAGCCCCGACCACCGAGTGGTCACCGGGGTAACCCTTGCCCAGGTCGTGCAGCAGCGAACCGACCAGCAGCAGGTCCGGCCGGCTGACCCGCTCGGCCAGCGCACTGGCCTGCACCGCGGTCTCGATCAGGTGCCGGTCGACGGTGAAGCGGTGTACCGGATTGTGCTGGGCCTTGAACCGGACCGCCTCCCACTCCGGGATGAGCCGGCTCAGCAGGCCGTGCTGGTCCAGCGCCTCCAGGGCGGCGACCGCTCGGCTGCCGGCGCCGAGCAGCGAGACGAACTCGGTCCGGGCCGCGGCCGGCCACGGCTCGGGCAGCGGGCCGGCCTCGGTGGCCAGCCTGGTCAGCGCGTACGGCGAGATCGGCCGGTCGGCGGTCGCCGCGGCGCGGGCCACCCGCAGCAGCGGCACCGGATCGGCCC
>JALYVK010000067.1 GCA_030853265.1 Actinomycetota bacterium
GGGGAGTTGCGCACCAGGCTGCGCGCGCTGGGCGCGTCCGGGGTGCAGGCCCGCACCTTCCACGCGGCGGCGCTGCGCCAGCTCAGCTACTTCGCGCCACAGATTCTGGGCGGGCCGATGCCCGAGGTGGCCGGCAACCCGATCCGCTGGGTGTCCCAGGCCGCGAACCGGCTGCGGTTGCGGACCGACAAGGCCGAGCTGCGAGATCTGGCCAGCGAGATCGACTGGGCCAAGTCCTCACTGATCTCGCCGGCTGACTACCCGGTCGCGGCAGCCAAGGCCAACCGCGGAATCTCGGTCACGCCGGCCCGGGTGGCCGAGGTGTACGAAGGCTACGAGGAAGCCAAGCGCCGCAACAACGAGATCGACTTCTCCGACCTGCTGCTGATCATGGCCGGCGCGCTGGAAGAGATTCCCGAGATTGCCCGGACGGTGCGCGCCCAGTACCGCTATTTCGTGATTGATGAGTACCAGGACGTCTCGCCCATCCAGCAGCGGTTACTCGATGCCTGGCTCGGTGGCCGGCAGGACCTCTGCGTGGTCGGCGATGCCAACCAGACCATCTACTCCTTCGCCGGCGCCCGGCCCTCGTACCTGCTCGAATTCGACAAGCGCTATCCGGACGCGCAGATCGTCCGGTTGGAACGGGACTACCGCTCGACTCCGCAGATCGTGGAGTTGGCCAACCGGCTGATCAGCGCCGGTGCCCAGGATCAGGTGGCACACCTGCGGCTGATCGGGCAGCGCGCCGACGGCCCGAAACCGACCTTCGCCGAGCACGATGACGAGGTTGCCGAGGCGACCGCGGTGGCAACGACTGCCAAGCGGCTGATCGCCGAAGGCTGCCCGGCGTCAGAGATCGCGGTGCTGTTCCGGATCAACGCCCAGTCCCAGGCCTATGAGCAGGCGCTGTCCGAGGCAGGCATTCCCTACGTCCTGCGTGGTGGCGAGAAATTCTTCGAACGCAGCGAGGTACGCCAGGCGGTGGTGCTGCTGCGCGGTGCCGCCCGGGCCGACGACGGCAGCGTGCCGCTACCCGAGTCGGTGAGCGAGGTGCTGAGTTCAGTGGGCTGGAACGCCGAGCACCCGCCGGCCGGCGGTGCGGCCAGGGAACGCTGGGAGTCCCTGGCGGCCCTGGTGAACCTGGCCGAGCAGTTCGTTACCGAGCAGCCCGAGGCCAGGCTCGACCAGTTCAACCAGGATCTGGAACAGCGGGCCGCCTCACAGCACGCTCCGACCGTGCAGGGCGTCACGCTGGCGTCCCTGCATTCGGCCAAGGGGCTGGAATGGGACGCGGTGTTCCTGGTGGGACTGACCGATCAGACGATCCCGATCCAGCACGCCGACACTCCCGAACAGCTGGCCGAGGAACGCCGGCTGCTCTACGTCGGGATCACCCGGGCACGGCAGCGGCTGATGCTGTCCTGGGCGCTGGCCCGCAATCCCGGCCAGGCTCGCCGCCGGCGGCCGAGTCGATTCCTGGACGGACTGCGGCCCGGGTCGGCCACCAGGCAGGCCGGCGCGTCCGGTTCTGCCAAGCGCAGCAAGGTGGTTCCGCAATCACAGGACGCAGCGACCTTCGGTCGATTGCGGGTCTGGCGCAAGAAGCAGGCCGAGGCGCAGGGGGTACCGGCCTACGTGGTGTTTTCCGACGCGACGCTGGTGGCGATCGCCGACCGGGCGCCGTCGGATGACGCCGAACTGGCCAAGGTTCCCGGCGTCGGCCCGACGAAGCTCGAACGCTATGCCGAGCCGGTGTTGGCGGTCCTCGCCGGCCAGGATCCGGAGCCGGTCACCGTCGACTGAGCACCGCTGACGGGAGCGGTTGGAAAGAAATTTCCATCGATTTCCTTAAATAGTTTGTGCGTCTCTGATTCACTCCGATAGCCTCGCGTACACGAAGCCACAACAACCTGCCGCGCCGCCCACCAAGCGACCGCGCCGAGACACAGAGGAGGTGCCGACGATGTCCAACTACACCAAGTTCTCCGCAGCCACCGATATCGCGGCTGCCTACAGTGCTGTGCTCCCGGCTGGCGTCTCGGTCATCAAGACCGTTCCGCAGCGGAACCGCATGACGGGCACCGGTCTGACCAATGCTGTCTTCGGTAAGGGGCACCCGCCTCGAGGGATACCACTCTGCTAACCACAGAGCGCGTCACCTCTCGAGGCCGCGGATTCCCTAACCGGAATCCGCGGCCTTTGTCTTTGTCCGGATGTCTCTAGCGGAGGGGTTGGCCCCTCTACAACTGAATATGACCAGCAAACCCCAACCGATAGGAGGTGACCCGAAGTGTTTGCCACTGCCACTCTGAACGAGCTGCAGACGCTGCCTCGGGTTGCGGTCGAAGCACAGGCCGCGATCTCGATCTGCGAACCACTCGTCCCCACCGTCGACCCGGCCTTCGGTGCCGATGTCGATGACTTGCCCTGCCGGGTGCTCGATTCCGATCTGTGGTTCGCCGAGTCACCGACCGATCTCGAGCGGGCCAAGGCGCTGTGCGCCGCGTGCCCGCTGCGGACCGGTTGCCTGGCCGGCGCCCTTGATCGGCGCGAGCCCTGGGGTGTCTGGGGCGGCGAGATCTTCAGCCAGGGAACGGTAATCGAGCGCAAGCGGCCGCGTGGTCGCCCGCGTAAGAACGAGGTTGCGGCATGACTTCGGTCGATCGACGGGGAGTCAATTCCCTCGATCGCCACGGGGTAATCGACACCTGGTCGATCCCAGAATCCGTGCCCTCAGGTGATCGGGCACGTTGCACGTCCACTTTTCGAACGAGTCTTTCGACTCTCATAAGGAGCATTCAGATGTATTCGATGTATGAAGCACTCGCTCGCGAGCGAAATCGCGAGCAACGAGAGCAGGCTGCTCGGCAGCGACTGTCCCAGCAGGTGGCTTCGGCTCGCCTCTGGCAGCGGCTGGCGGCCTACTCTGCTGGCCGGGCGGCTCGATCCCGGCGTCAGCTGGCCGAGCAGTCGGCGGCTGACTACCAACTGGTTGGCTAGCCGGCCAGCATGAGCATCCCGAACGAGGCTCGGGAGGATCTCGGCGCGATGCCGTTGTCCTCCCGAGCCTTTCGGCTTTCTGGCGGCGACTGGCGATCCCGGTCGGGACGAGGTGAAATAGCTGACGTGACAGATGTGGTGGTGTGCCAGCTGTGCGGCGTGGGGCTGGCTGAGTCGGGCGATCCGCTGCTCAGCTGGGTGATGGATCGACGTGACGGCCGGACGAGCTGGACCTGCCCGCGTTGTGCCAGCAGCAACCTGCGGGCACTGGAGGCGAAGCTGGAACCCGAGTGGTGGTGAGAGGCCGCGCCGGCGGTCGCCGTGGAGTGGGTGCTCCTCAGGCTGGTGACCGGAGAAGAAAGCGCTGACTGTCGATGGCCTGGACGACGGATTGCAGGCTGGTCTGAAGGTCTTGATGCGAGGTGTCCAGCACGTGGGCTTCCAGCTCGCCGAGGTCCGCGAACTGCTCCCACATTTCGAGGATGTGGGCCTGCTGGGTGAGGGCGGTCGGTGCTGTTCGCCGCTGCGCCCGGCTGAGTGTGACCGCGCGGTCCGGTCGCAGAACCACGTAGTGCAGTGGCTGGGCGGGGTGGCTTCTGGCCCGAGAGCGGTAGTGATCGAGCATCCACGGCCCGACGATTCCGTCGACGACGGTGGTGAAACCGCCGAGCGCGTAACTGAAAGCGGCGCCAGCAACAACATCGATGACTGTGTGGTTCTGCTTGTCCGCAGCGGGCTCGTAAGGCGCGATCGCGCCTGAAACGATGTAATGCCAGAAGTCATCTGTGTGCAGGTGTACGGCCTTGGCGTGGCGCCGCGCCAGCTCACGCGCGATCGTCGACTTTCCCGCCCCCGGCGGTCCGCTGAGGATGATCAGTGCAGCGCTGTCCGCCATGTAGGCAGCATCGCAGGTAGGTCAGCCTGCTACGCGTGAACGCCGCGCGGTGTTCACGCTGGTGCGGGCTGAGACAGGTGATCCCGCGAAGCGGGTTGCCAGACTTTGGCGGGCGGCGGTGGAGCGACGCCCCGGGTTGCCAGACTTTGGCGGGCGGCGGTGGAGTGACGCCCCGGGTTGCCAGATTTCAGCGACCTGGCCGAAGTGCTGGCCTAGTTTGCGAACCCGGGTTGCCAGATCTCAGCGATCTGCCGGTACGGCGCCCGAGCGCCGAGCTGGCAGAGGACCCCGATCGAGCCGAGGGTTACCCGATGCAACAGTAGGTATTCCGGCGGCAGGTTGAGCATCCGGCCGACCCGGGCGGCTTCGTTGCGCGGATCGCCGATCCTGGCGGCTTGTTCTCGCATCCAGGTCCGGGTGAAGCTGAATTCCGGCTGGGCGAGTGGTTCCAAGACCGGTCGAAGGTAGTCCATCACCTTGTCCGCATCGATCTGAACGCCGCGGCGGATGAACTTCTCCGCCTGCATCGCGGCCATGACTTCGTCGGTCTTGCCGTCGAGCACCAGCCTGGTGATCCGGCCCAGCGGCTCGGGGGTGCCGTTCGGCAACCTGGCCATCGCGCCGAAGTCGAGCACGCCGAGCCGTCCGTCATCGAGCAGCCGAAAGTTGCCGGGATGCGGATCGGCGTGCAGTAGCTTGCTGCGCTGCGGCGCCGAGAAGTGCAACAGCGCCAGCTGGCGACCGGCTCGATCCCGCTGCTCCTGGGTTCCGGAGCTGATGATCTTGGACAGGGGAGTGCCGTCGAGCCACTCGCTGACCACGATCTTCGGCGCGCTGGCAACCACCCGCGGCGCGACGATGTCCGGATCGTCGACGTAGGCATCGGTGAACTGCCGCTGGGCGTTGGCTTCCATGGTGTAGTCGAGCTCTTCGCTGACCCTGGCCTTGAGTTCGGCCAGCAGCGGCTTGACGTCCAGGCCGGGCGAGATCATCGAGAACAGCTTGGCGAAGCGGGACAGCTGGTTGAAGTCGGCCATCAGAGCCGGACCAGCGCCGGGATACTGGATCTTGACCGCCACGTCGCGGCCGTCGGACCAGACCGCGCGATGCACCTGCCCGATCGAGGCGGCGGCAGCCGGTACGTCGTCGAAGGAGCTGAAACGGGAACGCCAGGAGGTGCCGAATTGCTCATCGAGCACCCGGTGCATGGTGGCCGGCGCCATGGGTGGCGCGGCTTCCTGCAGCTTGGTGAGCGCCTCGCGATAGGGCGCGGCGGACTCTTCGGGTAGCGCAGCCTCGAACACCGACAGCGCCTGGCCGAATTTCATGGCGCCGCCCTTGAGCTGACCGAGCACCGAGAACAGCTGCTCGGCCGTGCGCTGGGCCATTTCGGCTTGGACATCTTCGGCGGACTGCCCGGTGAGTCGCTTGCCGAACCCGACGGTCGCCCGTCCGGCCACTCCAAGGGGCAGCCTTGCGAGCTTGGCCGTTCTGGCCATGCCGCGCTGCGGGATATCGGTCACGATCCCATTCTGCCGTGTTTCTCCGTGCGGGTGGACGCCCCGCAGTCACAATCGTGGTGTGGCAGCCAGCTTCGCCTGCGCAGGCGCCACTCAGGAAGCTGCCATTCCAAGGTCGCATTCAGAGTTTCCGGACCCTGCTGATCCAGGTAGGCCAGTGCCTGACCGGCCGCCAAACCCGCCGCTGCCACGCAGAGTGCGACATCGGAACCGGACCGCTGGCGTAGCCGTGAACTGAGCTGGACCGCCAGCGATGGCCAGCACGGGTCCCGCTCGCAGCGGTGCAGGTCGGCGCAGCGCAGGCAGCTGCTCACGCCCGGCACGACCAGCGGACCGATCACCGCCCGAGAACCATCCACGGTTGCCGACAGATGAGCCAGGCCGTCCAGATGCAGGCTGGCACGTACCGATGGCTCGACGGGTAGTGGATCGGTCAGGATCACCAGATCGGTGAACCGGCTTCGTGGAATGGGCGTGGTGTCGGCATCGGGGGCGTACCGACGGATCGTCTGGACACCGGCTATTCCGAAGCGGGCGCCCTCGTCGGACGGTTCGAGACCACCTGGGCAGACATCGCCGGCCGAAACCTCGCCGCCGTGCACCAGCTGAACCCAACCGACCCCGGCCGAGGCGAGGGTGGTGGCGATCGAGACGGTGATCCGCGAAGTCCCGTGTACGGCGACCGCTGCCGACCGGCGACGGGCGAGCATCGCGGCGGCGCCGTCACCGTGCCGGCCGGTGAGTGCGCCGAGTTCGGGACCCAGCTGGGCGGGCAATGGGCCGTCGGGTTGGCCGTGCAGCTCGTGCGGTGCTCGAGTAGTAACAAAACCCGCGGTGGTGAGCGCATTCGCCAGGGCAACGGTCGACGGGTCTGATAGCCCGGCACGGGTCGAGCCGGCCGGCCTGGTGCCCCCGTCGCCACGCGCAAGCAGGGTGGACATCTGCTCCGGCCGGACGTTGTCGATAACCACCCGGCGAGCGCCCAGTTCGAGCTGGAGCATGCCTGGCGCCCGCCACAACACCACCGCCGAGGCGTTCAGCCGGGCGGTGCGTGGCGGTCGGCCCGGGCTTGGCAGGACCGGCGCCGAGCCTCGGTCGGCGGGCTGATGCGATGTCATGCCAAGCACATTCGCACAGCTGCGCCCACCCGTGTTTTTCTTATCCACAAGGCGTCCAATAACCCTCAACCGCATGTCCACACTTGTGGAGCTAGCTGTGGATAACCTCTGGACGACTCGCCGGGGAGCCGGTTGACAACTTGTGGACGGGAGCCGTCCGGCAAGGTTGCGGTCGATGGCGCCGCGGTCCCAATCAGCTGGCGACGCGTCGTTTCCGAGGCGGTATCCCGCGGAGATTCCGCGACTCCCGACCGACCATCGGCCGGTCGGCAAGCGTCGTCCACAGGCCGGTCGGACTATCCACAATCTTGGTTCGGGCTCCCCAGGTTGTCGGTGGCGGCGCTTAGGGTTACTCGCATGGTTGAACCGTCCCCGCTCGTAGAAGTTCGCCGTAGCGCACGCCGTCGTCGTACGGTGTCGGCCTACCGTGATGGCGACAAGATCGTGGTGTTGATGCCGGCCCGGACCAGCAAGGTCGAAGAGCGCCGGCTCATCGCCGAGATGGTGGACCGGATCACCAGCCGCGAGGCCAGGTATGCCAAGGCGGGTCCGCGTGGCAGCGATCAGGCATTGATGAGCCGGGCGCGGGAACTTTCCGAGAGTTACCTGGACGGGCTGGCCACTCCACTCAGCGTGCGTTGGGTACGCAATATGAGCAGTCGCTGGGGTTCCTGCACGACCACCGATCGCACTATCCGGCTGTCCCATCGGCTGCAGTCGATGCCGTCCTGGGTCATCGACTACGTCCTGGTCCACGAGCTGAGCCACCTGTTGGAGCCGAGTCACGGCCCGCAGTTCTGGTCGTGGGTGAACCGCTATCCGCGTACCGAACGCGCCCGCGGCTATCTCGAAGGGGTGGCCATGGCAGCTCAGCTGCCCGAGCTGTCCTCCGAGGCTGGCCCGTCCGGGTCAGTCGGATCCGAGCCGGCCGAACCCGGGTCCCCAGCCTGGGACTGTGCGGATCCCGCCGACGGCGCTTGGCTGCCGGAACTGGCCGGACCGTCCTCGCTCCTCGGAGCCTCCAGGCCATCGAGATCCGATACCGACAACTCCGCAGCCTTGCCGAAGGTTGAGGCGAAACCGAGCGGATCGTCAAGGTCGTCGGGGGTTGGCAGCAGGTCCGGATGATTCCACAACCCATCGCGGGTGGATGCGCGATGCAGCTGACCCATCGCGCCCCACAAGGTCGCGGCATCCCGCAGCCGTCGGGGTCGAAGCTCCAGCCCCACCAGGGTGGCAAAGGTCTGCTCGGCGGGGCCGCCCGACGCGCGCCGTCGGCGAACCGCCTCAGCGAGAGCCTCAGCCCCCTGCATCCGATCGTTGGCGGCAGCACCCACGACCGTGTCCACCCAGCCCTCAATCAGGGCGAGCAACGTCTCGAGCCGGCGCAGCGCCGAATTCTGCGCATCTGTGTTCTTCGGTTCGAACAGGCCGCCGGTCAATGCTTGCTGCATGGATTCCGGATTCGCCGGGTCGATGTCGCTCAGGGCCGAAGCGATTGCCTGCGGGTCGATCTCGATGCCCCGGCCATAGGCGTCGACGGCTTCGATCAGCTGCTGGCGCAGCCACGGGACGTGGCTGAACAGCCGCTGGTAGGCCGCCTCGCGCAGCGCTTGGAACAGCCGTACATCGGCCACCGGGCGCTGCAATCCTTCCGCCAGCGCATCCAGGTTGGCGACTACCAGCGCGCCGGTCCCGGCCGCTCCGAGTGGCAGGCCGATCTCGCTGCTGGACACCACCTCCGCGGCAAGCGCCGCCAGACCTTGGCCGAGTTGAGCGCCGAACATCATGCCGCCCAGTTGCGCCATCATCGGTGCCATCGGACCGGCCTGCTCGGCGACCTCGGGCGGCAGTGCTCCGGACATCGCCGCGACCACCCGGCTGGCCACCGGGTCGCACAGGGCGGCCCAGGTGCCGATGGTCTTCTCCACCCAGTCGACCTGGCTCCACGCTTCGATACTCGTGACGCCTGAGGGCAGGTCGGTAGCTTCGTTCAGCCACAGGTCGGCGAGCCGCATCGATTCGGTGACCGCGGCGGTCTCGGATGACGTCACGACGCGGTGTTTGGCCGCCAAACCAGAGATCGCCAACTGCCGGGCCAGGTCCCAGTTGACCGGGCCACCACTGCCGGACAGCAGCCGCTGCAGTTCGGCAAACAACGGGATCTTGCTGGACAGATCATCAGGATTGTCACCGGGCTCGTTCTGGCCGAACTGCCCGAAACCGAATCCGAAGTTGCTCATTGGGCTCACGTTAGCGTCCAACGATCAATGGTGTGCGGTGGTGCCCGGCCGCCGCTCAGCTTTGAGCGAACGCCTACCTGAGCGCGCGCTGCAGCGCGCGAAGCGCGACCTGAACCACCCGAGGTACGGCGCGGGTACCACGAACCTTCACACCAGGGACCTACCGTGGTGGACATGGCATGGATGTGGTGGCTGCTGGCTCCGGTGGTCAGCACCGTTATCGGGGCGACCTTGCTCTGGTGGCGCGCTCGACGAGAGATCGGCGCACCCGGACGGGTCCGGGACGCGATGAGTGAGCACCGCTCGATGCTCGCTGCGTTGCCGCAACCCCGCGCGGACGAACCGGTGCCGGTAACGATCCGGCTGCTGGATGCGGTGGCTGGCGACCGAGCGGCGTGGGCCAGCGACCGAGCAGCGCTGGCCCACGAATGAGCATCTGACCAGCCAACTGTTGGCTGCTGAGCGGCTACCTCGGGATGCCCGTTACTCTGTCGCCAATGTCTCGTCAGTCGCGCACCCTGATCTTCGGTGCTGTGTTGTGTCTGGTGCTCGCCGTGCTGTCCTTCAGCCTGCGGGTGCCCTACCTGGTGGAGAGCCCGGGGCCGACCTACAACACCCTTGGCCAGAATGACGGCAAGGACATCATCCTCGTCACCGGCCGTGCGGCCAGCCAGACCTCGGGCCATCTGAACCTGATGACGGTGCTGTCCGACACCGACAAGACCACCATCGCAGGCGCGATGGAAGGTTGGCTACGCCACGATCAGGTGGTGGTGCCTTACGACGCGATCTACCCGCCGGGCACCACGAAGCAGCAGCAGAACACCGTCAATGCCCAGGACTTCACCGCCTCCCAGGACAACGCCACCGCGGCCGCCGCCTGCGAGCTCGGATACCCCAAGGGTTTCGGAGTGATCTCGGTCGCCAGCGATTCGCCCAACCGTGGCGTGCTGGACGCCGGCGACCGCTTCGTGTCGGTGGACGGGACGGCGGTCACGGGTGATCCGGCCCTGCGCAAGGTGGTGACCGCGCACAAGGCGGGAGACAAGCTCAGCATTGCGCTGCTGCGGGGGAGCAAGCCGGTGACGGTCACCGCGGTGCTCGGCCCGCCGGCCAGTGGCAGCACCTCGCCGCGGCTCGGGGTTACGGTCGCTACCGGCTGCCTGCTGCCGTTCGAGGTGGACTTGACGCTGCCCGGGATCGGCGGGCCGTCTGCCGGGCTGATGTTCTCCCTCGGCATCATCGACAAGATCAGCTCGCACGACCTGACCCATGGCAAGTTCATCGCCGGCACCGGCACGATCGATCCGTCCGGTGCGGTCGGGCAGATCGGTGGCATCGCGCTGAAGATGATCGCCGCCCGCCGGGCCGGTGCGACGGTGTTCCTGGCGCCGGCCAGCAACTGCGCCGACGTCAAGGGCAACATCCCGTCCGGGCTCGACGTGGTGAAGGTGTCCACCCTGCACGAGGCGATCAGCAGCCTGGACGCGCTGGCCCAGGGCGGTGCCGTTCAGCACTGCTAGCCCCACTAGCCGACCCAGCGCTCCTAGCCCCACCCAGCACTGCTAGCCGAGCCAGCGCTCCTAGCCGACCCAGCGCTGCCAGTAGGCCCAGCACTGCCAGTCGACCCAGCACTGAGCGATCCAGCCGCAGCCAGAGTTCAGCCGACCAGAGAGTTCAGCCGACCAGAGAGTTCAGCCGACCAGGGGTCGCGGCTGACCAGGGTCGCAGCCGTCAGTCGGCCAGGGTCGCGCTCAGCGCGGCGATCAGATTCGGTGCCAGGTCCGGCCCGGTCAACAGGTCCTCGCCGATCTCGGCGGTGCCGCGTAGCCGCAGGATGCCGGCCGACCGGCCGTCCCGCAACACTGCCACGACCAGCCGGGCCTCGCGTCGATCCGGATGGTCGACGGCGATGGTGGCGGCGGCATCGATCGACAGGTCGTCGAGTTCAGGCTCGGCCGACGGCGGCAGCATCACGATCTCCTGACTCAGCGCGCAGCCGATTACCTCCTCCGGCCAGCCAATCTGGGCCAGTGCCTCATCCAACGGGCCGTCGGGCAATTCCTCCTGCGCTATCGGGGTAATCGCGGCCGGTGAGATCTCCTCCGGAGCCACGGCAGCGTCCCCGATAAAGGCCGCGGCGGCCGGATCGGCGGCCAGCAACCGGGTGGGCACCAGGGCGAACAGGGTCGGCGCGCCGTCCCAACCCGCGGCTCCGACGAACGCTTCGATCTCGGCCGCGGTGGCTTCGAGCATGATGGTGGCGGGTTGCTCCGCCGGGTCCGAGGTCATCATTAGATGGTGCCATTCGCCGGAACTGGTGGTCGGCTCGGTACGTTGCTCGTAACAGAACACATTGGCACAGCGCCGGCGTCGCGGACGGGGACCTCCGCGGCCGGGTGCGAAGTGAGGAGAACTTCGTGGCCATGCGGCCTGAAATGCCCACCATCCGGGTTTCGCGACGCGGCAAGATCGCGATCGGGGTGCTGGTCGCGCTGTTCATCCTGCTCACCGCGCTCGGCTCGCTCGTCCAGGTCTATACGAACTGGCTCTGGTTCGGTGAGGTCGGCTATCGCAAGGTGTTCAGTACGATCCTGGTCACCAGAGTTGTGCTTTTCCTGATCGTTGGCCTGGTATTGACTGTGATTATCGGGACGAACGTCTACCTGGCCTATCGGATGCGGCCACCGTTCCGGCCGATCTCGCAGGAGCAGGAGAACCTCGAGCGGTACCGGGTCGCGCTCGAGCCGCGCAAGAAACTGATCTTCGCAGCGCTGGTGATCATCGTCTTCATTGCTGGCGGCATGTCCGGCCAGGGCAACTGGAAGATCTGGCAGCTCTGGCGCAACGGAGTGTCCTTCGGCGTGCAGGATCCGCAGTTCCACCGCGACATCTCCTTCTTCGCCTGGGACTACCCGTTCTACCGGATGATCCTGGGGCTGGCCTTCAACGCGGTGATCTTCTCGCTGCTGCTCAGCCTCGCGGTGCACTACGTCTTCGGCGCCTTCCGGATCGCCACTCCGGGACCGAAACTGACCATCTCGGCACGCCGGCACGTGACGCTGCTGGTGTTCTTCTTCATCGCTCTCAAGGCCTGCGCGTACTGGCTGGACCGGTACGGTCTGGTGTTCTCCGGCCGCGGAAAGGTCACCGGCGCCTCGTACACCGATGTGCATGCTTCGCTGCCGGCCAAGACCATCCTGTTCTGGATCGCGGTGCTCATCGCGTTGACCGTGCTGGCCAGCCTGTGGCTCAAGAGCGCCCAGATCCCGATGATCTCCTTCGTGGTGCTGCTGGTTCTCTCGATCGGCATCAACGGCATCTATCCCGCGATCGTGCAGCAGGTGACGGTCAAGCCGAACGCCAGCGACAAAGAAGCGCCATATATTTCCAGGAACATCCAGGCCACCAGACAGGCCTATGACATCGTCACCAGCACCGATGGCGGCAACGTCACCTATCAAAACTATTCGGTGACCACCAACCCGGACACCGGGGCGTTGAGCGACAAGAACCCGACGGTATCCAACCTGCGGATTCTGGACCCGAACGTGGTGTCACCGACCTTCAGCAAGTTCCAGCAGTTGCGTAACCAGTACGGCTTCCCGAGCAAGCTCGATATCGACCGGTACAGCGTCGACGGCCAGGTACAGGACTACGTGGTCGGGGTACGCGAGCTGGATCAGAGCAAGTTGACCGGCAACCAGACCAACTGGATCAACCAGCACACCTTCTACACCCATGGTTACGGGTTTGCCGCCGCGGCGGCCAGCAGCGACGTGACCAACACCAAGGTGTTCACCGAGGGCGATATCCCACCGGTCGGGCCGCTCGGCCTGACCAATCCTGAGGTGTACTACGGGGAATTGGAGCCGAACTACTCGATCGTGGGCGCCGCCGGGTCACCGCGCGAGTACGACGGGGCGGACGTCAAGACCACCTACCAGGGCTCGGGGGGCGTGCCGCTGTCCAATGTCTTCACCCGGCTGGCGTTCGGCATCAAGTACCGCGAGACGAACTTCTTGCTCAACGACGCGGCCAGTGCCAAGGGTGCGAAGATCATCTTCGATCGCAATCCGCGGCAACGGGTGGAGAAGGTCGCCCCGTTCCTGACCGTGGACGGCGACCCGTACCCGGCGGTGATCGGTGGCCGGGTGGTCTGGATCGTGGACGCCTACACCACCATCGCGAATTACCCGTATTCGGAAAGGCAAAGCCTGTCCGATCTGACCAGTGACTCGCTAACCGCCACGAACCGGACGGCGTCGCAGGCCAATAGCGACATCAACTACATTCGCAACTCGGTCAAGGCGACGGTGGACGCCTTTACCGGCAAGGTAACCCTGTATCAGTGGGACAACGACCCGGTGCTCAAGACCTGGATGAAGGTGTTCCCGGGGCTGGTGCAGCCGCAGTCGGCGATGCCCGCGGACGTGCTCGCGCACGTGCGCTACCCGCAGGATCTGTTCGAGGTGCAGCGCAAGCTGCTCGAGCAGTACCACGTGGATGACCCGCGGCAGTTCTACAACGTGGCCGACAAGTGGACCGTGCCGAATGATCCAAACCTGCTGGATTCCACCGCCGCGCAGCCGCCGTACTACGTGCTCGCCAACGCGCCGGCCAGTACCGGAAGCAATCCGGAGTTCCAGCTGACCACCCCGATGAAGGTGAACAACAGCACCAACCTGGCTGCCTATATCTCGGTGGACAGTGATCCTGGCCCGAACTACGGCAAGATGACGGTGCTCAAGGTGCCCAACAGCACGGTGATCCAGGGGCCGGAACAGATCGCCAACACCTTCAAGTCGAACGCGACCATCTCGCAGAACCTGTCGCTGTTGGACAGCGGCGGATCCCAGGTAATCCACGGCAACCTGCTGACGTTGCCCATCGGTGGCTCGTTCCTGTACGTCGAGCCGCTCTACGTCCAAGCCTCCGGCACTACCGGGTATCCGATCCTGCAGCGGGTGCTGGTCGCTTACGGAGACAAGGTCGGCTACGCCGCAAGCTTGGACGAGGCGCTGCGCAACCTGAGCCACCCGCCAGTGGGGGCCTCCCTGCTCAATGGCGGTGGCGCGATCGGCGCCACGGGCGGAGCCCCGCCCACAAACACCCCGTCGAGCAGTCCACCAAGCTCCACGCCCGTTGCCACTCCGACACCCACGCCGAGCTCGACAGCAACCCTGCTGCCTGGTCAGGGCGCGATCCTGAGCCAGCTGAACGCGGCGTTGAACCGGCTGCAGCAGGCCTACAAGACGGGTGACTTCGCGGCTATCGGGCAAGCTCAGGCCGACGTGCAGCGGTTGTCTGCCGAGTACCTGAAATCCGCGTCGCCATCGGCCACTCCGTCCGGGACGAAGTAGCCGACCCGGGGGTGTTCCTGGTCGTTTGCGCGGCCAGGAACACCACCCGATGACCCGATTTGGCTGTGGGTTCATCGCCGGGTAGGGTTGGCTTTACCAACGCGGGGTGGAGCAGCTCGGTAGCTCGCTGGGCTCATAACCCAGAGGTCGCAGGTTCAAATCCTGTCCCCGCTACTTCTTAGCGCAACCCGGTCCGAACCTGGACCGGGTTGCGCTGTTTCATGGGTCGGGATTCCGTTACTTCTTAGCTCCAGCCGGGCGTGGACGCGTTCGAGCCCGGTCGGGGCTTCTCGCGTGTAGCTGATCGTGAGCCCCAAGGCCGAGTACAGGGCTGTCCGAACCGTTCGGTCGGCCGTCCTGAGCAGGCGCACGAGGTCGCCTGCGCGGCTGACAGCGCTTCTCGCCTGGGTCTCGGTGAGGCGCGCCGGCCTTCCGTGTGCGCGTTGCCAGGCGGCGATGGTCCGCTTGGCGTTGGCTAGATCGGCCTGAATCTTGCGTGTCTCAGGGGCTGCGAGCTCGGGGTCCATGCCTGCGCGTATCGCAGCGAGCAAGCGGTTCAGCTCGGTTTGTGAGCGCACAAGCTGCTCGCGCGCGTTCGTGACGTCGGGCGGCTCCTCAGTGGCGTTGCGGTCTGCCTCGAGGATGCTGGCGATGGTGGCGTCGATGATGTCGGGGTCGGTGAAGGTCGTGGCGAGCCAATCGTCGATGGTCGCGATGATGCGTTCTTCACGGATGGTGTAGTTGGCTGGGTGCCCTTCGACGGCTGGGCGGGCGTAGTCGGACCGGGTGGCATCGCAGCGGTAGTACGGCTTGCCTTTGCCGGTGAGGCCATGCATCGACTTGCCACAGTGGCCGCAGCGCATCCGGCCGGACAGCAGGTAACGGCCGGGTTCCGAGCGAGGCTTGCGCGTTTGCGTGCCGTCGTCGGAGTGGTTGTTCTTGATCTTGGCGTTGACGCGTCGGAACAGATCCTCGTCGATCAGGGCGGGCCATGCGGGCTCTTCGGACCAAGACCAGTTCTGCGTCGGTTGCCAGCGCTGGCGTGATGTGGTCCCTTGCGCGGGATCGCGTGGGTCGAGCAGCACGTCTTGGCGGCGAAGGCGTCCGGCGACTTGGTGGCCGAGGTAGCGGGGGTTGAGCAGGATAGCGCGGACGGCAGCTCCGCCCCAGACCCCAGCCGAGCGTGGATGTATGGTCGGGCCGACTTCACCGGGGCTGGGGATTCCCTCGTCTTCGAGGGTGCGTGCGATCGAGCGTAGTCCCGTCCCCGCGTCGCACATTGTGAAGATTCGGCGCACGACCTGCGCCGTGTCGGGATCTGGTTCGAGGGTCCGCAGCCGCGCACCGGCGGAGGCCTTGCGCTTGTTGGGATGCGGTAGATCAGTGTCGATGAGTTTGTAGCCGTAATTGGTGCGTCCGCCGAGCCAACGGCCGGTGGTAGCGAGGGCGAGCATGGATGCACGGGTGCGGTGCTGGACTCGTCGGCGTTCGGCTTTGGACAGACCGCCGAACAGGCTCATTACGAGGTCGTGAGCTTCGCTGTCGGGGTCGATGGGGCCGCCGACCTCGGGCACCCAGAGTTCGACGCCGTAGTGACACAGGATCGGGAATACGAGTTGGAATTGGGCGCCGGAGAACGCTCGCTGTGGCTCGCCGATGACGAGCTTGTTCCAGCCGCGATGTGGATCGGTGAGATCCTCGAGTAGATCCTTGGCGCGCCGTCGGCGGGTCCACGGCAGGGATCGGCTCGTGTTCGTGTCGTGGTAGATGGCACCGATGCTGCCCTTCTTGGGCGCGATCAGCTGCTCGGCGAGTGCCAGCTGCCACCGCTTGGAATCCTCTGGCGACTGGTTGTCGTCAGTACTGGTCCGCACGTAGGCGGCGAATAGATCACCCATGTCGACCAGCTTCGCTCCACTTCGCGCAAGGTTCCAGGTTGCTCAGCTTGCCTGCTCGTCGTCGGCGCGGCGGCCGAGTTCTGCGCGGATGATCTTTGCCAGCATCGAGGCGGCCTGGGGCGGCAAGCGGGCTTCGCCGTCGATATTGGCTACGAGGTCAAGCGGCGCCTCGGATCTGCGAGATCCTCGCCTGTCGACGGGATTGGCTTGTCTTGGCTTGGTCCGCGACGACCCGGTGGAGTCCACCAGCGGGTAGGCGCTTATTTTCGGTGGCGCGTCGTCGAGCGCAGAGTCCGATTGGTCGTTCCTCATGCCGCGCGCGCTGAGGCTTGGCGCTGTTCGATGCGCGAGAGACGGTCGAGCAGGATGCACACGGCGGCATGGGCTTGCTGGGGTACGACGCCATTGCCGAGGATGCGTAGCTGTGCGGTGCGCGGTAGCTCGAGATCGACGCCGGTGACGTGGCCGTCATCGAGTCCCATCAGCCATTCGACGAACCGGGCCGCCAGCCTCGGCCGGCCGCCACGCCCTGGCTCGACGGGATGCGGCGCCGGTCGGCCGAGGGTGAGTTCCCACCGGCGGATTGCCGCTTCGTAAGGCCCCCATGCGACCTCGGTGTTGAACATGTCTTCAGTTGCCGTGTGCAGGCTGGGCCTGGTGAGAACCGGCACTGCCGTCGGTGTCGTGGCAAAGGACGCTCCGGCGATAGCCTTCCGCGGCCAGGCGAGCAAGAACACTCGCTCGCGTCTGTGTGCTGCGCCGATATCGCTGGCGCGGATGCTGGTCCAGAGGCAGTCGTAGTCGGCATGGTGCAGCTCGGCCAGGACGACGTCCAAGCCGCCGCCGCGCCAGCGCAGCGCAGCGACGTTCTCGATCACCACCCACGTCGGGTGCAGCGTCTTGATGGCGCGGACGACCTCGTAGAACAGTCCGCTGCGGGTGCCGTGCTGGATTCCGGCGCGGCGACCGGCGGCAGAGATGTCCTGACAAGGGAACCCCGCAGTGAGTACCTCGACCGGCTGAATGTTGGTCCAGTCGACGGCGCGGACATCGCCCAGGTTTGGTGCCTCCGGCTGTCGCGCTGCCAGATGGGTGGAGACGTGGGGGTCGGGGTCAGCGACCCAGGCGAGGCGCCCTCCGCCGAAGGCCGCGAGGGTTGCGTGGTCGAGGCCACCGTAGCCGGTGCACAGCGAGCCGATCGTGACGCTCACTGCGGCGTCTCCCGTCGGTCGCTCCCAGCCGGGGGTGCTGCGAGGGATCGCGCTATGCCGGGAAGCAGCAGCTCGCCAGCTCTCGCGCCGGAGCGTGAGAGGTGCCCGCCGAGGGCATCGGCCACGCTCGGGGTGGGAAGCAGCCGCACGGCGTCGGTGAGGGTCACTGCGCCGGACGGGGTCGGCCGGCCGGATTGCTGGACGGTCTGGATCGCCGAGGAGCGCGAGTCGCCTGCGGTCGGGGTCGGCAACAGGTGCACGGCGCTGCTCAGGGTGAGGTCACCGCTGCTGCCGCGCTGGTTCGGGCTCCCTTTGGTCCCGTCCGACGCTCGCGGCGTGGGCAGCAGGGCACCGGTAAGGCAGGAACGGTCCCCGCGCTGGTTGGCATCCTTGTGGTCCCGTGCCGTCGGGGTCGGCAGCAGCATCGTCTTGGCCAGCACGGTGGTCAGGTCGTCCCCGCCGGAACCGGGGCGGGCGGCGCGGGCGTAGTCCGGCCCGGCGCTGCTTAGCATGGCCTGCGGTGTGGGCATCAACGCGATCACCTGGGCCGACAGGTGCTCTTGCTGACCGGGCTTGATCCTGGCAACGCCCTGGCGCTCGGCCGCGACCGTGGTGGGTGTCGCCAGCAGGATGCGGACCTGGTTGCCTAGGCCCGATGGCCCGGACCGGCGGTGGCTGCCCGCGTTGGGCGCCTCGGGGCTGGTGTCCGGCGTCGAGAACCGCAGCCCGCCGGACGGTGCTTCGATCGCTGCCGCTCTCGGGTCTCGTGGCGCTGCCAGGACGTAGGCGGTCGCGTCGAGAAGCGCGCCGTGCGCCGGCCACGACCCTGTCGGCGGTCCGCCTCGAGTTGGGTGTTGCGCTCGCCGGGACGCCTCCGGGGTCGGAGCGCCTGGTGCGGTCTGCCAACCTCCGCCGCGTAGCTTCGCGAACGGCACCGGTCCGGGCAGCGGCGAGTCGGCTCGGGCGTGCCTCATGCGGCCCTCTGCGGCGAGTGGTTGTCTGCGATTGCCTCAGTCGCGGCCGGGTCCGTCGCGGCCAGTACCCGGAATGCGAGCAGATCCTCGTGCGCGACGAGATGGCGTGGGATGCCGGCGGCGCGGGATTTGCGAACTTGGTTGAGCTGGAAGAAGGAGGCGCGGGTGATGAGCTGCTCGTCTCGCAGCGCGGCGAGCAGGGTAACGTTGCGATCCAGCAGCGTGAGTCCGGTCCGGTCGCTGATGGCGGCGGTGAGCCGCCCAGGCAGATCGATCAGAACACCGCGCTCCCAGTAGGGGCGGACGGTCATGGCGACGATCCCGCCGGGGCGCAGGAACGGCTGGCAGCCGGTGAGGATGTCGACCATCGCGTCCAGGAGCCGGTCGAGGCCGATGTGGGCGAGGTTGTTGCGGTCGCGGCTGTAGCGGTAGTCGCGCTTGGCGACGCAGGTGCCCGGGCGGGCGGTGACTTGCCCGTGCAACGACGCCCCGTACGGGGGCGAGGTCAGCACCAGCGCCACTCGGCCGTGCAGCTCAGGCTCGAGCAGGGAGCGGATCTGTCGGGCGTCGCCGCCAACGACGTGCCCGTGCCCGGTGGCGCCCTGGCGTCTGGCGTGGTGCAGGTTGCGGCGGGCCAGCTGTGCCCACGGCGGCTCGTACTCGACCCCGACCGCGTCGCGGCCGAGATGGACGGCTTCGACAAGGGTGGTGCCGATCCCGCACATCGGATCTAGGACGAGATCGCCAGGGGCGGTGTAGTCGGCGACTGCTTGGGCGGCGATGGCGGGCAGCATCTTGCCGGGGTGGGCCATCGACGCTGGGACGTAACGGCCGGCGCGCTGCAGCCGGGAGGGTTGCTGCCCGGCCAGCCACACCGACAGCGGCACGGGCGGTCGCGGTTCCATCGAGCTGGCGGAGGCCTCGGTTAGAGGTTCAGGCATGGGCGGACTCCAGTTCAGGTGGCCGGGCGGGCTAGCCCGTGAGCACCCCTGAAATCCGTCTCGGCAGCGCTCCGGGGACACCACCGCTCACCCGGTCCAGCAAACTGACCTGCCGGCGCTGCCACCGGGCCACCTGGAGCTACTGCGCAGGTACTACGCGACTACTACGCCGCTACTACACCGGCCCTGGCATGCACCTGAAGGCCGGATATTCCGGACTACGCCAGGGCTTCTACATTGCGGTCGACGGACGCGACCGGAGCCGCGCGGGGCGACACGCGCGGTGGCCGAGGCCGGTGCTCCGCGGAGCCGGATCGGGTCTCGCGGCGGCTTGGCTGTGGCCGGGGCCGTAGTAGCGGCGTGTGTGCGGCGTAGCGGTGGCGTAGTAGCGGGTGAGGCGTGCTGGTCGGCATCCGATCCGACTCACATCTCGGAGGTTTCCGATGCCCCTCAACCCGACCCCGCCCCCGCTCGGCAGCAGTGGGTGGAGCCCCGGCCACCGCCAGCCCGCCCCGGACTCCGCCGACCGGGCCTGCAGCCGCGACGTCTCGCCGCTGGGCGTGGCCCGCACCGCCTTCGAGCTGCTGACCGCCGGCCCATCCCCGCTCGCGCTGGACACCCGCGACTGCCCCGGCCTGCCCGACCGCCCGGTGCCGCTGGACGAACTGAGGTCGCGGCTGCTCACCGCGTCTTGCCCGGCCGCGACCCGCGATGTGGTGTGGCGGCGGCTCGTGACCCGCTCCCGCACCGAGGGTGCCGCGTGGACGGTGGCGTGCGTCGGGCTGGCCCTGCCTGCGCTACTCCGGATGTCCGCCGACATGTCCGAGCGCTTCGCCGGCGACCCATCCGATGTCCACGCCGAAATCCTGACCGCCTTCCTGACCGCCCTGGCCACGCTCGACCTGGACCGGCCGGGGGTGATGACCCGGCTGCGGTGGGCCGCCTACCGCGGCGGGCACGCCGCGCTACGGGAAGCGCTCGCGGCGCCGATGCCGTGCGGGGACGGCTACCGCTCCACCGAACCCCCGGCCCCAGCCGGGCACCCGGACCTGGTGCTCGCGCGGGCGGTCGCTGAGGCGGTGATCACCACGGTGGAGGCGGACCTTATCGGCGCCACCCGCCTCGAACGCCACCGCATGCGGGACTGGGCAAGCGAGCACTACCTCAGCTACGAGGCGGCCAGGAAGATCCGCCAGCGGGGCGAGCGCCGCCTCGTGGACTGGCTGCGCGACCAGGCCCGCACCAACGACGGCGACGAGGACGGTGGTCGGTCCGTGCGCCGCGGCAACCCACCCCGGTGGACCAGCACCGCTGCCCGCACCGCCGGAAGTGCGGGCGGAGCGGGGTTGCGGCTCGTCTCGCCTCGCGCCGTACCCGGCACCGGTTCGCGAGAGGCGCCAACCGGAACCACACGTACCCCGGGCGTAGGCGACGGCGTGGCAGGGCGGGTGTCCCCGATTCGGGCTGGATCTGGATTTCAGGGGTGCGGAACAACCCTGCACCCGACCAGCCACCCGAACGCCAGCTCGGAGGATCCCCGATGCGCCTGACCACCCGCTCCGTATCCCGCCCGCCGATGTCCCGGTCGTCCGGGCGGCGCCTGTCCCACGCCGCCCGGACCAGCACCATGACCGAACCGCCTTCGCTCGAACCGACCAGTCACGGCTCGACGCCGGCAGCCAGTCCGGGGCGGCGTTGGCGAGGGCGCGCGGGACGGGTCGTTCTCGCCGCGTCGGCGGCCGCGGTGCTCGCGGTTGCCGCTGTCCTCATGGTTGGGGCACCGGCCGCGGTGGCCGCCTCACCGGATGTGGCGGCGTCGGGTGCGGTGCGGGTGGTGGCGCTGGCCGGCTCGGTGGACGACGTGCTGAACAACATCCGCAACTGGATCATGGGCATCCTCGCCCTGCTGGCCACCGTGTTCCTGACGATCGGCGGAGTCCGCTACGTGATGGCGGCCGGTGACCCGGGCGAGGTGGCAAAGGCGAAGATCGCGTTCAAGTCGGCCGCGATCGGCTACGCGCTGGCGGCGTTGGCGCCCCTGGTGGTCACGGTGCTGCAGGGCATCGTCGGCGCGTGACCCGATGACAGTGCTGACGGCAGCAGCCGTGCTCGCGTCCCCGCCGACCGGTCGGCCGTTGGCGGTCTCGATCCCGAATCCGTTCAGCGCCGGGGCGGGCGAGGTGAGCAAGTGGATCGTCGATGGCATCACCAAGGCGATCAACGCCTTCTTCGGCGATCTCGTCACATCCGCGCTGAACCCGCTGCTGAAGCTGCTCGGCCAGACGCTGCTGACGACGCCGAGCGTGGACTCGCTGCCGCGGGTCGGGCAGCTGTGGGAGAACTCCCGCGAGATCGCGGTCGCCGTCTACGCACTGATCATCCTGGCCGCCGGGGTGCTGGTGATGGCGTATGAGACGGTGCAGACGCGCCACTCGATCAAGGAAATCGCCCCCAGGTTGGTGACCGCGTTCCTGACCGCCAACCTGTCGCTGATCCTCTGCACGAAGATCGTGTCCATCGCCGACGCGCTGTCTACCGCGGTCCTCGGGCAGGGAACCGACCCGAAAGCCGCCACCTCGACCCTGACTGCGCTGGTGTTGAACGCGGTCACCAATGGCGGCATCTTCCTGGTCTTCATCGGCCTAGGCCTGGCGGGGATCCTGCTTGCTTTGTTGATCGGCTACGTCATCCGGGTCGCGGCCACTGTCATCCTGATCGCGGCTGCCCCGCTGGCGTTGATGTGCCACGCACTGCCGCAGACCGAGGGGGTGGCGCGGTGGTGGTGGCGGGCGTTCACCGGGGTGCTGGCGATCCAGCTGGCGCAGTCGATGACGCTGGTCGCGGCGATGAACGTGTTCCTGGCCAGGGGCGGGTTCACGTTCTTCGGCCCGACCGCGGACGGTCTGGTGAACCTGATCGTCACCATCGCCCTGCTCTACATCCTGTTCAAGATCCCGTTCTGGATCCTGCACCACGTCCAGAACGGCGGCGGCCACTCGATGCTCGGCGGCGCCGTGAAAGGGCTGATCGCCTACAAGACCCTCGGCCTGATCGGGCTGCGCGGCGGCGCGCCCGGAGGCCGCCGCGCGGCGGGCGGTAACCGCAGCCC
>JALYVK010000124.1 GCA_030853265.1 Actinomycetota bacterium
GTGCGGACCATATCTCCATAGAGTTTCGGCGACCATAGCGAGAGGGAAACGCCCGGTCCCATCCCGAACCCGGAAGCTAAGCCTCTCAGCGCCGATGGTACTGCGCGGGCCACTGCGTGGGAGAGTAGGACGTCGCCGGACACACTTTCGACCAAGGTCGTTCGGCTATGCCGAACGACCTTGGTTGGTTTCAGGCCAGGTTCATCCGGTATTGCCGGATGAACCTGGCCTTTTTGATTTCGTACTACCGATTGGGATGGATTGACATGGCTAACTACGGTCCGCGGCGCGCGGACGGATCTGGATCGAACTCGCGAGGCGCGGGCGGCACTGGCCGCGGTGAGCCGTCGCGGGGTCGGGGTGCTGGAGGTAGGAGTTCCGACACTGGCGGCGCCCGAGGCCGCGGTGCCGGCAGCAGCTCTGCCGGTCGTCGTAGCGGCGGCGCGACTGCTGGCCGCAGTACCGGTTGGGGCTCAGCCGCCGGCCGCGCCGACTCCGATCGCTCGTCAGGTTCGCGTGGACGGCCAGCCCGGTCTGGATCAGACGGATATTCGCGACCGGATCGCGGCGATAGTGACTTCCGGGGCGCCCCACGAGCCGGCCGGGGCGGTTCAGCAGCTGGTGCTCAGTCGCGCGGCGCTGCCCCGAGTCGCGGCTCGACCGATGACCGGCGAGATGACCGGGCAGGCGGTCGATCAGCTTTCTCCCGCCCAGTCTCTGGCGATCGGGCATACCGACCGTCGGCCGGGCGTCCGGACCGCGCTCCCCAGCGTGACACCAACCGCGGCCCGGACCGGGCTCCGCGGCGCGATACCGGCGATCGCCCTGATCAGGGATCGAACTGGTGGGAGCCAGGCGGCTCCGCCGGCGCCGGTGCTACCGGCCGAACCAATGACTCACGAACACGAGAAGACCGGCCTAGGCGCGATGATCGACCGGACCGCACATCGGCAAGGCCGCCTCGTGATGACCGTGGCGGAGCCTCTGCTCGCCCAGCCAGGGACTTTGGCGGGAATCGCTCTGAGCGGCCCGCTCGCCCGGCTCGTGATGACCGTGGCGGAGCCTCTGCTCGCCCAGCCAGGGACTTTGGCGGGAATCGCTCTGAGCGGCCCGCTCGCCCGGAGCGAGACTTCCGGCCAGCTCGCGATGACCGCTCGCGCGGCGCGGCGAGCGGCTCGGACCGCCGGCCCAGCCGTGACGATCGGCCCAGTCGTGACGATCGGCCCAGTCGTGACGATCGGCCCAGTCGTGACGATCGGCCAGCTCGGGACTATCGATCGGCCCGTGATGACCGTTCTAGCCGTGACGATCGTTCTAGCCGTGACGATCGTTCTAGTCGGGATGATCGGCCGGCTCGGGACTACCGGCCGGCTCGTGATGACCGTTCCCGGAACAGTTCGGACCTATCCGGCCGGCCGGATAGCGGCGGCCGCTCGCAGTCCAGAGCCGGCTTCGGCGGGGCAGGCAGCCGGGACCGGACGAATCACGCCAGCGCTGGAGCCAGCCGGTATGCCGGCAGCTCGGATCGCTATCGAGGCGGCGAGCGCGCCGATCGGCGACGACAGGAACAAGAGGACTACGAGGCAACCCGTGGTTCGCGACCGACCCGGGGAGCCGAGATCCCGATCCCTTCCGAGGCGGACCCGAAACTGCTCGATCCCTCGGTGCGTTCGGAACTGCGTTCGCTGAGCAAGCTGGCGGCCGAGTTCGTCGGCGGGCACCTGGTGGCCGCCGGCCAGCTGATCGACACCGACCCGAAGAAGGCACTCGAACATGCCCGGGCCGCTCGCGGTCGTGGTGCGCGGGTCGGCGCGGTGCGCGAAGCCACCGGTCTGGCGGCCTACCACGCAGGGGAGTGGGCCGAGGCCCTGTCCGAACTGCGGGCAGCCCGGCGGATCTCCGGTGATGCCAGCAACATTGCCGTGATGGCGGACTGCGAACGCGCGTTGGGCCGGCCGGAGCGGGCACTGAAGTCAATCGAAGATCCGGCTGTCCGCAAGCTAGACGCGTCCACTCGTGCAGAACTGTTGATCGTGGTTGCCGGCGCCCGCCGTGACCTCGGGCAGCTCGACGCGGCACTGGCAGTCCTCGAACGGGGCGGCCTGGACGTCAAGAACCCGAAGCCCAACAGTGCCCGGCTGTGGTACGCCTACGCCGACGCGTTGGCCGCCGCCGGCCGAAACCAGGACGCGATCCAGTGGTTTGGCGCTGCCGCCCAGGTGGACTTCGAGGACGAGACGGACGCGGCCGATCGGGCCGCGAACCTGCTCTGAAAGACGGCGGTTCGCCGGCTACTGGTCGGCGAACCGCCGGATCACCACGCCCGAAGCGGGCTTCGGGGTGAACAAGGTCGACTTGCGTGGCATCCGCTGCCCAGCCGCGGCGACCTCGGCCACTGCCTTGACCGGAGTGGCGCGGACCAGCACCGCGGTCCGGTCCCCGTTCTCGGCTGCCAACAGTGCCTCGGCGACGTCGTGGGCGTACCCGACGTTCTGCACGTCGTCGACCAGCTTCCAGACCTGCTCCACCAGCACCCGGTGCAGGATTGTGATGTCCAGCCGGCCGAGGCTGCTGTCGGCGTCCGCTCCGAGACCGGCCTCGATGGCTTCCGAGGACAGGTCGGAGACGATGACCGCCCGATCTCCGCGGGCCAGCGCGACGGCAAACCCCGGGGTTTCAGCCAGCGCTCGATCCACGTCGTCCAGCGGAATCGGCTCACCTACCTTCGCGGCCTGGCTCGTCCGATCAAGAATTTCCGACCAGCCAAGCGCCACCACCCGGTGGATCGGATGCACCTGCGGCCCATAGGACGAGGTGTCCACCAGCAGGGTCAGGCCACGGTCCCAGGGGCCGGGCCGACCATCATGGTTGGCCTGCAGTTTCAGGTAGGTCGCGTAGCGGTGATGGCCGTCCGCGATCAGCGCGCGGCGGCCGGCCAGGTCATCGGCTACCCCCTGGTGCGCGGCGGAGTCGGTGATTGCCCACAACCGGTGGGTTATCCCGTCCGGGGTGTGCGCTTGGGTCGTCGGCGGCAACTCGGACACCGAGGCAACCAGGTCGGAGGCTGCACCGCCACCGTCATAGACCAGATAGATCGGCTCGAGGTTAGCCTCGGTGGCCGTCATCAGCGCCAACCGGTCCGATACCGGGCCGGCCATGGTGTTTTCGTGCGGCAGGATCACCCCGTCGGCCGGGTCACGCAGCTCCACCGCCCCGAGTAGTCCCCGAGTTCTACTGCCGTCCGCGGCACTCATCTCGTACACGAAGAGCGCTTCGGCATCGTCGACCGCGAGCACCGCGTCGGCCAGCCAGCTGTCCAGCAGCAGCTGCGCGCCCCGGTACGGGTCACCGTCGCCGAGTGCCGCCTCTGCCTGTTCTGGGAGGATCAGCCGTACGACATTGGTGGGGCAGCCACCGATGAGCGCGTCACGATCTGCCGGCGAGATCACGTCGTAGGGCGGCGAGAGTGCGAGCCCCGATTCGGTGTCGGTCGCAACGAAACGAACGGCCCGAAACGGCGTCAGGGACAGGCCGCGAAAGTCTGCAGGGGAGTCGGTCACGATGGCCGATAGTACGCGGCAGCAATTGCACCATTGCCGACAAGGACGAACTCGGCGCACCGCAAGCAGTACCCGCAGCGAGGATGGAGCAATCGATGATCGGTTCGCAGCAGATACCGGCCCGGCGCTATGACGTCGCGCTGCTGGATCTGGACGGGGTGGTCTACCTCGCCGAGCAACCGGTACCCGGTGCACCGGCCGCGCTGGCCGCCGCGCGGGAGGCGGGCATGCGGCTCGCGTTCGTCACCAACAATGCGTCCCGGACGCCGGATCAGGTGGCCGCGTTGCTCGTCCGGGTCGGGGTTCCGGCCGAGCCGACCGAGGTCGTCACCTCGTCCCAGGCTGCGGCGCACTACCTGGCCGATCGGCTGCCTGTCGGCGCGCCGGTGCTGGTGCTCGGTACCACCGGCCTGATCGAGGCGGTCACCGAACGAGGTTTGACACCGGTGTTCAGCGCCGACGAGCAACCCGCCGCGGTGGTGCAGGGATTCTTTCCCGACATCGCCTGGAAGCACCTGGCCGAGGGTGCGCTAGCCATCAACCGGGGGGTGCTCTGGCTGGCCACCAACCTGGACGCGACCGTACCGTCGCCGCGCGGCACGCTGCCCGGTAACGGGTCGATGGTGGCCGCGCTCAGCCACGCGACCGGGGTGCAGCCGGCGGCGACCGGCAAGCCGGACCCGGCGATGCACGCCGAGAGTGTCGAACGGTCCGGCGCCCAGGATCCGATCGTGGTCGGCGATCGGCTGGACACCGACATCGAAGGTGCCCGCCGGGTTGGCTGCGCTTCCATGCTGGTGCTGTCCGGAGTGACCACGCCGGCCGATCTGCTCACTGCCGGGCCGCTGCACAGACCGGACTATCTCGGCGCCGACGTCTCGGCTTTGCTGCGTCCGCAGCCCGAAGTCCTCGACGCTGACGGCCGCACCAGCTGCGGGGCGGTCACCGTACGGGTCGAGGGTCGCTCGCTGATTCTGACGGTGGCCAGTGGTGGTGGTGATGGTGGCGGAAGTGGTGATGGTGATGGCCTCGACGGGCTGCGGGCACTGCTGGTGGCGGCCTGGCGGCTGGCCGACGACGGCGTCGAATTAGAGGCGATCCGGGCGGACGGGCCGGCGGCGGCTGAACTGCTGGCCAGCCTGGACTTGCCGGCCAGGCTGATTAGAGGCGATCCGGGCGGACGGGCCGGCGGCGGCTGAACTATTGGCCAGCCTGGACTTGCCGGCCAGGCTGATTAGAGGCGATCCGGGCGGACGGGCCGGCGGCGGCTGAGCTGCTGGCTTGCCTGGACTTGTCGGCGAATCTGATTCGTGGCGATCGGGGCGGGCGAGCTGGCGGCGGCTGAATTGTTGGCTTGCCTGGACCTGCCGGCGAAGGGAGTCGGAGCCGGGCCGGCCGGCAAGTCACCGGTAGCCTGACAGGGTGAGCCGGCCAGAACTGGAACAGGACGAGGCAACCGAGGACGTGCTCGGCCGAATCGAGAACTCGCTGGCCGAATTGGGCGGTCCGCAAGCGCTGGCCGAGCTGCCGCTGGCCGAGGCCGCCGCCCGACTGGATGCCCTGCACGGCGAGCTGCAGAACGCGCTCACCGACCTAGACCGGGCCTGACACCTCTTTCATGGTTCGACGGATACGTCTCGATGCGGAGCTGGTTCGCCGCCAGCTGGCCCGGTCCCGGGAGCAGGCTGCCGAGCTGGTGCTGGCCGGCCGGGTCCAGGTACGCGGTACGACGGCGACGAAACCGGCAACCGGCGTCGAGCATGACACGCCGATCCGGGTCATCGCCGATACCGACGACCCGGGCTACGCCTCGCGTGGCGCACACAAGCTCATCGGCGCGCTGGAGGCGTTCAGTGGCATCGAGGTGACCGGCCGGCGCTGCCTGGATGCCGGGGCCTCGACCGGCGGGTTCACCGACGTGCTGCTGCGCCGGGGCGCCCGGGAGGTGGTGGCGGTGGACGTTGGCTATGGCCAGCTGGTCTGGGCGCTGCAGTCCGACCCGCGAGTGCTGCTGCACGACCGGACCAACGTCCGGACGCTGACCAGCGAGCAGATTGGCGGGCCGGCGCAGCTGACCGTGGCCGACCTGTCCTTCATCTCGCTCGGCCTGGTGTTGCCGGCACTGTCGCAATGCACCACCGACGACCTGCTGCCGATGGTGAAACCCCAGTTCGAGGTAGGCCGGGACCGGTTGGGCAAGGGCGGCGTGGTCCGAGACCCGGCCCACCGGGCCGACGCGGTTCGCTCAGTGGCACGCTCGGCGCAGGCGCTCGGTTGGGGTACTGCCGGGGTGGCGCGCAGCCCGCTGCCCGGACCGAGCGGAAACGTGGAATTCTTCCTATGGCTGCGTCGGGATGCCGGCCCGGCTGACCAGGACCTGATCGACGCTGTGACCGAGGAGGGCACATGAGATCCGCGCTGCTGGTCGTGCACTGCGGACGCGCCGACATCCGGGAGCTCGCCAGGCACCTGATCACCCGGCTCAACCAGGTCGGCTTCGAGGTGCGGATTCGATCGGTCGAGGCCGCCGACCTGGCCCGCGACATCGACGGTGGCGACCTGGGCAACGTCACCCTGATCGACGGGTCCGAGGGCGCCAAGGGCACCGAGGTGGCACTGGTGCTGGGTGGTGACGGGACCTTCCTGCGGGCCGCCGAGGACACCCGGACGGCCGGCGTGCCGCTGCTCGGGGTGAACCTCGGCCACGTCGGCTTTCTGGCCGAGACCGAGGTCGATGCCCTGGACGCCACCGTCACCGCGATCGTCGAGGGCGCCTACGAGGTCGAGCAGCGCTTCACCCTGCGGGTCACCGCGACCTACGGTGACGAGGTGATCGCCGAGGATTGGGCGCTCAACGAGGTGTCGGTGGAGAAGGGTTCCCGGGAAAAGCTGCTCGAAGTGGCGGTCTCGGTCGATGACCGGCCGCTACTGCGCTTCGGCTGCGACGGGGTCATCTGCGCGACGCCCACCGGCTCCACCGCCTACGCCTTCTCGGTGGGCGGACCGGTGATGTGGCCGAATGTCGAGGCGATGCTGGTGGTTCCGAACGCCGCCCACGCGCTGTTCCAACGGCCGCTGGTGGTGGCCCCGGATTCGCACATCGACATCGAGCTGATCGGTGGCGACCACTCCGGGATTCTCAGCTGCGACGGCCGGCGAACCTACCTGCTGCCGGCCGGCAGCAAACTGCGGATCGAGCGGTCCGAACACACCATCGCGATTGCCCGTCCGCACCCGACCCCGTTCGGTGAACGGTTGGTCGCCAAGTTCCAGTTGCCCGTCCGCAGCCTGCGCGACGGCGGACCGACGACCGGGTAGGACGATGCTGGAAGAGATCCGGATCCGCGGCCTCGGCGTGATCTCCGATGCGGTGCTCGAACTCGGCCCCGGGCTGACGGTTCTCACCGGTGAGACTGGCGCGGGCAAAACCATGGTGGTGACCGGGCTGGCCCTGCTGTTCGGTGGCCGGGCCGACACGTCCCGACTGCGACCC
>JALYVK010000125.1 GCA_030853265.1 Actinomycetota bacterium
GCGCGATCCCCTGCCGGGTCGTGTCTGGGGCGGCGATGCCTGGGCTCGTGGTGTCTGGGGTCGCTGGGTGCTGAGTTGCTGAGCCCGGGGTGGCTGTGTCGAGGGTCGCGCTGTCTGGGGTCGCGCTGTCTGGGGTCGCGCTGTCTCGGGTCGCGCTGTCTGGGGTGGCCGTGTCATGGAGCTCTGAGTCCCGGATTGCGACTGCCCTATCCACCGCGCCGCCGAAGCGTCGGTCCCGAGCCGCGAAGCTTTCACACGCCGCCCATAGGTGCCGCCGGTCGAAGTCGGGCCAGGGCGTATCGATGAACATCAGCTCGGCATAGGCCGACTGCCAGAGCAGGAAGTTCGAGGTTCGCTGTTCGCCGGAGCTGCGGATGAACAGGTCGACGTCCGGCAGGCCCGGTTCGTCGAGATAGCGGGCGAAGGTCTTCTCGTCGATCTTGGCTGGGTTGATCTTGCCGGCGGCCGCGAGTTCGGCAAGCCGGCGGGTCGCATCGACGATCTCGGCGCGGCCGCCGTAGTTCACGCAGAACTGCAGGGTCAGCCGATCGTTGCCGGTAGTCAGGGATTCGGCTTCTTCCAGCTGGCTGATCACGCTGCGCCAGAGCCTGGGGCGCCGGCCAGCCCAGCGGATCCGCACTCCGAGGGCGGACAATTCGTCCCGGCGGCGGGCCAGCACCTCTTTGTTGAAATTCATCAGGAACCGGACCTCATCCGGCGACCGCCGCCAGTTCTCGGTGGAGAAGGCGTAGGCCGAGACGACCTTGACACCCAGTTGGATGGCACCGAACAGGACATCCATCAGGGCCGCCTCGCCGGCGCGGTGTCCTTCGGTACGGGGTAGGTTGCGCTGGTTCGCCCAGCGACCATTGCCATCCATCACGATCGCGACGTGCTTGGGCACCAGCCCGGTCGGAATGTTCGGAGGCTGAGCACCGGACGGGTGTGCGGGCGGATCGGGCCAGCGCGCCGTTCTGGCGTGGCCTGGGGTCAGGGCGGGCATTGGGCCACCGTAGTACCCCGGCATCGTGATACCTGGCCGTCGGTACCGGCTAGTTCATCGGTACCCGGCTGGCTCACCGGTACCCGGCCGCCTCGCGGTACTCCGCTGGCTCACCGCCTTGTCGTCTCAGCGATCAACCAGCGGCAGCGAGCGGATACCGCGTTCGAGATGCCACTGCAGGTGAGCGGCGATCAAGCCGCTGGCTTCGCGGCGCAGCTGGTCGGCGGCGGTGTCGGCGGTCGCCCAGTCGCCGGACAGCAACGCGGTCATCAGGTTCAGCGACGCCGGTTGCGGGCGAACCGAGCCGGACGGCCGGCAGTTGGGGCAGACGGCGCCGCCGGCCGGCACGTTGAACGCGGCGTGCGGGCCAGGGGCCGAGCAGAGCGCGCAGTCGGCAAGAGCCGGCTCCCAACCGGCCAGCGACATCGACCGGATCAGGAACGCATCGAGGATCAGCGACGCTTGGTGCTCGCGCTCGGCGAGCGAACGCAGCGCTCCGATCACCAGCAGGTACTGCCGCAGCGCCGGTTCGCCCTCTTCAGAGGTGAGCCGCTCGGCGGTCTCGCAGATCGCGACCGCCGAGGTCCAGGCCGAGTAGTCGTTGGCCAGCCGCGCCCCGTAGTTGTCGACAGACTCCACCTGGGTAACCAGGTCCAGGCCATTGGGACGCGGATGGCCGCGCTCAGCATCGGGTTCGGCCGTGCGGGTATGCAGCTGGACGTCGATGTGGCTACCCGGTTCGAGCCGGGCGCCATAGCGTGAGGTGGTCCGGCGCACACCCTTACCCACTGCCCGAATTCGGCCATGCCGCTTGGTGAGCAGCGTGACGATCCGGTCTGCCTCGCCCAGTTTGTGGACGCGCAGCACCACGGCCTCGTCACGATAGAGCGGCATACGGTCCATGGTGGCAGAACTATCCGACAGAACCTGCCCGGCTGGCCGCACTCAGCTGAGCTGGCTAGGGCGGTGGGTCGGGGTAGGTCCACCGTTCGGGTGGACGCGTGGTGTAGTTCCGGCCTTGCGGGCTCGTCCACCGCGTCGTGCCGGCAGCTCCATCCCGCTCAGCACGCCAGCCGGCTTCGGTCTTGGCGTTGTGATGGCGCCTATGCAGTGGTTGCAGGTTTGCTGCCGAGGTACTGCCCTGCGGGTAGGGCACTATGTGATCCAGGTCGGCGCGCCGGGCCGAGTGGGTACAGAACGGGAACGTGCACTCACCATCCCGCGCGATCACATGCTCGGCCAGGTGCTTCGGTGGCCGGTACTTTGCCGTTGAATAGTCGAGCAGTTCACCGTTGACCGGGTCTGTGACCAGCCGCCGCCAGGTACCGGTCGGGTCGTGTGCGATCTCGCGGGCATAGCCGGCGCTGATCGGGCCGAAACCGTCCAGCCAGCCCGGCTGCTCGTCCGCACCGACCAGCGTGGTCAGCGCAACCGTGACATTGACGCCTGGCTGCCGGCCCTGCTCGACAGGCAATTGCCCACGAATGCCGGTGAGAACTCCGTTGACCAGGGCGTCCGCGCGCAACTGTGGCAGCGTCCGTGGATCATCCTTCGGGGCCATCCTTGCCGCGCCGTCAAGGCGAGCATAGATAGTCGCCGCGTCTGCCGCCGGCAGCAGCGCCAGTAACCAGGCCATCCCCTGATCGGCCGGCGCGATACGAACCTCGCGAGCGGCGACCGCGCGCTGCCTTTTCTCCTCCGCAGTCGAGGGATCCAGCGCCAGCAGGGCTCGCTTGGCCGAGCGTTTGAGCTGGGTCAGTGATTGCTCATCGGCCCGTTGCAGGACCCGGTTCTCGAACGCCGGCAGCAGCTCATCGTCCAGCTCGAAGGAAGCTTCAGAAATCGCAGTGGCCTGCGCAGGCGAGAGCTGGCCGGCAGACAGCGCCCGAAAGGTCTCGGGCAACTGGGTGCACAACCGCTCGGCATTCGCGAGCTTGGAACGAGCGACTCCGCCGGACAACCGCAAAGCGGCACCGATCTCTTCGACGCACCAATGCTTGCCTGATGAATCCTGGCCCTTGATCAGTGAGAGCAGTTCTTGCTGCAAGGAATCGAGCCAAGCTCGCTGCCTCTCCAGCGCTAGCAGCGCATCGACCCGCTGGCTGGCATCCAACTGGCTGAAGTCGGTGGCTCCGAGCCGGCTGATCTCGGCAAGACCAGGCTGGACCGAGGCCCAATCACGGTAAATGGCCTGCCCGAGGTCATATGCCGAATCAGGCTTGCCAGCGAATAGCACCGAACTCAGCTCAGAGCCGATCGTCACCGCGCCATAGTGCTCACGCTCCGGCGGGGGCTCGTCCGGCAACGCATCGAGGTCCAACGGGGGCAAGAAATTCCACTCGTCGAGGTCGAACTCGGCAGCTCCCATACCTCGACATTAATTGATACTGTGTTCGAATACAAGCAAGGTTTCAGTCCTGTAAGACCAGAGCCACCGGCTGAGCGGTCCGCATCCGGGCGGCCAACAGCAACGCGCAGGCCGCGGCGGCCAACGCGCAGCCCACCGGGACCGAGAAGGCCAGGTGCGCCCCGTGCCGATCCGCGATCTCACCGACCACCGACGCTCCGAAGCCGTAGCCGACCGACAACCCGGTGCCGATCCAGGTCAGCCCCTCGGTCAGCGAGGTGGTCGGCACGATCGAATCGACCAGGCCGAACCCGCCGATCAGGGTCGGCGCGATACCCAACCCGACCAGGCCGGTACACACCGCGAGGACCGGAACGCTGGACGCCACGAAATACAGCAGCGGCAGCACGCCGAACACCAGCGCGCTGAAAACAAACCGGCGCAGCAAGGGGGTTCGCCAATGCCTGGCGCCGTACCCGATGCCGGCCAACCCGCTACCGCCGGCGAAACAGGCGATCACCCAGCCGGCACTGGAGCGCTGGCCATGCTGCCCGCAGAAGGCCACCATGACCACCTCGGCGCTGCCGAAGACCGCGCCCATGAAGACCATGACCCAGGTGATCAGCTGCATTCCCCGGTAGCGCAAGGCAAAATCGTGTCGTTCGCCAGCCTCGCGAGCCCGTACCGGCGGCTCGGTCCGGCGCTGGGATGCCAGCCAGAGCGAACCCAGGCCGACCAGCACGATGGCCAATCCCAGCGTGACCAGCGGCGGCGAATGGGTCGCGAGCACCGTCGCGACCAGTGGGCCGATGACGAAGATCACCTCGTCCAGGGTGGACTCCACCGAGTACGCCGTCGAGCGCTGCGCCGGGTCATCGGCCCACAACCGCGACCAGCGCGCCCGGATCAACGCGCCGATGTTCAGCAACGTCACCCCCATCAGCAACGCCGGAACCAGCAAAGTCCATAACGGTGCCCGGACGGTGAGCAGCACCGCGAACACCCCGGCCGCCACCAGGTGCCCGAGCAGGAACCTGGGTAGCATCCGATGCTGACCGAACCGGTCCACCAGGATGCCGGCGGCCGGATTGCCGAACGCGCCGCCGATCACGTAGCTGCCGCTGATCACCCCGGCATAGCCGTAGGAATGAGTTCGCGCCGAGACAATAAGCACGATCGCGATCGGGTAGATCGCGATGGGAAGTCGTGAGACGAAGCCGGCCGTGGAGAATGCCGCGGCCCCAGGTGCGGCGAATGCGGCGCGATAGCGATTCAGCACTAAAAACCTAGCCGATCGAGCTTCTTCGGATCACGCTGCCATTCGCCCATCACCGAGATGTGCAGCTTCAGGTTGACCCGCTGCCCGAGCAGTTCCTCGATGCCGCGGCGTGCCTCGGTACCGATCCGCTTCAAGCGGCTGCCACCGCTGCCCAGGATGATCGGACGCTGGCTGGACCGCTCCAGATGCAGGGTCGCGAAGATGTCCAGCAGCGGGGGGCGTCCCTCGGCCACCTCGCGGGGGTTCATCTCGGTCACGGTGACCGCGATCGAGTGCGGCAGCTCGTCGCGTACGTCGGCGAGCGCGGCCTCGCGGATCAGCTCCGCTATCCGGCTCTCCTGGCTCTCATCGGACTCGACGTCGGCCGGGTAGAGCTGCGGCCCGTCCGGCAACCTGGCCACCAGCAGGTCAGCGAGCAGCTCGACCTGCTCGCCGGAGACCGCGGAGACCGGCACGATCTCGACGAACTCCCCCAGGCTTCCGATCGCCATCAACTGCTCGGCGACGCGCTGCTTGGAGGTCACGTCGGTCTTGGTCACGATGGCGACCACCGGAGCCCGCAACTGAGCGAGTTCGGCGGCGATGAACCGGTCGCCCGGGCCGATCTTCTCGTTGGCGGGCAGGCAGAAACCGATCACATCCACCTCGGCCAGGGTGGCTCGCACGACATCGTTGAGGCGCTGGCCGAGCAGGGTCCGCGGCCGATGCAGGCCAGGGGTGTCCACGAGGATGAGCTGGCCGTCCGGCCGGTTGAGAATCCCGCGTACGGCGCGGCGGGTGGTCTGCGGCTTGTCACTGGTGATCACGATCTTGGACCCGACCAGGGCATTGGTCAGCGTCGATTTGCCGGCGTTCGGACGGCCGACGAAGGCGCAGAAGCCTGAGTGATGGCTTGTCGATGGCTGTGTCACATCACCCATCCTCTCAGCTTCGCCATCATGACTTAACCAGGTCTTTCTTGACTCGATCCAGATCGGTGCCATGGTCCGACGATGCGTTCGGAAATGTCGAGGATGCGCACAGCGCACGAACAAGGAACACTGTGTACATGAGTGGTTACCGAAAGTTACTGTGCATCGTGAGTGCGGCCTCGTTGGGCGCCGCCGCCATCCTCGCCGCGACGTCGGGTACCGACACCGTGGCAGCCGCTCCGTCGGCCGCCGCGCCGGCCTACGCCGACTGGCCGACCTATCACGGCGACAACCTGCGCAGCGGCTACGCAGCGACCCTGAAGCCGGTGGCCAGCAAACCGCAACCGGTCTGGTCGATAGCCTTGGACGGCGCGGTCTACGGCTCGCCGATCGTGGTCGACCACGGGCTGAAGATCGTGGCCACCGAGAACAACACGATCTATGAGCTGGCCGGCAACCGGGTGGTCTGGCAGCACAATTTCGGGCCGCCCGTTCCCACCTCCAGCCTGCCGTGCGGAGACATCAACCCGCTCGGCATCACCGGCACGATGGCCTATGACGCCGCCACCAAGACGGTCATCGCGGTGGTCGAACGCAGCAACCCGTTCAGGCACGTGGCGGTCGGACTCGACCCGACCACCGGCGTCAAGCGGTGGTCGCGCACGGTGGATGTCCCGTCCAGCGTCGCCGGGATCACCCCGCAGGCGATGCAGCAGCGGGGCGGCCTGCTCGTCGGAGGTCGCACGGTATTCATCGCCTACGGCGGCCTGGCCGGCGACTGCAGCAGCTACCGGGGCAGCGTGGTCGGGCTCAACCTGGACCAGCCGACCAGTGCCGCGCTCTGGCACTTCACCGTCCCGACCTCTCGCGAAGCCGGGATCTGGGACCCGCCCGGCCCGGTTGAGGACACCGGCAAGGGCATCTTCGTCGCGGTCGGCAACGGTGCCACCGCAGGCACCGGCAGCTACGACTCCAGTGATTCGGTGCTCTTGCTGGCCTATCAGAAGATCCAGGACTCGTTCTCACCCAGTACCTGGCGCACCGACAACGCCAATGACCTCGACCTCGGCTCCCAGGGCCCGGCGATAGTCGGCAATCACCTTTTCATCGCTGGTAAATCCGGTACGGCTTACGTCCTGAACAAGGGTGCTCTCGGTGGGATTGGCGGGCAGGTGTCGCAGCTGTCGCTGTGCAAGTCCTTCGGCGGCACCGCGGTCGTCGGCTCGACGGTCTACGTCCCGTGCGTGGACGGGCTGCGCGCCGTCCGGATCAACAACAACGGGACGATGACGGTGCTCTGGCACGCCGCGTCCAACATCAATGGCACCCCGACCGTCGGCGGTGGGTATGTCTTCGTCCTGGATACCGCCGCCGGCGTGCTGAATCTGCTCAACCCCGCCACCGGCGCCAGCGTGTGGACGCTACCGGTGGGTGCGGTGAACCGGTTCGCCGCACC
>JALYVK010000126.1:0-440 GCA_030853265.1 Actinomycetota bacterium
TGCGATCTACAAGCGCAGAGCTGTGCGCCCCCACGAGTAGGTGCCGGTCGATTGCCTCGCGCTGAGACTGCGATACGAGGCTGATCGCACAGGCACGGCCCCTCATTCCGAGTGCCGTTGGCCGATCGTCCTTCGGCGTCAGTCCAGGCAGAACTCGTTGCCCTCGGGGTCCTGCATGACGACGAAGCCGGTCTCCATTCGGCCGTCGGGGTCGACCCGACGGATGCGGGTGGCGCCAAGGCCCACCAAACGGGTGGCTTCGCCGTCCAGCGCGGTCATCCGCACGTCACCCTCAGTGCCGGGTGCTGCGCGGACGTCGAGGTGCAACCGGTTCTTGCCGGTCTTGCCCTCCGGCACCCGTTGGAAGAACAGGCGAGGGCCTGACTCACCCTCGCCCGGCAGCGCAGCCGAGCGGCTGTTGCGCTCATCGGGCGGGACTC
>JALYVK010000126.1:450-6911 GCA_030853265.1 Actinomycetota bacterium
TGGTGTCGACGCTACCGAGCCGCACCCACAACGGCAGTGGCATCGAATCTGCTGGACCGCGGTCGGACGCTGCCCACGCGTCGGCGCTTCGATCAGGAATCGAGAAGCAGCCGCGGTGGTGGCCGGCCTAGGCTTCGTTTCAGTGGCCGGCACCCCGCCGAATCATGCGTGGCGAAAGGTAGCGTCAGAATGCCCGCGAACAGTTCCCAGACCAAGTCCGACGGTTTCACGGCTGCAGAGCGTGCCGCGATGAAGCAGCGCGCTGCGGAGTTGCGCGCCGAGGGCAAGAAGGGCGCCAAGAAGGCTGACGGTCTGCAGGCGGTCCTCGATGCGATCGCAAAGATGGCGCCGGCGGATCGTGCACTCGCCGAGCGCGTCCACGCCACGGTGAGTGCCAACGCGCCGGAGCTGTCGCCGAAGACGTGGTACGGAATGCCGGCTTACGCTGACGCGTCCGAGAAGGTCGTCGTGTGCTTCAAGAACGCAGGCAAGTTCAGCACCCGGTACTCGACACTGGAGTTCCAGGATGCGGCCAACCTCGACGACGGCGAGGTGTGGCCGGTGTCGTTCGCGCTGCAGAAGTGGAGCCCCGCGGTCGAGCAGAAGGTTGTCGAGCTAGTGAAGGCCGCGGTTTCCTGACGAGACCGTCGCGCAAACAGGGACCGCTCGGGTTTAGCTCAGCGGTTCGCGAGTTCGGCGACGACCGGCGCGAATGCTTCGGCTGCGCTGGCGGGCACGGTGAGGTAGGACAGGCCCAGGGTGTCGCGGCGCCGCTGGAGTTCATCGGCCATCTGTCGTGGCGTACCCGTTATCACGGTGATCGCGCCGTGTGCGGCCAGGGCCCGGGCGTCGGTGCCCATCCGGGCCAGCCATGGTTGCGCGCTGTCGCCGACGGCGATGAGCCCGGCGGCCAGTTCGACGTCAGGCGAACTCTCGGCCGCGGCCGAGCGAACGATATCGATCCGCTCCCTCGCAGCCTTCGTATCGGTGGCTGGTGGCCAGCCGAACGCGACGATGTCGGCCGTCCGGGCGGCCAGGTTGAGCAGCTTGGGTCCGGACGCCGCGACCATGATCATGGTGTCGGGCAGCTTCTCGCGAAGCAGAGCGACGGTGTCGCTCAGGCGTGCGATGCGCTCGCCGGGCGTGCCGAACGGGACACCCAGGTCGGCGCATTCCGCTTGCGCGTCCGGACGCCCGGCGCCGATGCCGAGTTCGAACCGTCCCCCGCATAGCTGCTGCAGGCTGGCGGCCTCCCAGGCCAGTTGGCGTGGGTTGCGCAGCGGATCACACAGCACCCAGGTCCCGACCCGCAGGCTGGTGGTAACGGCTGCGGCCGCGGCGAGCGCGGCCAACGGCGCCGGGGTGCGGAGGGTGTCCGGCAGCAGGAACGTCGCGTAGCCGAGCGACTCAGCGCGGCGGGCGGCCGCGGTCCAGCTTGGCAGGTCACCGACGACGCCGTTGCTGAGGCCGAACCGGAACAGGTGATCGCTCATCACGGGGCCTGGGTGAGCAGTTCCATGTTGTGTCCGTCGGGGTCGGGGAAGTAGACGCCTCGGACGCCGTGCCGGTTGCGATATATCTCGCCGGGGAGTTCGCCGTTTGGCTCGGCGTGGAAGCCGATGCCAGCCGCGATGATGCGCGCGAAGGCGGCGTCGAAGATGTCCTCGGATACCAGAAACGCGTAGGGCTGCGGCTGTGGGTCGGTCAGGCCCATGTCGGCGGCGTTCATGTAGTCCAGCGTGACACCGTTGTCCAGGGCCACCGGGACGAACCGGGCGACCGGCGGGCTTGTGCTGACGCCGAGGATGTCGGCGAGAAACGTGGCCGAGACCTCCTTGTCGCGGGCGCAGACGATGGTGTGGTTGAACGTGATGTTCATGGCAGGGCACTCTCCTAGATGGTGGTGATCATCGACGGGTCGCTTCTGGACATCAGACAACTCCTCCTCGACCAACCGGAGTGTTTTCCGCCTCTTACGGTCTCACCCGCGCCGAGCCCGCGCAAGTGGTAGCGGAGGTTTTTCCGCCGGATAGCTGCTAGCGTTGACGGCGTGGAGTACACCGGGCCGCTGCGCGCCGACGCCCGGCGCAACCACGACTCGATACTCGTAGCGGCGCGAGATCTGTTTCTCGAGCGCGGCGCCGGCGTGGCCTTGGAAGACATCGCCCAACGCGCCGGAGTTGGCATCGGCACCCTGTACCGGCGCTTCACCGACCGCGACACGCTGATGCAGGCGGTCGTCCTTGATGCCTTGACCCGCACCGCCCAGGCCGCCGAGCAGGCGCTGACCGAGGAACCGGACTCCTTCGCCGCGTTACGCCGCTACATGCACGCCGCGCTGCAACTGCGGGTGTCGGCGGTGATCCCGGTGCTGCTCGAACGAGTCGACCTGAACACGGGCCCGGGTCGGGTCGCGCGCGAGGCCTCGGCCCGCGCCGTGCAGCAGCTCATCGACGCCGCCCACGCCGACCGGTCGCTACCTCCTGACGTCACCTTCGGCGACATCGGGCTGATGCTGGTTCGGCTAGCCCGGCCGCTGCCCGGACCAATCCCGCCCGAGCTCAACGACCGCCTCGCGCACCGGCACCTGGACCTGCTCATCGAAGGCCTACGCCCGCATCCCGCACGGCAGGCGGCCGAGGCGGGCCTGAGCCGCGCGGACCTGCGCACAATCTCCCGCACCGCCGCCGCACCAGCGGCACGACGGCGGACCACGCCATGACCGCCGCCCTGCAGCCGCCACCCCTGCGCCCGCAGCCGATCTCGCGCGGCTGGTCGATCAACTCCGGATGCCTTGCTGCTCTCCGGCCGCGCTCTGGCCGATGAACGGCGACGTACAGCAATCAGTACCGTCTTCGGCGGCCGCCGATATGGTGCCCGAGTGACGACAACGGAGGACATTCGCTCCTGGGCTGGCGCGCTACCCGAGGTCGCTGAAGTCAGCCACTTCCGCTTCGGAGTCCCCGTCTTCAAGGTCCGCGGCCGGACGTTCCTGGGCATGGGCAAGGATGAGGCAACGGCGGTGTTCTGCATCAGCGAGCGTGCGGCCAATGAGGCGGCGGCCGGCGACGCCGCCACCTATGCGGCCCTACGACGGCGAGACGCCACGCATAGCTTCTTAGGGCTGCAGGTGCAACTCGACAACGTCTCCCCGTCCCGCGCACATGCGCTGGTCGAGGAGGCCTGGCGGGAGCAAGCGCCGAAGCGGCTGATTGCCGAGCACGACCGGACCGGCTAGCGCCATCCGAGTCCCGTTCGTCGATCATCCAGCCCGAATCCGACGTCTTCCGAGGTTCACGAGTTCACGTGCGCGCGATGACGCGCGCGCGCATGCGTCGGGTGACGACTCCGTCGTATCGACCTCGACGGCGTAACTCATGCCGGCATGCACGCTGTGCGCCTGCTTGCGCGCCATGCCGGGGATCCGATCAGGACGCTGGAGTTCGCGGGCGGCTGCGACGGCCGGGTTGCAGCGGATGCCTACCCACAGCACGTTGAGCCCTTGCAATGTTTCATGCATGGCTGCCTGTGCCGCGGCACCGCAGAGGAACACGTCATCGAGGATCAGCGGGGCGCCACCTCGCGCCATCGCCGCGAGACCCTGGTACCAGGCGTGTTCGCGAGACTTGAACACGGGACCGCTCTCGATAGCAGCGATCGGGTGGGTCGCTGCTCTGCGTGTGCGGCCGTTACCGAACGGGTACACGCGGACGGCGCGCGATCAGATGGAACAGGGCACCGAGTTGGCGGTAGGGATCGGTTCGACCGAGTCGCTCCTCGATCTGGAGCATTCTGGCCAGCTCGGCCTCGTCTGCAGGAACCTGCGCCGCGATGTCTGTGTCGTCACTTGCGATCCGCACGCCGTACCAGTTCTCGCAGTGCAGTCCCGCCGCCACGCAAAGGTTCGTGAGCCCCTCGATCGTGTCGGCTCTGGCCGGCGATCCGATCTCGTTCACATAGCGCGCATCGCGTCCTTCGGCTGCGGCCGTATCAAGCTCGTGGAAGGCGCGCTGCGCACCCTCCCAGTCGTTGCGCAGCAGCGCTCGCCACGGAAGGAATGCCCCGCTGCGCGCGGCGACAGCCAGGATCCCGCCGGGCGCCACCAGAGCGGCCAGTTCCGCGACTGCCGCCACAGATGACGGCAGGTACATCAGCACCCCGTGGCACAGCACGACGTCGAACCCAACGCCGTTGCCGGCACCCGCTCCGGCGTCTTCGAGTGCCGCGGCAAGGCCACCCAGACGACCCGCACGCAGATCAAGTCGAGCGCGCACCTCAGCTGACTGCTCACCGGCCACAGCAGTGAACAACTCCCGCATCTGGGCATCAGGTTCGACGGCCGTGACCGAGTAGCCGAGGCCGGCAAGGCGAAAAGCCTGCGTGCCCTGCCCGGCTCCGACGTCGAGCACCGTGGCCGGGACCGGTGGCAGATGTGCCGCCAGCTGCCGCGCGATCAGCTCCTGTCGAAACACGTTGCGCAGATTCCCCAGCCGGGCCAGCCAGGCGTCTCGACCCACCGAGAACGTGCCATCGGATTCGGGACCGAGCGATGCAGCGCCCATGACGCGAGCGTATGACCGGACAATTCGCTTCGGAGAGGAGGCCCGCAGGCGCCCAGGATGGCTAGCACGCGCGAACGGGTACGCGAGCATCGCGCACGGTCGCGTGCCCAGGGCCTGAGGCCCGTTCAGATCTGGATTGACGTGCGCGCACCTGCCGATACCGGCAAGCCGAAACCCGTCATGATCCTCCAGAACGATCGGTTCGACGCGACTGCATCGGTCACGATCTGTCCGCTCGATATCGTCCGGGCGAGGAGAGTTCGAGCGCAACGTCGGCCAAGCCGCGGTCGACGCTTCCATCACATCGCATCGCGACGTATTCGGTCAGTATTTGCGCAAGCCGATCCCCTGCGGCACATCGCTCCGGTGACGGGGCGTCCTGCGGGACATCGGAGGTTATAGGCGTGGGCCGGTTCGGCCGATCTGTGGCAGGCGAACGTTCTGCGTGTGGGACCGACGCGGTTTGCGCCGAGGTATCGCCCCTCAGGGGGAGGCGGCGAGGATGGAGAAGACGTCGATCAGGTCGTACGCGCCGGCGAAGTCGGGCGCCGTGAACCCGAGGTGAGTGGAGCGCGCAACTCGACGCCGGGAATCAGGCAGGCCGGCTCGGTCATAAGAGGTCGCAGCATGTCGACCGCCGGCGCCCGGCTCGTAGGCGAGTATCCCGCGGACGGCGGCGCTGGCCTCGTCGGTCATGTACGTGCGGTTGCGTTCGTACTCCGAATGGCCGGGGCGAACGTCGTCGGGTGCCACGACGCCAGCCACGCCTTCCATGTCGACCGTTATGAGCGGAGCACCGCATCTCGATGCATGATCACGAGGCCCTCTCGCGCGGCTTAACAGCGCGGTCTCGAGAGCTGGCCTGCAAGGCATACGCAACGTCCGGGTTTCCTCGAGCTCGTCGATCTGCAGGCCGATCCGCGACAACCCGGATGTCGCGCGATGGTCGGGCAGCCGGATCGGTGGCCCGTCCGAGCAAGTGGCGCTGGTGACTACCGGGTCGTCTACGAGATCTAGGATCAACGACTGCTGGTCCTCGTCATCGCTCATCGGCGCGAGATCTACCGCTGATTCCGCCTGGCCGATCTGGCCATCTGCAACGCGGTCCGGGGATCAGGAGGCGCTGGATGGGCGAGACCACGGATTCGCGGTCGAGAGGCGTCTTATCTCACGTGGACATGAGCGACTTCGACGATTTCGCCCGGCGCGAGTTGGACGGGTTGCTGCGCTACGCCACGGTGCTCACCGGTGACCGCGAGCTGGCCCGCGACCTCGTCCAGGACGTGCTGTTCAAGGCGTATCGCCGATGGTCACTGGTGGTCGCGGCCGACCATCCGCGCGCCTACCTCCGGACGATGCTCACCCGGGCGCATTTGTCCTGGCGGCGCACCTGGGCCGTCCGCAACGTCGTCCTGCCCTTTGACGAACTACCCGAGGGACCGCCGACTGGTGATCATGCCGGCGCCATCGCCGACCGGGACGCCGCGCTGCGGCGGCTGAGCGAGCTGCCGCGCCGCCAGCGCAGCGTGCTCGTGCTGCGTTACTACGAACATCTCACCGACGCCGAAATCGCCGATGTTCTCGGGTGTTCGGCCGTCACTGTGCGCGGCTACGCCGCGCGTGCCCTTGCGAACTTGCGCGCCGACATCGCGCCCAGGCTCGTGCCCACTAACCAGACGGAGCACTCATGAACACCGAAGACATGCTGAGCGATCTATTTGCCCACGAGGCCGACCGTCGACCCGATTCGGCCACAGTGCTCGATGCTGTGCACCAGCGGATCGCTCAGCGGGGCCGGATTGCGGGCGTCCGCGCCGCGAGCGCACTCGGGGCCGTGGCCACCGTCGCCGTGATCGCGGTCTCGGCCAGCGTGCTCACCGCGCCGTCCGGCCACCACGC